>NZ_JBITRU010000003.1:0-92340 GCF_044540255.1 Streptomyces sp. NPDC086080
CTTTTCTCCTGGTACAAGGCAGGCAAGGGCTACACGAAGGAGGACTTCCCGCTCCTGCTGACGGCTCTGAAGATCCGCCTCGGCGGGAAGCTCACAGTGGTCTGGGACAACCACTCCAGCCACCTCGCCCGCGACGTCACCAGCTGGAGCAGCGGTCAACAATCATGGCTGGAGATCGTCCAACTGCCCGCCTACGCACCGGAGCTGAACCCGGTCGAGCTCCTGTGGAAGATCGTGAAGGACGAGATCGCCAACCGGGCGTTTCGTTCGATTACCGAGCTCGGCGATGCCATCGCTGCCACCCTTGGCCGAGTCAGGAAACGCCCTGACCTCCTCGACGGATTCCTCTGCGGCACCGGCCTGAAAACGGAGGAAATATTGTCAAGCAGATAGATAAAGATCAGTATATGCCGTAGGGCTGGGGAGTGCCCTGAGGCGGAAGGCGTGATGCGGGTGACTCGTACATCGGGGCTTGTACGGGCTGTGGGCGTGGTCGGCGCGTAACCCTGGTCTGCTGTCCTGGCGTTGTACGGCTGGAAGGTGTGCCGGTAACGCGACAAGGGGGTCGTCGTCCATGCTGGGCTGGTTCAAGAGCAGCTCACCGGTTCCCAGGGCGATGACTGCGTGGAGGTGTGGCTTTCGCCGCCGGAGCCGTACTCGTGCGGGACTCCAAGGAGGGGGGACGGCCGAGGTCAGTGGCATCCTCGGCCGCCTGGCGTGACTTCCGCGTTTGCGTCGAGCGCTGACCCGGGTCGGTTGGTGCGGGGCGGCGCATGTTGATGCCATGGCGATGACTCCGCTGTTGCCCGACTCCCGGACCGAGTCCGATGGTTCGGCCGCTGTCCGGGTGCTGAATTGCGACATCCGTTCGATGCGGGAGGATGTGCACGCGCCGGCCCGGGTGATCGGTGCCTGTGCGCCGGACCTGGTGTGGGTGGAGGAGGCGCCGCGGTTCTTCCGGTGGCGGAAGAAGTCGGCGGCGCCGGTGACCCCAGGGTCGGTCGGCCCGGCCGGGTACGCGGGCTCGACGGCCCGCCCGCTACGGCCCTGCGCGATGTGAGCAGGTGACAGCGCCCGGATGCGTGGGTACCGGGACCCGCTGGGCCGGTTGACTCGGCCTCAATTCCTCACCGCCCTGGCCGGCCCGGTATCGGAGCCGCGGCTCTTCTGCCCGGTTCCTGGTACCGGGCGTGGCCGGTGTGCCAGATGAACGAGCGGATGATGTCCTCCAGCGCCCGGGCATGAGTGGTGAGCGTGCTCGGACGATCGCGGGTGAGGTCGGTGATGCCCTGCCGGGCGGTGGCCGCCTCGTTCTCGCACATGGTGCTTGCGCGTGCGAAAGCGTCCTCGACGGTCCCGCCGTGCCGCGCTCGCAGCAGGGTGGGCAGACTCAGGGGCTGGACCGGTCCTCGTGCCACCTCACGCTGGTAGGAGGCAAGGTCGTTGATCCAGCCCGCGAGATTCGACACGGCGGTCTCCAGCCGGCGCACCGGTGCCAGATCCCGCTGGGCGTCCGTCAGTTCGTAGCCCAGGACGATCTCCGCCGCAGCCGTGATCGTCCTGATGAACACGGTGTGGGGACGCATCGCCAGATAGGTCGCGAGCGTGACCTCCTCCGGTCGGGCGACGTGGTGCGCCTCCCAGACCAGCGCCATGAGGGTGTCACGCAGGCTTGCGGCGAGTCGGAGGTATGCGGCCGGGCCCGTGCGGGCGCGGAATCGGGCCAGCAGGTCGTGCAGGGCGGCGGGGAAGGGTGTACTCGCGGGAGGCCGGTCGCCGCCTGCCAGGACGAGCATCAGTTCGCCGGTGCGGTCGACCAGGGCAGCCGGGTCACCGACGGCGTTCGCCTCGGCGTGGATGTCGTCGAACGCGGTGAGCCACAGCAGGAGTTCCGCGAACAGAACCAGACGGTCCGGGTCCGCGGTGGGGAAGGTGCGCGATACTCCGTGACTCGTGATGTTCACCAGCACACCCCTGGCCTTGGCGGAGGGGAGCAGCGGGTACTCCTCCAACCAGCCCAGGAGTCGGCGCTCCGTGTGCTCGCTGTGCGGGCCCGCCGGGAACGGGCCGGGGAAGGTGGCGGCGAAGTCCGGTCCTGGCAGCGTCGTCACCGTAGGGTCGGTGCCGGTCACGCTGCCTCCTCGTGGCGGCGGCCGGGCGTCCGTGCCTGTGCGGTCATGTGCAGCGCGGACGGATGCAGGGTGATCGCTCCGATCGGCCGGACCGCGGGTCCCGGGACGGGCCGCAGCCGCCAGCGGGACGCGATCAGCGCGGTGATCAGGGTCGCTTCGGCCAGGGCGAACTCGTTGCCCATGCATTGCCGCTTTCCGGCACCGAAGGGGAGGAACGCCCCCTTCGGGGGTTGCGGACGCTCCGGCAGCCAACGGTCGGGATCGAAGCGGAGCGGGTCCGGGTACAGGGCGGGATCGCGGTGCAGCGTGTAGGGGCTCCACACGATGTCCTCCCCGACCCGCAGATCCACGTCCGCGAGCCGCACGGGTTCGGTGGCCTGACGGGTCACCAGCCATGCCGGGCTGTACATGCGCAGACTCTCGTTGACCAGTCTGCGGGTGAACGTGAGCCGGGTCAGGGACTGTGTGGTCAGGGGCTCGTCCGTGAGGACCGCGTCGACCTCGTCGTGCAGCCGCCGCTCCAGGTCCGGGTTGCGGCCCAGCTCGTGGAAGAGCCAGGTCAAGGTGACCGCGGTGGTTTCCGAACCCGCCGCGAGCAGGCCCGTGACCTCGGACAGGATGTCCTCGTCGGCCAGCGGCGTACCGTCCTGATCGCGGGCGGACAGCAGCAGGGACACGATGTCGTCGTGGGCGTCCGGATGTGCCAGGTGGTCGGCGATGATCTGGCCCACGGCGGCACGCATCACCCGGCCGGCCCGCCGGGCCCGCCGGTTTCCCGGGGTCGGCAGCCGCTCGAGCAAGGGGAGGGGGAGCAGGGCACGGCGGAGCGCCGCGGCGAACAGCGTGTCGACGCTCTTGAGGATCGCGTGCCCGGTCTCGCGGTCGGGGGTGGTGGAGAACAGGGCCGCCATGACGACGTTCTGCGTCATCAGCTGCATCTCGGTCTTCAGATCCAGAGGGCCCGTGCTCCGCCATGCCGCGATCATCGGATCGACCGTGGTGTACATGGTCCGGATGTAGTGGTCGATCTGCTGATGGTGGAACGCGGGCTGCAGCAGACGGCGGCGCGTCAGGTGCCGGCTGCCCTCCGCCACCGGCAGGGCGTCGTTGCCGAAGAGCTTCAGCTTCTCGAACAGGAGCCCTTTGCTGAAGTGCCTCGATTTGGTGGTGAGCATCTCCTGCAGCAGATCGGGGGAGTTGATGGCGGTCACGGTCTTCGGGCCGACCGAGAAACGCACGATCGGCCCGTGCCTGCGCAGGTCCTGCAGAAAGGCCAGGCGGTCCCTCACCAGGGGTACCGCGTGTCCGATGAGCGGCACGCGACCTGGAGCGTACGGCGGAACGTGGGGAGCGGCGTTCACGTGTGATGCCTCCGTTGAGAATCCGGGCTGGAGGGGTCGGTGGGGTTCAGTGCCGGTGTGCCCGCAGCAGCTCTAGCGCGGCGGTCACCTCGGCCCGCGCCATGGCCCGGGGGGCGTAGAGGGTCTTGTCGTGCCAGAGGGCAGGGTGGTGGCCGGACGACGGGTGGGAGGCGTCGTGAAGGACGTGCTCGGCCCGCTTCAGCGCCTCGGTGACCGCCGAACCGGCCGTGTGGCGCGTGGAAGCCAGGAGGATGTCGACGGCGTAGGCGGTCTCCTCGGCGGTGCCGCCCCACACCCCCCAGGAGCCGTCGTCGCGCTGCGTGGCCAGGACCCAGTCGCCGGCCGAGCGGACGGCGTCGTGTGTGGTCGGGCCGGTGTGTCCGGAGAGAGCGGTGACGCACCGCTCGGTGGCGTAGTAGGGGGAGGCATGCCACTTGTCGTGCCAGGAGCCGTCGGGTCGCTGCTGTGCGAGGAGCCAGTCGCGGGTCAGGTCCCTACGGGTCCGGAGCACGTCACCTGTCGTGGGGCGGTTGCTCAGCCAGGCGGTGAGTGCCTGGAGGGCGTGGGCGTTGGCCGTGATGGAGCCGGTGTCCTCGCCGACATAGCAGTCGTAGTGGTCGCCGGTCTCGAAGGCGGACAGCGGGGCGGGATCGCGGGGCGAACCGGCGAGGGCGGACACCAGCACCGCCATGGCGGTGTCGTCGGTGTCGGGCAGCAGGCCGGGAGCACCTCGCACTCCTGCGGCGTCGTAGATCTCCGCCACCCAGGCGCGGACGCGCGGCACACAGCCGGCGGGCAGTCCGGGACGGGCGAGGGCGGCGGCGACCCAGAGCCGTTCGAAGACGGAGATGGGCGAGGCCTCCGGGAAAAGACCGTCGTAGCGCTCCGCCACGCGGGTCAGCGCGGTGACCGCCCGCTCCCGGCCCGCCTCGGCTCCGGTGGCCAGCCAGGCGGCGGTGGCGGCGGGGGAACTGCCCAGCAGCCCGCCCGGGACCGCGGGCACCATCCGCGGCAGGTGGCGGGCGATGCCTTCGAAGGTGTGGTGCAGCTTGACCGGCACACGACCGGCCGCTCGGCACCGCGCGGCCACCTGCTCGGGCAGCGCCTCCCGGAACCCGCGCGGCAACGGCAGGCGCTGCCCACGGGCCCATGGACCGAGCCGGCCGAAGGCGGCGACGTCCGGTTGACCCAGGTGCTCGTTGATCAGGGCGACCAGGTCCGGGACGAGGATCTCGATGGCCGCCGTGTCCGGCCACCCGTCGGCCCCGGACAGGTCCCGGAGCGAGGCGAGCCCGTTGTCGGCAGCCGCGGCGAGCCGCTCGCGCGGGACGCCCGCCGCGGTGTCATGGCGCAGCGCGGACAGGAGAGCCTCGGTGACACCGAGTGTCGGCAGCAGTCGGTACGGCGTGGGGCCCTCTCCCCAGCCGCCCGTGGCGGTCTGCTGCTCCAGCAGCCACGCCAGACGGCGCTCGTGTCCCTCCAGCCACGGTGTCCAGGACACCACCCGGGCGGTCTCGTACACGGAGGGACGCACATCGCCCCAGGCGTCCTGGTCGACTGAGGTCACCAACTCGTGAGCTCGTTGTGCGTAGGTTTCGGGGTGACTGACCGGTATGTGAGGTGCTTGGCGGTGCGGGGAGTTCATGCGTGCCTTTCCGTAGCCGTCCATACGATCTGTCTCAGCGTTTCGGCGACGTCCGGCGGCAGGCCGGCTGTGTCCAGGGTGGCGAGTGCGGCACGGCGCCTGGAGGTGATCATCCTTTCGACCCGCTGCCGGGCGCCGGTGCCCTCCAGGACGCTGCGGATCCGGTCGATGTCCTCACTGCTCAGGTTCGTGCTGCCGAAGAGGCCGCGGAGCACACGCCGTTCGGCCCTGGAGGCGTTCTGGAACGCGAGAGCGAGGAGCACGGTGGCCTTGCCCTCACGGATGTCGTCCCCGACCGGCTTGCCGGTCTTTGCCGGATCACCGAAGACACCGAGCAGGTCGTCGCGCAGCTGAAACGCTTCTCCTAGCGGGATGGCGAAGTCGGTGCACATCCGCAGCAGTTGCGGCCCGCCGTCGGCCAGGCAGACGCCGAGGTGCAGGGGCCGCTCCACGGTGTATTTCCCCGTCTTGTACCGGGCGACCCGTAGCGCGGCGCCGACGTCTCCGGAGATCCGGCCGGTGGACAGCAGGTCCAGGTACTGTCCGTAGACCAGCTCGGTGCGCATGCCGGCCACCAACGGGAGGACCCGGCTTCGTGTATGGGCTTCCAGTTCCGTGCCTGCCAGCATCTCGTCCGACCACACGAGCAGGAGGTCGCCGAGGAGGATGGCGGCGCCCTGGCCGTGTGCCTCGGCCCTGCCGTGCCGTCCACCGCCGCTCAGGTAGTCGGCGGCCAGCGCGCGGTGGGCCGACGGCAGTCCGCGGCGGGAGTCGCTGTCGTCCATGACGTCGTCGTGGACGAGGGCGAACGCCTGGAACAGTTCCAGGGCGGCGGCGACGCGGAGGACCGCGTGAGAGTCTCCCGGTGCGCCTCCGGCACGCCATCCCGCCACACACAGCAAAGGGCGCAGCCGCTTGCCGTTGGAGAAGATCAGCCGGCGGACGGCGGCGAACAGGGGTGCCGTTTCCGGGCCTAGCGCCGACCGTTCCTGCTCGTCGATGAACTCGGCGAGTATCGCGTCCACCTCGTGACGAACGGATATGAGGGTCGGGATATGGGTGGTGTCCCGTATGGTCCCGGGCATCGAGGCGCATACCTTCCGTGACGTGTGAACTTCATGCGGAGTCGCCCTTTTCCTCGTGGTCGGGCAGAACGCGGCCCCCGGGGTGTGGATCCCGGGGGCGGTCTGTGGGTCAGCTGTTGGTTCTGGTGTCGGTGTTACGGATCAGGCGGACGCGGAGACGCTACCCGGCGTTGGCCTCCGGGAATCCGGAGTCTGCGGAGTAAAACGGCAGGGGAGTGCGGTGAGGACCCGGTAGATGGGACCTGGTTGGTAGGTCAGTGTGGCTGCCGGGACGGTGAGTTCGATGTCCGGCAGCCTGCCCATCAGCCGTTCGATGGCGGCGACCGACACCACGAACACGATGTTCTCGGCGGGGCAGGCGTGCGGCCCGGCGGCGAAGGCGAGGTGTGCCTTGTGGTCGGAGCGCTGCTCATCGGGCACCTGCTGGGCATGGGGGCAGGTGTTGACCGCGGCGTAGGAGACCATGACGGGGTCTCCGACCTCGATGGCGCGGCCGTGGAACATGAGGGGGCGCCGGGCTCGGTGGAGGCTGTACATGGCCAGCGGCGGGTCCGCCCAGAGCACCTCGTCGATCGCGTGCCGGATGGGCAGACTCCCGGTGGTGAGGGTGCCTCGGTACCGCTGGTCGGAGAGGATCTGCGCGAGGGTGTTGGCGATCAGTCCGGACAGCGTGCCGTAGGCGGCGCCCTGGGTGATGAGTACCTGGTTGATCACCTCCTCGGCGGAGAGGCCGTTCGGGTGGTCCATGAACCAGGACGTGAGATCGCGGCCGCGCCGGGCGGTCTTCATGGCGTACAGGCTGCCCAGGTAGGCGGTGAGGGCCTGCTCACCTGCCTGCTTGGCCTGGGGAACCGTACTCATCAGCGCCTCGATCGCCGACATGAGCTGGTCCGCACCCTCGTCCGGCATGCCGAACAGGGTGTTCAGGACCATGAGCGGCAGCCTGCGGGCGTACTGGGCGACCAGGTCGGCCCGCCCCAGGTGACTGAACTCGTCCAGCAGGGAGTCCGCGTGACGTCTGGTCACCTCGCGCAGGTACTGCGGGTCGAGGAGGGCGAAACTGTCGGTGACGACCTTGCGCAGATGCGCGTGCTCCTCCCCGTCGGCGAAGAACAGGCTGGGCCGCCACTGCAGGGGCTCCTTGACCGGACTGTCCGCCGGCACCGTCGTGTCCCAGCCGCGGGTGTCCTTGGTCCAGTTGGCGGTGTCCTGCAGCAGATCGAGAGCGGCCCGGTAGTCGGTGATCACCCACACGACGAGTCCGGGGTCGATCTCGGCGCGGCCCACCGGGCCCTGCGCGCGCAGGAGTTCGTAGCTTCGGCCGGGGTCGGCGGCGTGCTCAGGGCCGTACAGCGGAACGGCGTCGTGGGCGGTGTTCACAGGCTGCCTGCCGCACGCGAGACGAGATGGGCGGCGAGCGCCCGCAGTGCGCCGAGGCTGGAGTCCCAGTCCCGTGCGTCGCAGATGACCAAGGGGGTGTGGTCCTCCACGTCGAGCTTGAGGCGGAGGGTCTCCTCGTCGTACTCGGGGGATTCGGGGAACTGGTTCACCGCGACGGCGTAGTCCAGACCGCTCTCCTCGATGAGGTCGATGACCTCGAAGGAGTCGGCCAGCCTCCGGGTGTCGACGATGACCAGCGCGCCCAGGGCGCCCCGGGCGTAGTCGGTCCACAGGGGCTTGAACCGCCGCTGTCCGGGCGTGCCGAACAAGTACAGGACGATGCGCCCCTGGGCGATGGTGAGACGGCCGAAGTCGATGGCCACCGTGGTGGTCTTCTTGTCCGTCACGGCGAGCTCGTCGATGTGGGCCGCCGCGTCCGTCATCACCTCTTCGGTGTGAAGACTCGGTATCTCCGAGAGTGTGCGGATCATCGTGGTCTTGCCGATACCGAATGGCCCGGCCACCAGTACCTTGACCCGTTCGTGGTCTGCATCCGGCAGGTAGACCGGCGGGCTAGAGGGCGAGGAGCCCATGCATAACCTCCTCCAGGAGGGCCCTGTTGGGCCGTCCGGCAGTAGTGCTGGGAGCAAGGGCGGCAGGAAGCGGCGCGGCGGCGCGCAGCAGGCCGTCGGACACCAGCTGTGCGGCGAGCATCTTCACCACGCCGACCGGAAGACGCAGATATCCCGCGATCTCCATCACCGTCAGCCCGCCGTCACCGACCAGGTCGAGAAGTCGCCGATGAGCCGGCGTGTGATGGGGCAGCGCGGACCGGCCGGTGGCCGTTAACGCGGTCAGTTCTTCGAGCACGCTGTGCTCGGGTGTGCTGACGCCTCCGGTGGCCAGGTAACTGGGGACCAGTCGTCGTGCCGGGCCCGGGCTCATGATGCGCGGTCGTGCGAGCGCGTGGGCACGGACATCAGCGCCTCGCCGAGGTTCTTCGCCTGCCGCGCGAGGGTGTGCGCGACGATGTTCATCGGCACATCGGTGCCGAAGGAAGCGGCGATGAACGCGTTGGCCCCGCCGGCCGGCATGACCATGAGCGTTCCAACGGCGTCGAGCTGGACCGTGATGGTGGAGATCGGGGTCTCGTCGGGCGCCTCGAGTGACACCACGCCTGCCGCGCGCGCGGCACCGTGCAGTGCGGACACCATCGCTGCCATGCCCTCGGATTCGTCACGGCCGAGGCTGCCGGAGGCTCCCACGACGATGCCGTCGGCAGACAGAATCAGCGCGTGCCGGACGCCGACCTCGATGATCGGGCCCAGGACCCAGGAAGGGTCAGGGATCTGCTGGCTGAGAGTTGACTGGCTCAAGACTTGTCCTTGTTATCGGAATCGGTGCCGTCGCGTCCGGCGGCAACTGCCTGCTCGAAGTCACCCCACGCGGTGCGGGCTTCGTCCGGGTCGACCGGTCGAGGGGCGCGGGCCGCTGAGCGGCTGCGGGAGGAACCGCTGCGGCGGCGGCGCTGGGGCAGCGCACTGGCGTCGCTCAGCGAGGGTGCACTGACATCACGCAGTCCTTCCACGTGCTCCGCCGGCACCGAGGCGACGGGAGGTATCGGCGTGCGGGGCGCCGGGGTCGGCATGGCTGCCATCGCCGACGGCGGTTCCGCCGTCTCATCGATCGTGGTCAGCAGATGCTTCGGGACCGCCAGTACCGCACGGACCCCGCCATAGGGCGAGACCTGGTCCACCGACACGTGGAAACCGTGGTCGGCGACCAACTGTCCGATGGCCGCGAAACCCAGAGCCGGAGGGTCGCCGAGCTCGGTGATCAGCAGGTTGCCGGCATTCTCACCCGACACCAGCCGGGTGCCGCGCCGCACGGCCTCGCGGGTCATGCCCTTGCCCGCGTCGTCGATCTGGATGCACACGCTGCCGTTGTCCGTCTGCAGCAGGGTGACCTCGACCGCCAGATCACCGCGCGACGACTCCAGCGCGTTCGCCATCAGTTCGGCACAGGCCACCGCCACCGGTTCCGCTGCCCGTCCGACCACACCCACCCCGTCGACCAGGAGTTTCGTGTGGACCTGGACGCGCTCGAAGCCATGCAGACGCGATGTGGCGCCCGCGACGACGTCCGGGAGGTGAGTGTCCGGCCGGACCAGGCCGGGCCAGGAACCGCTCACGATGGCCGCCTTCTGCACCAGGCGGAGGACCTGCTCGTTGAGCTGATCGATACGGAAGTACTCCTGCAGGACCCTCGGGTCACGACAGTCGCGCTGCAATTCGTCGATGAGCGTCTGCAGCCGGAAGCTCTGTGCCTGGATGGCGGTACAGGCTCCACGCAGCGCGGCCCGAGCGGCGGCGTCGATACGCCTGTGCTCACTGACCAGCGTCTCCACGAACAGATCGTGCGCTGCCTGCATCTGGGCGGCGTAGTCGCTGCCGTCGTCCAGCAGGGCGCCGGGAACGGGATGGTGATCACTGATCAGGTGCAGGGCCGCGGCCGGCAGCCGGCTGTTCACGAGGTGGCGCAGTTCCTCGAACTGCGCCTTTTCACGGGCTTGAAGTGTGGCCAACGCCTGGTTCTGCTCGCCTATTTGCCGGCTGAGCACCGCACAGCGACGCGAGAGGACCGCACGGGATCTGGCCAGAGCCACCACGGCCACGGCGCCCACGGCGGTTGTCGCGCCCAGCACCGCAACGGCGGCTTCGGGATTCGGGGTCACGGATTGGGGGTCCTCGCAGAGTGAGGGCCAGCCGCCTGCACATGTCGGGAGACGAGGGGACACCCACGCTCGGCCGGCGGACTTGGCGATGTGGATAAGAAGAGGGCACGTCCGTCCCGCCACCGTCTGTGGCGGCCTGCTGCCCGAAGTCCCAGCTCAGAGCCTCTGTTCGTGGCGTGCTCCCGCCGAAGAACGAGGGGCGGACACGCCGAGCGCGCCTTGAGTAGGGGGAGGGAGGACATTTCGCTCCGAACAGCAACGGGCAGATCAGGCGGCATATTACTCATATAAAGATCAGCTTGTGGCGTGTTCACGGAGCGTCCACATGTGACGGGAGCCCGTACACGAGGGCGTGTACGGGCTGTGGCCGCGCTCGGCGCGTAACCCCGCCCGGATGCCCGCGCGTTGTACGGCTGCACGGTGTGCCGGTAACGCGACAAGGGGGTCGTCGTCCATGGCGAACGGCAGCACGCTTGAGTCGTCCGACAGTCTCAAGGCATTCGGGGCGGCCTTGAAGACGTTCAGAGAACGTGCCCTGATGACGCAGGAGCAGCTCGCCGAGCGGCTCAACTACTCCCACGCGTCCGTCGCTTCGGTCGAGCAGGGGCGGCGCATGCCGACCGCCGCCTTCGTCGAGCGGGCGGAGGAGGAGCTGGAGGCGTTCGGGGTGTTGCGGGCCATGGTCCGGCACCTCGGGCGGCAGCGGGGGCTCGCGGTGTGGTTCCGCGAGTGGGCCCAGCTGGAGGAGATGGCGGTCGGCCTGTGCACCTACGAGTGCCGGGTGGTGCCGGGGCTGCTCCAGACCGAGGCGTACACCCGGGCCGTGATGCTCAACGTGCCGCCTCCGCCCAGCGAGGAGCAGTTGGAGCAGCGGATCGCGGCCCGGCTGGCGCGGCAGGAACTGCTCCGGCGCCGGCCGCCGATCGCGTTCAGCTTCATCGTCGAGGAGTCGGTGCTGCTGCGGCACACGGGGGGTGAGGAGGTCACCCGGGAGCTGATCGGCCACCTCCTCGCGTGCACCGAGTTGTGGAATGTGGAGCTGCAGATCATGCCGTTGCGGCAGCCGTATCACGCCGGTACGGATGGGCCCATGCAGCTTCTCGAGACCTCGGAGCGGCAGTGGGTGGGTTACGCGGAAGGGCAGAAGACGGGGCAGCTCGTCTGTGACCGAGAAGCAGTGAGCGTCATGCAGATGCGTTATGCCAAGATGCGCTCACAAGCCCTGTCCCCAGCGGACTCGGTGGAGTTGTTGCAGCGGTTGAGGGGAGCGCTATGAGCATCTACAGCGAGCTGGACTGGTTCAAGAGCAGCTACAGCGGGTCTGAGGGCGACAGCTGTGTCGAGGTGGCGTTCGCGGCCGGTGCTGTACACGTGCGGGACTCCAAGGAGAGGGGTCGGCCGGGGTTCGTGGCCTCCTCGGCTGCGTGGCGTGACTTCCTTGAGCGAGTGAGTCACTGAGGAGCGTCATGAACTCGCATCAGCAGCTGAACTGGTTCAGGAGCAGCTACAGCGGGTCTCAGGGAGACGACTGCGTCGAGGTCGCCCACGCGTTCGGTGCTGTACACGTGCGGGACTCCAAGGAGAGGGGTCGGCCGGGGTTCGTAGCCTCCTCGGCCGCCTGGCGTGACTTCCTCGGCCGTGTGGGGCGCTGACCCGCGGCAAGGGCTGTGGGGCGGACTATCTTGATCTCATGACGATGAGTCAGCTGCTGCCCGACTCCCGGACCGAGTCCGACGGTTCGGCCGTTGTCCGGGTGCTGAGTTACAACATCCGTTCGATGCGGGACGACGTCCACGCGCTGGCCCGGGTGATCGGTGCCTGTGCGCCCGATCTGGTGCTGGTGCAGGAGGCACCGCGGTTCTTCCGGTGGCGGAAGAAGCTGGCGACGCTGGCCTCGGAGTCCGGGCTGGTGATGCTCTCCGGGGGCGCCACCGCCGCCGGGCCCGCCCTCCTGTGTTCGCTGCGGGCGACCGTCGAGCGGACCGAGGACGTGCTGCTGCCGCTCACCCCGGGGCAGCACCGGCGCGGGTTCGCCACCGCCGTCGTACGGTTCGGCGGGGCGCGGGTCGGCGTGGTGAGCTGTCATCTGTCGCTGGACAAGCGCGAGCGGTACGAGCAGGGGAGCATGCTGCTCGACCGGATCGCCGGGATGGGTGTGGAGCATGCCGTGGCGGGCGGGGATCTGAACGAGGGGCCGGAGGGGCGGACCTTCCGGCGGCTCGGTGAGTCCCTGACCGACTGCTGGGACGCCGCTCCCTGGGGCGGTGAGCCCACCTGGACCCGCACCGAACCGCAGCGCCGGATCGACGCCCTCTTCGTGAGCAAGGGCGTCGAGGTGCTGGGGTGCGGCGTGCCGCTGGAGCAGCCCGGGGTGAGCGAGCGCGACCTCGCGGCGGCCACCGATCATCTGCCGGTGCTGGCGGCCCTGCGGATTCCGGCCGGGTAGACGCCGGAACCCTCAGACCACCGCGCCCCGCCCCGGGTCGTCATCATCGTCGTCGTCCGTGCGCATGCGCATCACCAGCGTGGCGAAGCCGCCCAGGAAGCCGCCGATGCACAGCGTGGTCAGCCACCAGGTCATGTCCCAGCCGAGGAGCACGGCGAGCAGCAGGAGCAGCGGGCCGCCCAGGACGCCGAGCCAGGCGAACCGGGAGGTGACGTCGGCCTCCGGGAGGGGCGGGGGCTCCGGCGGGACGAAGTGGCCCTCGTCGGACTCGTCGAGGTCGTCCTCCGCCGGCTCGGCCACGCTGTAGTCGCGGGGGCCCGCGCCGCCGACGCCGGGGGCGAAGGAGACGGAGCCGCCGAGCGGCTTGGCCGGCTTGTCCTCGGCCTTGCGGGGCGACGTCTTCGTGTCGCCGCCGTCCTCGTCGTTGGTCTCCGCCTCCAGCAGCGCCAGATCCTCGATCGACTTGAACGGCTTGGCGCCCGGCGGGTCCGGCGGCTCCTCGCCGTACCCGGAGACGATCGCCTCCCACGCGGCGGCCTCGTCGAAGGGCACGCCCTTCTCCTCCGGCTCGCGGCCTTCACGGTCCGAGTCGTTCTCAGCCACCTGTGGTCGTCCCTTCCTTGCCGAGGCCGGGCTCCTGCTCCTTCACGGCGCCGGGCGCCAGCCGGCCGATGAACGCGGTGCTCTCCTCGAAGATCCGCTCCGCGTCATGGTCCAACGTCGCCACGTGGTAGCTCTGTTCCAGCAGGACCTCCGTCACGTCCGTCGACGACACCCGGCCGAGGATCCGCGCCGAGTCCGCGGGCGGCACCACATGGTCCTGCGGGCTGCGCATCAGCAGCAGCGGCTGGGTGACCTGGGGCAGCTCGCCGTCGACGAGCCGGAAGAAGTTCCGCAGGGAGTGCGCCGCGTGCAGCGGCACCCGGTCGTACCCGAGCTCACTGCTCCCCGGCTTCGCGATGTCGCTGGCGATGCCCTTCGTCGTCGGGACAAGATGACGCAGTACGGGAAGGGCGTGTGCGGCCGCGCCGTGCACCTTGTTCGCCGGGTTCACGACCATCACCCCACTCACCGCGTCCCCGTGCCGCGCCGCCAGCCGCAGCGCCAGCGCGCCGCCCATCGACAGCCCGGCCACGAACAGCCGCTCGGAGCGGTCCCGCAGCAGCCGCAGCTCGCGGTCCACCTGCGCGTACCAGTCCTGCCAGCCGGTGGCCGCGAGGTCCTGCCAGCGGGTGCCGTGTCCGGGCAGCAGCGGCAGCGAGACGGTGAGGCCGTGTCCGGCGAGGTGCTCCGCCCAGGGGCGCAGCGACTGCGGCGAACCGGTGAAGCCGTGGCAGAGGAGCACGGCGGTCTCCCCGCCCTCGTGGCGGAACGGCTCGGCTCCGGTCAGGACCGACACGCTCGGCCTCCTGTTCGTAGGAAGGTACGTGATGAAAGTAGGCATGAAGGGTCGCGCGAAGCGCGGTAGGGCACACGGATTGCAGGACCTTCACCGTACGCGACGGTACTGACACCGACCAGGGCCGTCGGAGCCATTGACGGTGTCCCGGGATATGGTCTGACCTACACACACAGGAGGCACTCGGTTGTTGTACGGCACGATGAAGGTCGCCATCGGAGGGCCGCTGAAGCTCGCCTTCAGGCCCTGGGTGGAGGGCCTGGAGAACATCCCCGCCGAGGGCCCCGCCATCCTGGCCAGCAACCACCTGTCGTTCTCCGACTCCTTCTTCCTTCCGGCCGTACTGCACCGCAAGGTCACCTTCATCGCCAAGGCGGAGTACTTCACCACACCGGGGATGAAGGGCCGGCTGACGGCCGCCTTCTTCAAGGGCGCGGGCCAGCTCCCGGTGGACCGCTCCGGTGCGCGCGGCGCCGGTGAGGCCGCGATCAAGAGCGGCATAGAGGTGCTGGAGCGCGGCGAGCTGTTCGGGATCTACCCGGAGGGCACCCGCTCGCCCGACGGCCGGCTCTACCGCGGCAAGCCGGGCGGCCTCGCGCGCGTGGCGCTGGCCACCGGGGCACCCGTGATCCCGGTCGCGATGATCGACACGGAGAAGATCCAGCCTCCCGGGCAGGTCAGGCCGAAGCTGATGCGACCCGGCATCCGGATCGGCAAGCCGCTGGACTTCACCCGTTACCAGGGCATGGAGCACGACCGTTTCGTCCTCCGCGCGGTGACGGACGAGGTCATGTACGAAATCATGAAGCTCTCCGGCCAGGAGTACGTCGACATGTACGCCACCGCCATGAAGCGCCGGCTGGCGGAGGCGGTCAAGGCCGAGAAGGAGGCGGAGAAGGCGGCGAAGGCCGCCCTCGCCCGCGCGGAGAAGGAACAGGCCGAGAAACTGAGGGCCGCGATGGAGCAGGCCGACCGGGAGCAGACCGAGAGACCGTCCGGCCCGTAACCGGGCCGGACGTCAGTGGGGGGCGTGGGGGACATGGCCGGACGCGAGAGAGTCATGCGCATGTCGGTCGAGCAGCCGCTGTGGCGGGCGCTGGCCGGCTACCGGGTCCTCACCATGATGTACGCGGTCGGCCTGTTCGCCGCCGCCCACCGGGAATTCGCCCGCCCCTGGCTCGCCGTCTCGTTCTTCGCCGTGCTGGCGGTGTGGACCCTCGCCACGCTGCCCAAGGTCGCGAGCGCCGCCGCCTGCACCAAACCCTTCCTCACCGCCGACCTGACCATCGCACTGACCGGCGTCCTGCTCACCCCCCTCGCCGACGACCCCGACCGCGTCCACGCGGGTGGCCCCACCCTGCCGTCGATCTGGACCGCCGGATCCGTGCTGGCCTTCGCCATCAAGGGCGGCTGGCGCTGGGCGGCCCTCGCCTCCACCCTCGTCGCCGCCGCCAACCTCGTCGAGCGCGGCGGCCCCGCCCGCGACACCGTGCACAACGTGATCCTGGTCTGGGTCGCCTCCATCGCCATCGGCTACGTCGTCGAGGTCGCCCGCGCCTCCGAGCGCACCCTCGCCCGCGCCCTGGAGATCGAGGCCGCGACCCGGGAACGGGAGCGGCTGGCGCGGGACATCCACGACGGCGTCCTCCAGGTGCTCGCGATGGTCCAGCGGCGCGGCGCCGTGATCGGTGGCGAGGCCGCGGAGCTGGGCCGGATGGCCGGTGAACAGGAGGTGGCCCTGCGCACGCTCGTTTCCGGCGGCCTCGTCCCGGTCTCCCGCGCCTCGGAGGACGCCGGCCGGGGCGCCGTCGTGCGGGCCGTGGACCCGGAGGACGACGGGGACGGCACCGGGGACGACGGGCCGGTCGACCTGCGTCCCCTGCTCGCCCCCTACGCCGGAGCCCTGGTCAGCCTCGCCGAGCCCGGAGCGCCGGTCCGGCTGGCCCCGGCCGCCGCGCGGGAGGTCGCCGCCGCCGTCGGGGCCGCCCTGGACAATGTGCGCAGGCACGCCGGTGAGCGGGCCCGAGCGTGGATCCTGGTCGAGGACGAACCGGACGAGGTGATCGTCACCGTCCGCGACGACGGACCCGGCATCCCCGAAGGCCGGCTCGCCCAGGCCGAGGGCGAGGGCCGGCTCGGCGTGGCCCTCTCCATCCGGGGGCGGCTGCGCGACCTCGGCGGCAGCGCCGACCTGGTCTCGGTACCGGGGCAGGGCACGGAGGTCGAGCTCAGGGTGCCCAAGGAGACGAAGAACGTGAACGACCCGCGGGGGAAGGCGGAGCAGCGATGACGGACAGCACCGGACAGCACACGGACCCGGCGATCAGGGTGATGGTCGTCGACGACCACCCCATGTGGCGCGACGCCGTCGCCCGCGACCTCTCCGAGTCCGGCTTCGAGGTCGTCGCCACCGCGGGCGACGGCGACCAGGCGGTGCGCCGCGCCAAGGCCGCCGCACCGGACGTCCTCGTCCTGGACCTGAACCTGCCCGGCAAGCCCGGCGTCCAGGTCTGCAAGGAGGTCGTCGCCGGGAACCCCGCCGTCCGTGTGCTCGTCCTCTCCGCCAGCGGTGAGCACGCCGACGTCCTGGAGGCGGTGAAGTCCGGCGCCACCGGCTATCTGCTGAAGTCGGCCTCCACCGAGGACCTCCAGGACGCGGTGCGCCGTACCGCCGTCGGTGACCCGGTGTTCACCCCGGGCCTGGCCGGGCTGGTCCTCGGCGAGTACCGCCGCCTGGCCTCCGAACCAGCCGGTGCCGCGCCCGCCGACGGCGAGCCGGGGGCGCCCCGGCTGACCGACCGTGAGACCGAGGTGCTGCGCCTGGTCGCCAAGGGCCTCAGCTACAAACAGATCGCCGAACGGCTCGTCATCTCCCACCGCACGGTGCAGAACCACGTACAGAACACCCTCGGCAAGCTCCAGTTGCACAACCGCGTGGAACTCGTCCGCTATGCCATAGAGCGCGGCCTGGACGACGAGTAGCGCGTCACCGCGCCTGCCTTGGACGGCTCTGGGACTCCCGTATATTCGTCACTTCGTCGCCGGTACGACAATGGGCCCGGCGCAACCCCCGGAGGAAACCTGTGGAGATCCTGGCGTTCGGTGTGCAGGCCGACGAGAAGCCCCTGGTGGAGCGGGCCTTCGAGGGCCACCACCCGGTGCGCGGGCTGGACGTCTTCCTCAACACGGACACCGCGCCCATCGCCGCCGGTCACGAGATCATCTCCACCAGCGTCAACTGCGACCTGGGCGCCGAGGTGCTCTCCGACCTCGCGGCCGGCGGCACCCGGATGGTCGCCCAGCGCTCCACCGGCTTCAACAACATCGACCTGGAGGTCGCCGAACGGCTCGGCCTGACGGTCGCCCGGGTCTCGTACTACTCCCCGTACTCGGTCGCCGAGTTCGCCTGGACCCTCGCCATGGCGGTCAACCGCCGGGTCGTCCGCGCCTCCATCCGCACCCGCGACTTCGACTTCCGGCTCAACGGACTGATGGGCCGTGACCTGCACGGCCGCACCGTCGGCGTCCTCGGCACCGGGAAGATCGGCGAGGCGTTCGCCCGGATCGCCCACGGCTTCGGCATGCGGCTGCTCGGCTGGGACATCGCCGAGAACCCCGCCTGCCGGGAACTCGGCATGACCTACGTCCCCAAGGAGCAGCTCCTCGCCGAGTCCGACCTGATCAGCCTGCACGTCCCGCTGCTGCCGCAGACCCAGCACCTGATCGACGCCGACGCCCTGAAGACGATGCGGGACGACGCGATCCTGGTGAACTCCAGCCGCGGCGGCCTCATCGACACCGCGGCTCTCGTCACCGAGCTGCGCGCGGGCCGCTTCACCGGCGTCGGCCTCGACGTGTACGAGGCCGAGGCGGGCCTGTTCTTCCTCGACAAGTCCCTCGAGGCCGTCGACGACGACACCCTGGCCCGCCTCGTCACCTTCCCCAACGTGCTGATGACCTCCCACCAGGCGTACTACACCGAGGACGCCGTGGGGCAGATCGTCGAGACCACCGTGAACAACGTCCTCGACTACACCGCGGGCCGGCGCTCCGAGAACGTGCTGGTGCCGCGCAGCTGACCCATCAGCTCCCGCACCACCGCCGCGCCGTTCAGGGTCAGCACCGACTCGGGATGGAACTGCAGCGACGCGAACCCCGCGCCCCGCAGCGCGTGCACCTCACCGCCCGCCGTGCGGCTCACCTCGACGCCGTGCGCGGCCAGCTCCCGCGCGGTGTCGTCGTCGCAGTGCGCCACGAAACTGTTGTAGAAGCCGACCGTCTCCGGCCGCCCGAAGAGATCGATCTGGGTCTGCGCCCCCTGGTACGGGACGTCCTTCCGGACGATCTCCAGGCCCAGCTCGGCCGCGATCAGCTCGTGGCCGAGACAGACGCCGAGGACGCCGTGCCGGTCCTCCCGGATCACGTCGGCGGTCAGCGCGCGCAGGAACCGCATCTTCGGGTCCGTCGTGTCGGACGGCTCGCCGGGGCCGGGTCCCAGCACCAGGGGCCCCTCGTGCGCCAGGACCGTCCTGCGCAGGCCCGGTTCGTCGTAGCGGCGCACGGTCACTTCGAGGCCGGCGGCGCGCAGCACATGGGCGAGCATCGCGGTGAAGGTGTCCTCCCCGTCGACCACCAGGGCATGACCGGTGAGTGCGTCCGACCGCTCCTGCATCCGCAGCCAGAACGGCGCCAGCGAGGAGCGGCGCCCGTCCAGCGCCGCCCTCACCCGCGCGTCGTCGGCCAGCTTCGGCCGTACGGACTCCTCGCGCGGGCGCCCGGGGCGCACGCCCAGCGCGGCCAGTACCCCGGCCGCCTTGGCGTGCGTCTCCGCGACCTCGTCGGCCGGGTCCGAGCCGCGCACCAGCGTGGCCCCGACCGGCACCCGCAGCCGTCCGGCCGCGTCGATGTCGGCGGTCCGGATGAGGATGGGGGAGTCGAGCGTCTGGGCGCCGCCCTCGTCGCGGCCGATGAGCGCCAGCGCGCCCGCGTAGTAGCGGCGTCCGCCGACCTCGTGCCGCTCGATCACCCGGCAGGCGTTCTGCACCGGCGACCCGGTGACGGTCGCCGCGAACATGGTCTCCTTCAGCACCTCGCGCACATCCAGCGAGGACCGGCCGCGCAGCTCGTACTCGGTGTGGGCGAGGTGCGCCATCTCCTTCAGCCGGGGGCCGATCACCACCCCGCCCATGTCGCCGACGGTGCACATCATCTTGAGTTCCTCGTCGACGACCATCGACAGCTCCTCGATCTCCTTGCCGTCGGCCAGGAACTCCAGCAGGTGCTCGGGGGTCGGTCCCCCGTCCGGGTAGCGGTAGGTCCCGCTGATCGGGTTCATCACGACCGTCCCGCCGGAGGCCCTGACATGCACCTCGGGGCTGGCCCCGACCAGGGTCCGCTCCCCGGTGTGGACGACGAACGTCCAGTACGCGCCCCGCTCGCCGACGAGGAGCCGCCGGAACAGCGCCAGCGCGTCGGCCCGCCCGAACCCGGAGATCTCGCCCTCGTACGTTCTGCGGATCACGAAGTTGGCGCCCTCGCCCCGCCCGATCTCCTCGTCGAGGACCCGCCCGACGATCTCCGCGTACTCCTCGTCACCGACGTCGAAGCCGCCGCCCTCAACGCGGACGTCATGGGCGGGAAGCCGGTCGAGGGCTTCGGCGAGGGGGATCTCGTGGCGCTCCTCGGGGGTCAGCACCAGCAGCGGGGTGCCGTCGTCGCGCACATCGAAGCCGCGCTCGCGGATCTGCCGGAAGGGGACGAGCGCCAGCCCCTCGTCGGGGAGGTCGGCCAGGTGCTCGCGCGTGCCGACCGGGCCGATCAGCAGCTCGACCATGTCGTGGTCGTGGCCCGGCGTGCGGCGGCGCAGCAGGGCGAAGGGACGGTCGTCGTGGGGGAGCCGTGCCAGGTCCATCGTGCGTTCCTCGTCTCGTCAGGGGGAGAGGAACGACCCCGGGAAACACCGAAGGCCGCCCCTCGGGCGGCCTTCGCGAAGTTTGATGCGTACGCGCAGTCAGTGGGCCGCCGGGAGAGCGGTCCACCACCAGGTGCGGGTCGAGTGCGCGAACATGGCAGGCACGCTACACGATGTGACGTGCGCCGCGTGAGGTCCCACGGAGCCGTCTCACTGGATGAGCGAGGCGAAAGGCACCCGAACCGACCGCGTAATGTTGAGCCTGTGACCGTGAACGCTGACTCTCGAAGCCTCGCCGCTCAGGCGACATGGCGGAACCTGCCCGCGGCGCAGCAGCCCGAGTACCCGGATGCCCAGGCTCTGCGCGATGTGATCGCCGAGCTGGAAACGTATCCCCCTCTGGTGTTCGCCGGCGAGTGCGACCAGCTGCGCGCGCGTATGGCGGCGGTCGCCCGGGGTGAGGCGTTCCTGCTCCAGGGCGGTGACTGCGCCGAATCCTTCGACGGGGTGTCCGCCGAGCACATCCGGGCGAAGTTGAAGACGCTCCTCCAGATGGGCGCCGTGCTCACGTACGCCGCGTCCGTGCCCGTGGTGAAGGTCGGGCGGATCGCGGGCCAGTACTCCAAGCCCCGCTCCAAGCCGACCGAGACCCGTGACGGGGTGACGCTGCCCACGTACCGGGGTGACTCCGTCAACGGCTTCGACTTCACCGAGAAGGCCCGAATCCCGGACCCCGAGCGGCTGAAGCGCATGTACCACGCGTCGGCCTCCACGCTGAACCTGGTGCGCGCCTTCACCACCGGCGGTTACGCCGACCTGCGCCAGGTGCATGCCTGGAATCAGGACTTCGTGAAGTCGTCCCCGTCCGGCCAGCGCTACGAGCAGCTCGCCCGCGAGATCGACCAGGCGCTGAACTTCATGCAGGCCTGCGGCGCGGAGCCGGAGGAGTTCAAGACCGTCGAGTTCTTCTCCTCGCACGAGGCGCTGCTGATGGACTACGAGTCCGCGCTCACCCGCGTGGACTCCCGCACCGGGCATCTGTACGACGTCTCCGCGCACATGGTGTGGATCGGCGAGCGCACCCGGCAGCTGGACCACGCGCACATCGAGTTCGCCTCGAAGATCCGCAACCCGGTCGGCATCAAGCTCGGCCCGAGCACGACGGCCGAGGAGGCGCTGCAGTACATCGAGCGCCTCGACCCGGAGCGTGAGCCCGGCCGGCTGACCTTCATCGTCCGGATGGGCGCGGACAAGATCCGCGACAGGCTTCCGGAGCTGGTCGAGAAGGTCACCGCGTCCGGTGCCACCGTCGCCTGGATCACCGACCCGATGCACGGCAACACCTACGAGGCGGCCTCCGGTCACAAGACCCGCCGGTTCGACGACGTGCTCGACGAGGTGAAGGGCTTCTTCGAGGTCCACAAGGAGCTCGGCACCCACCCGGGCGGCATCCACGTGGAACTCACGGGAGACGATGTCACCGAGTGCGTGGGCGGCGGCGACGAGATCTTCGTCGACGATCTGCACCAGCGCTACGAGACGGCCTGCGACCCGCGGCTCAACCGCAGCCAGTCCCTGGACCTGGCGTTCCTCGTCGCGGAGATGTACCGCGACCAGTAGCGGGACCGGCCGGTGACCCGGCGGCACGGGGTGGGGCGCGGATCACATCGGATCGCGTCCCACCCCTCTTTTGTGCCCTCCGAGCGGCAGGTAAGGTTAGGTTAGCCTCACCGATCAGGGGTCGGTACGGCTCGGCCCAGCACTTCGTCGGGAGGTGACCAGCGTGTTCGTCTGCAGCTGCTTCGGCGTGACCGAGGAACAGGTGAAGAGGCACGCGGAGGCCGGAGCGTGCACGCCCCGGCAGATCGCCTCCGCCTGCAAGGCGGGCACCGACTGCGGCGGCTGTGTACGGCGCATCCAGGCGCTGCTCGGCCGCGGCTCCTGCCCCCGCCGGCAACTGATCGACCAGGGCGACCAGCCGCTCACCGCCGAGCTTCCGGAAGCCGCCTGAGGGTCCGCCCGCCGGGGCCTCACCGCACCTAGCGGGTCGAGAAGCCGCCCGTGCCCGGGCCCGACGCGTCGGGCTGGGACTGCTCGACGACCGTCGACAGGTACAGCGCCTCGCCCAGCTTCTCGATCAGTTCCAGCTGGGTGTCGAGGTAGTCGATGTGGTGTTCCTCGTCGGCCAGGATCGCCTCGAAGATATTGGCCGAGGTGATGTCGTTCTTGTTGCGCATGACCTCCACCCCGCGGCGCAGCCGGTCGATCGCCTCGAGCTCGACCTCCCGGTCGGCCTGGAACATCTCGGTGACGGTCTGCCCGACCCGTACGTGGAACAGGCGCTGGTAGTTCGGCAGGCCGTCGAGCAGCAGGATGCGGTCGGTGAGCACCTCGGCGTGGCGCATCTCGTCGAAGGACTCGGCGCGCGTGTACTCGGCGAGTTTGGACCAGCCCTTGTGGTCCTGCAGCTTCGAGTGCAGGAAGTACTGGTTGACCGCCGTGAGCTCGGCGGTCAGCTGCTCATTGAGGAATTCGATGACCTCGGGGTCGCCCTGCATCGCATGGACTCCTTCCGCGCGGGGGAACTGGCGGGTTGGGGCGCATGATGGCACCCGATGCGGAAGATCGTCCAGTAAGTGTTGACTTAGTGAGTAAAGGAATACTTGGCGATTTTCGCCCCTGAGTGTCCTTGATTGCCGGATTCTGCTTGGCCCGGTTCAGGGGCATCGCCCCCGGTCTGTCAGGATGGAGACATGGGTCAGCCGGCGGAACGCGAAACGGGGGAGCACGCGGCACAAGGAGCGGCGCATCCCGAGCTCCCGCCGGGGCAGCGGCTGCAGAAGGGCTGGCCGGTCACGCACTACGGACCGGTCCCCAAGTTCCGTCCCGAGCGCTGGGAGTTCCGGGTCTTCGGCGCCACCGCCGACGGTGAGAAGCACTGCTGGAACCACGAGGAGCTGACGGCACTGCCGTACGCCACCGTGGTGGCCGATCTGCACTGCGTCACCAAGTTCAGCATGGTCGGTGCCGAGTGGGGCGGCATCCCGGCGCGGACCATCGTGGACATCGCACCGCCCGCGCCCGACGTCACCCATGTGATGGTCTGGGCGGAGTACGGGTTCAGCTCCAACCTGCGGCTCGCGGACTTCACCTCCGGGCGCTCCCTCTTCGCCACCCACAAGGACGGCGAGCTGCTGACCGCCGAGCACGGCTTCCCGCTGCGGCTGGTCGTCCCCCATCTGTACGCCTGGAAGGGCCCCAAATGGGTGCGCGGTGTGGAGTACATGACCGCCGACCGCCGGGGCTTCTGGGAGGAGCGCGGGTACCACAACGTCGGTGACCCGTGGCGGGAGCAGCGCTACTCCTACCAGGAGCAGCCCGGAGAGGGCCCCGAGATCTGACCCGGGGGCGCGCTCAGGAGTCCCGGAGTTTCTTCAGCCGCTCCACGTCCGCCGCGTGTCCTTCCCTGCCGCCGGGCGTCTCGACGACCAGCGGTACGCCCTCGGTCGCCGGATGCGTCATCAGCGCCCGGAAGGGATCCTCGCCTATGTGCCCCGCGCCGATGTTGGCGTGCCGGTCCTTGTGCGCGCCGACCACGTCCATGGAGTCATTGGCGTGGATCAGCTTCAGCCGCCCCTCGCCGACCGTGCCCACCAGCAGATCCAGCGTCTGACGCATCCCGTCCGGCCCGGTCAGATCGTGTCCGGCGGCGAAGACGTGGCAGGTGTCCAGGCAGACACCCAGCTTCGGGTGGGCGTCCAGCGCCTCGAAGTACGGTCCGAAGTCCCAGGTCCGTGAGCACAGTGAGGAGCCCTGGCCGGCGGTCGACTCCAGCAGCAGGAACGGGTCGTCGTCATGGGTGAGCTCGTCCAGCAACGGCAGCAGGCGCTCCCGTACCTGCCGCAGGGCGACGGACCGCTCCCGGCCACCGGTCGCACTGCCGGTGTGCACCACCACGCCCCGCGCGCCGATCTCCCGGCCGCGCCGCAGGGAGTGCCGCAGTGACTCCACCGACCGCTCCACGGTCGCCTCGGTGTGGGACCCGAAGTTGATCAGATAGGGAGCGTGCACATACGCCGGGATCGATCCCTGCGCGCAGGCCGCGCGGAAGGCCTCGTCCTGCTTCGGGTTACCGGCCGGGGTGGCCCAGCCGCGCGGATTGGCGACGAAGACCTGCACGGTCTCGGCGCGCAGCTCACGGGCGTAGGACAGGCCGACGGAGTGCAGGCCGCCGGCCACGGGAACGTGGCCGCCGATCGGGTTGCGGGCGGGGCCGGACGGGTGACTCTTCACGCGTCAAGGGTGACATGAGCGCGGAAGTCCCCCGTCCGGCCCCTCCCGTCAGCCGATCTCGATGACGATCGTCGAACCCTTCGGCGCGGTGTCGCCGCCGTCCACGGACTGGCCCTTGACGGTGTCACTGAACAGGCCGAACAGCCCGCGGTCCTCCTTGACCCGGAAACCGGCGCCCTCCAGCCGCTCCCTGGCGTCGCCCACGCTGTCGCCGACCACGTCCGGCACCTCGACCATCTCCGGGCCCTTGGACAGCGTCAGCGTCACGGTGTCGCCCTCGGCGGCCTCCCCGCCGGGGGCCGGGGTCTGCCGGGCCACCTCGCCCGCGTCGTGTTCGGAATTCACCCGCTCGGCGGCGACCTCCACCTTCAGGCCGGCCTCCTCCAGCTCCGCGCGCGCGTCCTCCAGCGCGTCACCCGTCACATCGGGCACGTCCACCGGGCTTCCCTTGCTCACGGTCAGCGCCACCGCGGAATCCGCGCGGACCTCGGTGCCCTTGCCCGGCTCCGTGGAGATCACGGACCCCGCGGGCACCGTGTCACTGAACTCCCTGGTGGCCATGCCCGGCTTCAGGCCCTCGTCCTCCAGCATCGAGCGTGCCGTGTCCAGCGGGTAACCGTCGAGGTCGGGCACCCGCACCGTCCGCGGTCCCTTGGAGAGGGTCAGCGACACCGAGTCGTTGCCCCGGATGCGGGCGCCGGCCTTCGGGTCGGTGCTGATCACCTTGCCCCGCTCCACCGTGTCGCTGTACTCCTCCTCCACCTGGCCGACGTCCAGCCCGGCCTCGGCCAGCCGGTCCCGGGCCTGCTGCTCGGTCTTCGTCAGCAGCGGCGGGACCTTGGTGAACTGGCCGGAGTTGATGTACCACACGCCCGCGCCGAGCCCGAGGACCAGCAGCACGGCCACGGCGATCGCCGTCGGGCCGCGCCACAGCGCGGTGGTCCGGCGCCGGGGCGGCAGCGGCGGCGGTGACGCGAACCGGCTGGTGTGATGCACGGGGCCCGCGCCCTCGTCCTCGTTGACGGGCAACGGGCGGGGGACAGTGAGGGCGCGCGGGATGACGCTCGTACGGTCGTCCCTGTTGTCGTGCCGAGCGTGCTCCGCCATCAGCGCCTGCGGCGGCATCGCGTCGAGCTGCTCGCCGGTGAGCCGGCCGCGCGCGTCGCGGGCCCGCGCGAGCAGCGCCACCGCGTCGTGCGGACGCACCTCGGGGTTGCGCGCGGTCGCCGACGCCACCAGCTCGTCCAGCTCGTACGCCATGCCGGGCACGACGGCCGACGGCGGCGGCACGTCGTCGTGCAGGTGCTTGTACAGCACGATCGCGGGGGAGTCGCCCTCGTGCGGCCTCTCGCCGGTCAGCATCTCGTAGAGGAGGATGCCGCAGGCGTACACGTCCACACGGGGGTCGGCGACGCCGTTCTCGATCTGCTCCGGGGCCAGGTACGAGACCGTGCCCAGCACGGTGTCCGAGGTGTTCGTCACCGAGTCCACCGCGCGGACCAGTCCGAAGTCGGCGACCTTGACCCGGCCGTCGTCCCCTATCAGCACGTTCTCGGGCTTCATGTCCCGGTGCACGAACCCGGCCCGGTGCGCGGCGCCGAGCGCGGCCAGCATCGGCTCCAGGATGTCCAGCGCGGCCCGCGGCTGCAGCGCCCCGCGCTCGCGCAGCACGTCGCGCAGGGTGCAGCCGGCGATGTACTCCATCGCCAGATAGACGTACCCCCGGTCGGTGCCCTGGTCGAAGACCTGCACCACGTTCGGGTGGGCCAGCCGCGCGACGGACTTGGCCTCGCGGATGAACCGCTCGACGAACGAGGCGTCGGAGGCGAGGGAGGGGTGCATCACCTTGAGCGCGAGGATACGGTCGAGGCGGGTGTCCATGGCCCGGTAGACCGTGGCCATCCCGCCGACCGCGATCCGCGCGTCGACGCGGTAGCGGCCGTCGAGCACCTGCCCGACCAGAGGGTCCTGAAGGGTCGTGTCCACGCGCCGAGTCTACGAGGCCGCACCGACACCGCCGCCCTGTTCACCCTCTGTTGCAGCGGACCTGTGACGTGCAGCCCTCCCAACCGAAGCCACGCACAGCCCACCGGGCCAGCCTGCCGCCCCGGCCGCGGGCAGTTCCCGTCGGGCTGTGAGCCCACGCCCCAGCCGCGGCCAGCCCGCCGCCCCGGCTGCGGGCCGGCCAGCCTGCCGCCCCAGCCGCGGGCAGTCGTGCCGCTGGGGCGGCACGGGTGGGCGCGGCGGCACCCTGCAAGCGCCGGCAAGTGAAACCCGCCCCTGCCCCGCACCGGCAAGCTGTACCTGGGCGGCCCCTGGAGCGCGCGGCGGCCCCTCGCAGGCGTCGGCGAGCGGAACCCGGCCCCCGCCCGGCCAGGGCAGGGCACCTAGAACGCCGGTCGCTCCGGATCCAGTACCGCCAGGCCCTCCGCAGGAGAGGACGCCATGGCGAACCACCGCCGCGGAATCCGCCCCGCGCGCCGCGCCAGCCGCCCCGCCTCCACCGCCGCCCGCACCGCGGACGCCATCAGCACCGGCGACTGCGCCCGCGTCACCGCCGACGCCAGCATCACCCCCGCACACCCCAGCTCCATCGCCAGCGCCACGTCCGACGCCGTCCCCGCCCCCGCGTCGAGGATCACCGGCACCCCCGCCCGCTCCACGATCAGCTCGAAGTTGTGCGGGTTGCGAATGCCCAGCCCGGACCCGATCGGAGACCCCAGTGGCATGACCGCCGCACACCCCACGTCCTCCAGTTTCCGCGCCAGCACCGGATCGTCGTTGGTGTACGGCAGCACCGTGAACCCGTCGTCCACGAGCGTCTCCGCCGCGTCCAGCAGTTCCACCGGATCCGGCAGCAGTGTCCGCTCGTCGGCGATGACCTCCAGCTTGACCAGATCCGTGCCGAGCGCCTCCCGCGCGAGCCGTGCCGTGAGCACGGCCTCCCCGGCGGTGAAGCACCCCGCCGTGTTCGGCAGCACCCGGATGCCCAGCTTCTCCAGCACCGACAGCACGGACCCGTGCACCGAGGGGTCCACCCGCCGCATCGCGACGGTCGTCAGCTCCGTCCCGGACGCCACGAGCGCCCGCTCCAGCACATCGAGGCTCGGCGCCCCTCCGGTGCCCATGATCAGACGGGACGTGAAGGACGTACCGCCGAGGACGAACGGATCGTCGGCCATGGTCAGCCTCCTTGGACGGCGGTCAGGACCTCCACCCGGTCTCCCTCGGAGAGGGGGGTGGTGGGCCACTGCGCGCGGGGAACGACGGTTTCGTTGAGGGCGGCGGCCACTCCGGAGGGCGCCGCGGTGAGCGAGGTCACGACGAGGTGGAGAGCCGTGCCGGGCGGGTACTCCCGGGGCTCCCCGTTGACGGAGATGTTCATACGGGCTGCTCCGTGAGGGCGGTGACGCCGAACCGGAGAGGGCTGAACGGGCGGGCTTCCCAGGGCAGTTCACCGGTGGTCAGGACATCCGCCAGGGCGTCGCCGGTGACCGGTGTCAGCAGGACGCCGTTGCGGTGGTGGCCGGTGGCCAGCAGCAGCCCGTCGAGCCCGGTCGGGCCGAGCAGGGGCGCGTTGTCGGGGGAGCAGGGACGCAGCCCGGCCCGGGTCTCGGTCAGCGGCAGTTCGGTGATCCCGGGGACCAGCTCGTGGGCGTCGCGCAGCAGTTCGTACACACCTCCCGCGGTCACCGTCGTGTCCCAGCCCTTCTCCTCGCTGGTCGCGCCGATCACCAACTCACCGTTCTCGCGCGGCACCAGGTAGACATGACTGCCGCGCACCACGGCGCGCACGGTCCGGCTCAGGAAGGGGCCGGGGCCCTCCGGCATCGCCAGCCGCACCACCTGCCCCTTCACGGGCCGCACGGGCGGCAGTACGTCCGCCGGGACGCCCGCGAGCCGGCCGCTGAGACTGCCTCCCGCGAGTACCACCTGCCCGGCGCCCAGTTCGGTGCCGTCGGAGGTGAGAACGCCCCTCGCGCGGCCGCCCGCGACCACGAGCCGTTCGGCCCACGCGCGGTGGAAGGCGACGCCCGCGCGCTCACCGGCGGCGACGAGCGCGGCCGCCAGCCGCCGCGGATCGATCTGATGGTCGCCGTCCACCCGCAGTCCGCCGCGCACCCCGGGCGCGAGCATCGGTTCGAGGCGCCGGCACTCCCGCCCGGACAGCCACTGCGCGTCCAGCCCCGACCGCTGCTGCAGGGCGTGCAGTTCCCGCAGGTGGGCGCGGTCGTCGGCGTCCAGGGCCACGGCGAGCGTGCCGCAGCGGCGGTAGCCGAGGTCGTGGCCGGTGAGTTCGGTGAGCTCGGCCGCGAAGTCGGGGTAGCGCCGCGCGGAGGCGAGGTTCAGGCCGAGCAGGGTCTCCTCGCCGTAGTGCAGTTCGGTGACGGCGGCCAGCATCCCGGCGGCCACCTGGGCGGCGCCACCGCCCGGCTCGGGGTCCACCACGGTCGTGACGAGACCGCGCTGCGCGGCCCGCCAGGCCGTGACCAGGCCGATGATTCCGCCCCCTATGACGAGGACGTCTGACGTACGCGTGGGCGACATGGGCGTCCAGCCCCTCCCTTCGCCGGCATGACCCGGATCAGGTTCGTACGGTCGGAGGCCGCCAGCCTCCCTCTCAGCCCGGTGCGTCCGGGCTCCCGCGAGTGCTTTACGTTGGCCACCCTAGCGCCTGCAAGGGAGACCCCACGTGGCCCGATCGCTCGACGGACTTGTCCTCGCCCCTGTGGCCGACCAGGCTCCGGGCCAGGTCGGCACCCGTACCCGGTTCCTCTACCACGAGCGGGGCGGTGAGATCTGGGCCGAGTACGCGGGCGGCGACGTCGTGCGCGGGCACCTGGTGGGCACCCGCGAGGGGGACCGGCTGGACTTCCGGTACGTACAGCTCAAACGGGACGGTACGACGTCCTGCGGGCACTGTGTGTCCGCGGTCGTGGAGCTGCCCGACGGGCGGGTACGGCTGGAGGAGCGCTGGGAGTGGGAGTCGCAGCCGGGCAGCGGGACGAGCGTGGTGGAGCAGCTCCCGGACCACGCCGTCCCGTCGGTGACCGAGTGACTAGGGTGAGCGGGTGAGCGAGCAGACGCTGGAACCGGGACGGTCGGCACCGCGGCGGGTGGTGGTGGCGGGCGCGGGCATGGCAGGCGTGCGGACCGCGGTCGCCCTGCGGGAACAGGGATTCACCGGCACCGTGACCCTGATCGGCGCGGAGCCCCACCAGCCCTACGACCGGCCGCCGTTGTCCAAGGCGGTCCTGCTCGGCAAGGCCGAGGACTCCGCCTTCGACGTCGACTTCGAGGAACTCGGTATCGAACTGCGGCTCGGCTGCGAGGTGCGCGGCCTGCGCCCCGGCGACCACGAACTGGACACGGAGGCCGGGCCCGTCCCGTACGACGTGCTGGTGATCGCCACCGGCGCGGAGCCGGTGCGGCTGCCCGGCGCGGAGGGCGTCCGGGGCGTGCATCTGCTGCGCACCCTGGACGACGCCGAACGGCTGCGTCCGGTGCTCGCGCGGCAGCACGACGTCGTGGTGGTCGGCGCCGGCTGGATCGGCGCGGAGTTCGCCACCGCGGCCCGTGAGGCGGGCTGCGCAGTCACCGTCGTGGAGGCCGCGGAGCGGCCGCTCGCCGAGGCGCTGCCCGCCGAGGTGGCCGCCCCGATGACCGCCTGGTACGCCGAGGCGGGTGTCGCGCTGCGCACGCATGCGCGCGTGGAGCGTGTCGAGGCCGGTGCCGTGGTCCTGGACGACGGGTCGCGGCTGCCCGCGGGCGCGGTGGTCGTCGGCATCGGGGCCCGGCCCGCCACGGCGTGGCTGGCGGGTTCCGGGATCGAACTCGGGGCACGGGACGAGGTCGCCGCCGACCACCATCTGATGACCTCCCTGCCGGACGTGTACGCGGTCGGCGACTGCGCGTCCTTCCCGTCCGGGCGCTACGGCGAACGTCTGCTGGTCCACCACTGGGACAACGCCCTCCAGGGGCCGCGCACGGTCGCGACGAACATCCTCGCCGGGCAGGCCGGGCGCGGCCCGGCGGTGTACGACCCGGTGCCGTACTTCTGGTCCGAGCAGTTCGGCCGCTTCGTCCAGTACGCGGGCCACCACGCGGACGCCGACCGGACCATGTGGCGCGGGGACCCGGCGGACGCGGCGTGGAGCGTCTGCTGGCTGCGGGAGTCCCGTCTGGTCGCGTTGCTCGCCGTGGGGCGGCCCCGGGACCTGGCGCAGGGGCGCCGGCTGATCGAGGCGGGTACGGCGATGGACGCGGACCTGCTGGCGGACCCGGCGCGGCCGCTGAAGTCGGCGACGGCCTGACGGGCTTCCGGCCGGCGCGCCCCACCGGCGCGCCCGGCCCGGGCGTCCGCCCAGGTGGTGGGGGCTGACTTCCGACTGTCAGTGGCAGGTGGCAGGCTTGTCCCGTGACCGAGATTGACGCAAAGATCGATGCTCTCGTCCCCGCCTGGCTCACTCTCCCCGACATCGCCGAGCAGTTCGGCGTCGAGGTGACGCGCGTCCGGCAGCTGGTCAAGGACGGCCAGCTCATCGCCGTACGCCGAGGTGAGAACCGCGCGCTGCACGTCCCCGCCGCCTTCATCGACGGGGACAAGGTGGTCAAGGGCCTCAGTGGCACCCTGACGCTCCTGCGGGACGACGGTTTCACGGACGAAGAGATGCTGGAGTGGCTGTTCACCCCCGACCCGAGCCTGCCGGGCACCCCCGCGCAGGCGCTCGGCGAGAATCGTGGCACGGAGGTGAAGCGCCGGGCCCAGGCACTCGCCGTCTGACCGGCACCCGACCGCAGTCATGGACCACACCGGCCGGGGCGGGTGAGCCCCGGCCGGGGGCCCGCCTGTGCGGGCAGCCCTCCGCTCCGGTCTCGGCCGGCGGCATCCGCGGACGACCTGCCGGGCGGAGGCCGCGCGCCGGGTCCACCGGGTCCACCGGTTCGTGCGCGCCTGGCACCCTGGGCGCGGCCGAGGGGGCTGCGGGTGTGGGCCGCCGGCCGTGGGCGGTGTGCCGGGTGGGGCTGTGTGACGAGGCCGCCGGGCCCGCCGAGTCCGTACGGGCAGGGTGCTTCGGGGGTGGCCGAGGGAGCTGCGCGTCCCGGCTCGCCGTGGGCGGTGGCCGCCCGGCGAGGCCCGCCGGGTCCACCGGGTTCGCAGGCTCATGACACCCTGGGCGCGGCTGAGGCGTCTGCGTGTGCCAGCTGTCGGCCCGCCGTGGGCGGTGTGCCGGCGGGGGACATCCGTGGACGGCCCGCCGGGTGCGGGACGCGCCCGCGCACGACCTGCCGGGCCGCACAGGCCCGGCGCCAGCCGTCGGGCCTGTCCGGTCCGTACGCCCACGACACCCTGGGGGGACACTCGTATGACCGACACCGCACGCCTCCGGCTCGCCGGCGCCCGGGTCTATCTCTGCACCGACGCGCGCAAGCGACAGGGGGACCTCCTGGAGTTCCTGGACGCGGTGCTGGCCGGCGGGGTCGACATCGTGCAGCTGCGGGACAAGGGGATGGAGGCCGCCGAGGAGCTGGAGCACCTGGCGGTCTTCGCCGACGCCTGCGCCCGGCACGGCAAGCTGCTCGCGGTCAACGACCGCGCGGACGTCGCCCACGCCGCCGGAGCCGATGTCCTCCACCTCGGCCAGGGCGACCTCCCGGTCCCCGCCGCCCGTGCCCTGCTCGGCGACGGCGTCCTGATCGGCCGCTCCACCCACGCCGAGTCCGAGGCCGCCGCGGCCGCCGTCCAGCCCGGCACGGACTACTTCTGCACGGGCCCCTGCTGGCCCACCCCCACCAAGCCGGGCCGCCACGCCCCGGGCCTGGACCTGGTCCGTTACACCGCCGGCCTCGGCACCGACCGGCCCTGGTTCGCCATCGGCGGTATCGACCTCGGCAACCTCGACGAGGTCCTGGACGCGGGCGCCCGCCGGGTCGTCGTCGTCCGCGCGATCACCGACGCCGACGACCCGGGTGCGGCGGCCGCCGGGTTCGCGCGGCGGATACGGCAGGCCGTTCCGGATGCCGGATGACCACCGCGCGTCTCACATCCGTCCAAGGGGTGGACAGCAAGTCGGCAAATCAGACAAATATCCCGCTTCTGGTTGGGGGACCGCCGCCCCCTGGCTAACCTGCCGGTATGGCCCTCGGAACCGCATCCACGTGGACTGACCGCGCACGGACCGTGCGCGACATGCTCGCCGCAGGCAGAACGACGTACTCCTTCGAGTTCTCGGCGCCGAAGACCCCCAAGGGCGAGCGGAACCTGTGGAGCGCGCTGCGCAGGGTCGAGGCGGTGGCCCCGGACTTCGTCTCCGTGACGTACGGAGCCGGCGGCTCCACCCGCGCCGGAACGGTCAGGGAGACCGAGCAGATCGTCTCCGACACCACCCTCACCCCGGTCGCCCATCTCACCGCCGTCGACCACTCCGTCGCCGAACTGCGCAACATCATCGGCCAGTACGCCGACGCCGGGATCCGCAACATGCTCGCCGTACGGGGCGACCCGCCCGGCGACCCCATGGGTGAGTGGGTGCCGCACCCGCAGGGCCTGACCTACGCCGCCGACCTCGTCCGGCTCATCAAGGAGTCCGGCGACTTCTGCGTCGGCGTCGCCGCCTTCCCGGAGATGCACCCCCGCTCCGCCGACTGGGACACCGACGTGGCCCACTTCGTCGACAAGTGCCGGGCCGGTGCCGACTACGCGATCACTCAGATGTTCTTCCGGCCCGACTCCTATCTGCGCCTGCGTGACCGAGTACACGCCGCGGGCTGCGAAACCCCGGTGATCCCCGAAGTCATGCCGGTGACCAGCGTGAAGATGCTGGAGAGGTTGCCAAAACTCAGTAATGCCGAGTTCCCCGACGCCCTCAAAGAGCGGATCCTCGCAGCGAAGGACGATCCGGCGGCGGTACGCTCCATCGGTATCGACTTCGCCACGGAGTTCTGCGCGCGGTTGCTGGCCGAGGGAGTGCCGGGACTGCACTTCATCACGCTGAACAACTCCACGGCGGCGCTGGAAATCTACGAGAACCTGGGCCTGCACCACCGACCGCGGGCCTAGACCGGTCGCACGGACATACGACACACTGCGTAGCGACCACTGGGAGAGGGGCGTACATGGGCTGGACGGTCCTCTACATCGCGTTCGGCATCGTCGCGCTGTGGTTGCTCGGCGAGGTGCTGCTGCAGTACAAGGCGCGGCTGCGCTGGCGGCTGCTCGCCTTCGCCGGCTTCCTCGGCGTCGTGCTCGGTGTGCTGATCCCGTCCGTGATCGTCATCGGGCTGGGTGCCGCGGCCTTCGCGGTCGGCCAGACCTACGTCACGCTGTCGTTCCGCCGCGGGTTCGCGGCGGGCTGGGCGGTCAACTCGCCGAAACTGGCCGCCGTCAAGGGCGGCCGCGGCGGCCGCGGCCGCGAGGAACCCGGCCTGGAGTTCTCCGACCCGGAGCCGTCCCACGACGACGCCGACGGCCACCGCGACCGCACCGGCTACGGCGCGGACGACGACTACGACCGCGACGACGTGTTCACCCCCGCCGCGCGCACCGACCGGACGACGGCCGCCGAGACCACCTCCGTCTACGAGCCGCAGCCCATGCCCGACGACACCGGTTCCTACGGTGTGTACGGCGGCGACACCGGATACGCGGCGCCGTCCCAGGACCAGTACGCGGCGACCGCCCAGGGCACCGACCAGAACTACGCCTACGACTACTCCGGTTACGGCCAGCAGCAGGGCTACGACACCACGGGCCAGCAGTACGCCGCGTACTCCGACCCGTACATCGGCAACCCGACGTACGGGGCGACCTCGTACGACACCGGCTACGCCGATCCGCAGCAGTACGCTCAGCAGGCCTACTCCCAGGACCCGTACGCCGGCGGCTACGGCGGGGAGACCCCGGCCGGCGGGCTGTGGGTCCCGCAGCAGCGCAGCGCCGACGACCCCTACGGCGGCGAACTCCCGCCGGAGCAGCAGTACCCGTACCAGGGCGACGGACAGACGCCCCCGGGCGGCAACGGGTACGACGAGCAGCAGTACCGCTACTGACGCGCGCTCACTGGGAGCCGCGGAACTCCGGCCCCTCCACGATCAGCCCCGCGACCAGCGCTCCCGACATCCCGGCGTGCGGTAGTCCGCCGCCGGGATGCGACCAGCCGCCGACCGTGAACAGCCCCGGCAGACCTGTGCTGTTGGACGGGTGCAGCAGCCGCCCGCCCGCCGCGGCCAGCGCCGGCGCCGGCACCGCGCCGCCCTCCGCGCCGGTCTCCCCGGCGATGTCGGCAGGGGTGCGCACCTCGTACCGGAGCAGCCGGTCCCGCAGCCCGGGTATCGCCCGTCCGGCGACGGTGATCAGGTTCTCCGCGTGCGCGTCCAGGGCGTCCCCGGCGCCCGCGGGCACCACGGAGGTCACCGTGACCGCCTCGTGGTCCTCGTCCGGGACCAGCGTCGGGTCGTCCGGCCGCAGCACCGTGACCGTGGGACGGGCGGGCAGGTCCGAGGGGGCGCCGAACAGCGACTCCAGCTCCGCCCGACGGTCCTGGGCGTGCACGACCGTACGGTGCGGGGTGCCCTCCGGGCGTCCTCCCCGCAGGGCCAGCAGCACCGTCACCCGGCTCGCCGCCCCCCGCCGGGCGGGGACCCCGCCCTCGCCGCGCACCCGGGTGCCCCTGCTCAGCCGGTCCAGCACCCCGGGGGACACCCCGGCGACCACGATGTCGGCCTCCGCCACCGAGCCGTCGGCCAGCTCCAACCCCGCCGCCCGCCCGTCCTTCTCCCGCACCCCGGTGGCCTCCGCGCCGAAGTGGAATTCCACCCGGCGGGCCAGACACCGCTCGTACAGCGCCCGCGCCAGCTCCCGCATACCGCCCCGCACGTACCAGGTGCCGAAGGCGTGCTCCAGGTACGGCAGTACGGCCGCGCTCGCCGGGGTGTCGCGGGGATCGAGGCCCCAGGCGAGCGTGTGACTCTCCAGCAGCGCGGTCAGCCGGGGGTCGCGCAGCTCCCACGCGCCGACCTCGGCGACTGTGCCCGCCGTGCGCGTGCGCAGCAGCCTCCGGTGTGCGGCCGCCGGGTAGGGCTCGCGCTCGGCCAGCACCTGCCAGTTGGGCCACAGCGGCTCCTCCAGCAGCGGCCGGCGCGAGCGGTCCCAGGCCTCCCGGGCCCGCACCAGGAAGTCGCCCCAGCGCCGGGCGGCCACCGGGCCGAGGGCGTCCTCCAGGGCGGAGACGACACCCGCGCGGGACGCGTTGGGCAGCGACACGCGCGTGCCGTCCGCGAACACGTGGTGCGACGACGGATCGACCTGGACGAGCTCGACGCACTCCTCCAGCGGCTCCTTGCCGGTCTTCAGGAACAGATCGCGGTAGACCGCCGGCAGGGGGAGCAGCCCCGGCCCGGTGTCGAAGGAGAACCCGTCCCGCTCCACACGGCGCAGCGCACCGCCGTACGTGTCCGTCCGCTCGTACACCACCACCCGGTGGCCCGCGACGGCCAGCCTGGCGGCGGCCGCCAGCGCGCCCGCCCCGGCGCCGATCACCGCAATTCGTGCCATGCCAGGGACCTTATCCGCAGGCACCGACAACTCGTCCCCGAGTACCCGCGCCCCCGACCGGGTGACCAGCCGCCCGCACGGAGCCGTGGGCCTGGGTGCGCACCCCTGAGTACCTGTACCCAGCCGCGCACTTGAGTACGCGCGCGGATGGGCCCCGGCCTGCGGAAACGAGAGAGTGGGGACCACGGAGAAGGGCCAGGGCCCCGGGACCGGCGACACGGGGCGCCGGAGCCGGACCCGGCCCGCGATCCGCTCCTTCCGCCGGCGCCGTCGGCGGAGGTGAGGCACGGGGGGACCCGGGGGACGACCGCAACGGGGGTTCACGGGGGACGTACGGGGGAGCACGGAAGGCGCCGGTCCGACCGGTGGCTCGCGGGGGGACGCGGCCACCGGGGGACCGGCGCCTTCATGTGCCGGTGGACCGGAGGAGTCAGGGGCGGCCGCTGACCCGACCCTGCAGCAGCCTGGACAGCGCCGCGTGCACGTCGTCCAGGGTGCGCTCGGGCTGGAAGGACTTCCAGTCGAGCGCGGCCACCAGCACCATGCCCACCAGCGCCGCGGCCGTCAGCGGGACATCGATGTCCTCGCTGAACTCGCCGTTCGCGACACCCTCGTGCAGCACCCCCTCGACCACCGCCACGGCCTGCTGCCGCACCACCAGCAGCGTGGACTGCCAGGCTCGGTTGGTGCGCCACAGCTCGGCCACGTACAGCTGGGTGAAGGCCGGGTAGCGGTCGATGAAGACCAGCCCCGCGCGGATCATCGCGTCCAGCGCGTCGACCTTGCCGCCGCCCTCCCCTGCGGTCCTCTCGGCGGCTTCCCGGAGCGAGGCGGTCAGCAGACCGACCCCGTGCCGCAGCAACTCCTCGAAGAGGACCGACTTGCTCGCGAAGTTGTAGTAGACTGTGCCCTTCGCGACCCCTGCCCGCTCGGCGATCTCGTCCACGGTGGTGGCCGAGAAGCCCTGCTCGGCGATGAGGGTGACGGCCGCCTCGTAGAGCTTCTGCCGGGTGGCCTCGCGGCGGGCACTGCCGCCCGGCGTGGTGCTGCTGCTTTCCATGACCCCGATTGTCACAGGAGTGCCGGTCCGCCCGTTCACAGGCTCAGCTCCGGGTGCAGCCGGTCCAGGGTCCACACCTGGCGGCGGCGGGCCGACAGCGCGGTCAGCGCGAGGGCGCCCGCGGTGAAGGCCGCCAGCACGGCGCAGGCCTGCCACACCGGTCCGAGACCGCCGCCCGTGATCAGCCGCCTCAGCGCCTCGACCACGTAGCTCATCGGCAGGAACGGGTGCAGCGCGTTGAAGAACGCCGGGCTCGTCTGGATGGGGTAGGTGCCGCCCGCCGAGGTCAGCTGGAGCATCAGCAGGGCGAGGACCAGGATCCGGCCGGCCGCGCCGAAGCGCGCGTTCAGCCACTGCACGATCGCCGCGAAGCACGCCGTCACCAGGAACAGGAAGCCCACCGTTCCGGCGGCCCGCGCCATCCGCAGCCCGAGCGCCCAGTGCAGCACCGACATCAGGGCGACCGTCTGCAGCACCCCGATCGCCGCGACCGGAAGCCAGCCCGCCAACGCGATCCGCCAGGCCGGGGCACCCGCCGCGAGCGCGCGCCGGTTCATCGGGGCGATCAGCATGTACGCCACCATCGCGCCCACCCACAGCGACAGCGGGATGAAGTACGGGGCGAAGCCGGTGCCGTAGTCGGGCGCCTTGTGCGGGTCGCTGGAGACGAGCCGTACCGGGTCGGACATCACCTCGGTGCGCCGGTCGCGGTCCCGCTCGTCGTAGTCGGGGATCTTCCCGGCACCGTCGTGCAGGCCTCCGGCCAGCTCGCCGGAACCGTCGACGAGCCTGTGGAGACCGCTCCGGAGATCGTCCGCACCGGTCTTCAGCGCGCCGACGCCCTTGTCCAGATCCCGGGCGCCGGACTCGGCGGTGCCGAGGCCCGCGTTCAGCTTCTTCGCCCCGGCGGCGACCTTGCCGGCCCCGGTGTCGAGCTTGTTGATCCGGGTGACGGCGTCGTCGAGGTCCTCGGAGAGGTGCGGGGCACGGGCGGCGAGCGCCCGGGCCTGCTTCTCCAGGGCGGCGAGCCGCCCGTCGAGCTTCCTCAGATCCTCGCGACGGTCGGTGACCAGGGCGGCGACGTCCTCGGCGACGGCCGACGCCGTGGCCACCGCGTCCCTGGCCTTCTTCAGATCCGCGCAGGCGGGATCGGGCAGGGCGGGGTCCTCGCAGCGTGCCCTGTGGACGTCGTCCATGGTGCCGGACGCCGCGCGGGCGTCCTTCGCCGCGGCCGGCGCCCGCTCCTCGATCGCGTCGAGGCCGCCGCGGAGCCGGCCGGCGGAGTCGGCGACGAACCGCGCGGTGTCGCCGATGGCCTTCTCGTTGTCCTTCAGGAACGGGCCCACCCCGGCTTCGAGCGCGTTCACCCTGTCGGCGAGCCGCCGTGTCCCGTCGGCGACCTTCCGGGAGCCGTCCTCCAGGTCGCCGGCGCCCCTGTGCAGGTCCTTGAGGCCCTTGGACAGTTTCCCGCTGCCCTTACGGGCGTCGGTCAGGCCGTCCGCGAGGTCCTTGGAGCCCTTCTCCGCCTTCCCGATGCCGCCGTTCAGCTCGTCCGCGCCCTCCGCCGCCTTCACGGTCTCGCCGTGTATGCCGGAGAACGAGACGAAGATCTTGTCCAGGAAGGAGCGCGCGGTCCTGGTGGACGCGGCCCGGCGCACCTCGCCGAACACCGTCCGGGAGATCTGCCCGACGAGGTAGTTGTTGGCGTCGTTCGTCCGCACCCGCAGGGCGCCGGTCCCGGGGGAGTCGCCCGAGCTGGAGGCGATACGGCGGCTGAAGTCGGCGGGCACGGTCAGCGACAGGTAGTAGGTGCCGTCCTCGACGCCCCGCCGGGCCTCGTCCGCGCTCACCTCCCGCCAGTCGAAGGTGTCGCTGTCGCGCAGGCCCTCGGCGATGTCGTCGCCCGCGGTGATCCGCCTGCCGTCGGCGCTCGCCCCCTTGTCGTCGTTCACCAGGGCCACCGGGATCCGGTCCAGCCGGCTGTAGGGATCCCAGAACGACCACAGGTACAGGGCGCCGTACAGCAGGGGCAGCACCAGCAGGGCGACCAGTGCCGCGCGCGGCAGTGTGCCCCGGCCGAAGCGCCGGAGTTCAAGAGCGGCCAGTTTCGGCGAGCGCATCGGCTGCCGCCTCCTTCGCCTCGTCGCGCGGGCCGGTTCCGGTGCGGACGGCCACCGCGTCGCGCGGCGCCTCGCTGCACACCGCCAGCACGGTGACGCCGGTGTCGGTGACGGACCTCAGAAGGGTCCAGATCTCCTCCCGTTCGGCGGGGGAGAGCTTGAGATCGGTGTCGTCGACGCCGATCAGCCGGGGACGGCCCAGCAGTGCCAGGGCGAGCGAAAGCCGCAGCCCTTCCACCCGTTCCAGATCCCGTACCGCCGTCCGCGGGCCCTTGGGCAGGGTCACGAGGTCCAGTCCCGCCGTGGTCAGCGCGGTGTCGATGCGCCGCTTCTCCTCGCGCACGCGCTCCCCGCGCGGGCGCGGCAGGACATCGGTGAACGGGCCGGCGAAACGACGCCGCAGCAGCGCCTGTTCCCGCAGGTGCTCGCCGACGGTGAGGGCCGGATCGAGGTCGGTCACGCCGGTGACATGGGCGAGGGCGCTGTGCCGGCGTACGGCGGCTATCCGCCCGGGCAGTTCCAGCCCGCCCACGGCGGCCCGGCCCTCCGTGGGCCGCATCCGGCCGGTGAGCGCGAGCAGCAGACAGGTGCGGCCCGAACCGGACGGCCCCTCCACCGCGATCAGCGAACCGGGTCCCGCGTCGGCGAAGACGCCGCGGAACGCCCAGCCTCGTGGCCCCTCGAGGCCGAAGTCGTGGGCCGTGACGGCGAGTCCGAGCGGATCGTCCACAGTCCCCCCTCTGTCTGTCGAACCGGCTTTTGCTTTGAACTGACTGGTCAGTGCAAAAACCTAGCCCGAACGGCCGATCGAAGCAAAAGCCCAGGTCAGAACGGATTGTCAGTGGCATACCTCACGATGTGCACATACGGCATCCCGTCTCGGGGCGTGCCGTCACGAAGACGACAGGAGGTTCGTCATGGCCAACTCGTCCGCACCCGTCGCCCGTCGGCGCCGTGCAGCCGGCCCTGCCCCCTCACTGAACGGTCCGGCGAGCGACGTCCACCCCGTGCTGCGCCGCGCCACGGCCCCGCCCGCCGCCCTCGACCTGCTCGCCAAGGCCCGTGCCGGACTCGACGAGACCACCGTCCTCGAAACACCGAACGACCGCTATGCGACGGCCCACCTCGCCGCCCTGCGTGCCGCCGCCGCCGTGCTCGCCGCGCGTGGGCGGCCCGAGGGCTCGCCCCGGGGCCGCGCCCGGATCCGCAGCGCCTGGGACGTGCTCCCCGAGATCGCGCCCGAGCTCACCGAGTGGAGCGCGCTGTTCGCCTCCGGGGCCCGGCGCCGCGCCCGCGCCGAGGCGGGCATCCAGGGCGCGGCGACCGCCCGGGACGCCGACGACCTCATACGGGACGTGACGACCTTCCTCCGCCTGGTGGAGCGCATGCTGGCCCCCCAGCCGGTCCTGCCCCAGCCACGCACCGACCCCGAAGGCCCCGGCCACATGCCGGACGCCGGCTGAGCCCTCACCGCAGGGGCGCCGGGGAGCCGCGCGAACGGTGGCCGGGGGCGGAGCCCCGACCACCACGGCGCAGGCCATAAGGTGGACAGCGAGCACCCCAAGCCCAACCGCCCCGCCGCATTCCCGGTGGGACCCCGCCGAGGAGTCACTACCGTGTCGGACCCGATGCGACCCCGCGCCGCTCTCCGTACCGCCGTGGTCTGGGAGGTCCTCCAGGACGCCCTGGAACGCCGGGTCAAGGCGACCGGGCGACAGGCGCTGGACGTCCTCGACACCGGCGGCGGCAGCGGCAACTTCGCGGTGCCGCTCGCGCGCCTCGGCCACCGGGTGACCGTCGTCGACCCCAGCCCGAACGCGTTGTTCGCGCTGGAGCGCCGTGCGGCCGAGGCCGATGTCGCCGACCGGGTTCGGGGAGTCCAGGGGGACGCCCACGGTCTCTTCGACGTGGTCGAGCGCGGCGGCTACGACGTCGTGCTGTGTCACGGAGTCCTGGAGTACGTCGACGACCCGGCCGAGGGCGTACGCAACGCGGTGGCCGCGCTGCGTCCCGAGGGCGTGCTCAGCCTGCTCGCCGCGGGCGTCGGCGGCGCCGTCCTCGCCCGCGCCCTCGCCGGTCACTTCACGGAGGCCCAGCGGGCGCTCGACGACCCGAACGGCCGATGGGGCTCGGGCGACCCCGTACCGCGCCGCTTCACGGCCGGACAGCTCACCTCGCTCGTGGAGGACGCGGGCCTCCGGGTCGGCGCCGTGCACGGGGTGCGGGTCTTCGCCGACCTGGTCCCCGGTGTGCTCGTCGACACCGAGCCCGGAGCCCTGGAGGCCCTGCTGAAGCTGGAGGCCGCCGCGGCCGAGGTCGCCGCCTTCCACGCCGTGGCCACCCAGCTTCATGTGCTCGGTGAGACGCCGGGGACCGCGGGGGCCTGAGCCGCGTCCTGTGACGCGCCGCTGATCAGCGACGCGTCCGGCCGTCCCCCCGCGCATGGACTCCGCCACAGGCCCCCCGAATGGCGGCTGCGCGCCGTATGATCGAGGGAGACCGCCCGGCATGACGGGTCGGCCGCCGGGGAATGAGAAGCCTCAGCGGGCCGGGACGTGATCGCTGGTACCGGTTGGCCAATTGGCGTAGAGGGGCGGGTTTCACGGGGGCGATTCCCCGCCTATCCTGAAGGGACCCCCGGGTCGCCCCGGCGACTGCACGATGAGGAGGACTCCGTGCCGCTCTCGGAGCACGAGCAGCGCATGCTCGAGCAAATGGAGCGAGCGCTGTACGCCGAAGATCCCAAGTTCGCGACGGCGCTCCAGGGAAGCGGGCTGCGTACGTACACCCGGCGACGGGTCTACCAGGCGGTCGCCGGCTTCCTCGTGGGTATTGCGCTCCTCATGGCCGGTATGGTCGCCCAGCAGGTCTGGCTCAGCGTCGTGGGATTCCTCGTGATGCTCGGCTGCGCGGTCCTCGCGGTGACCGGCTGGCGCAAGGCGCCCAAGCCGGGTGAGCAGGCCGCCGGCGCGACAGGTGCCCCGCAGGCGGGGCGTCAGGGGAGACAGCGTCGCTCCATGATGGACCGTATCGAAGAGCGCTGGCAGCGGCGCCGTGACGAACAGGGCGGGCGGTAGGTCCGCCCTCTGGCGCGTTGAGACATGGTTGAGGGGGTGACCACCTGAGTGGTGGTCACCCCCTCAACCATGTCCACCTGCCGTGCGGCCCCGTGCGGTGGGCTGCACGGCCCGCGCGTCACCGGTCGCCCGGCGTCGGTGTGATCGGGAGGCCGCACACGGGGCGGTCCGCGGGCGGGTGGCGGAGACGGCCGGGAGGGGGAGCGGCGGCGGAGAGGGCCGGTGGGCCGGGCCGGCGCGCGGTGGTGCGGCGGAGGGCGTCCTGGGCCCGGACGGGGTGGACAGGGCGGGTCCGGGAGCAAGGCCGGGGACGACGTGATGATTCGGCTGACCGAGCGAGGGCGCGGACGGCGATTTCCGGCAACCGGGCGTGCCCCGGTCCGGGTCCCCGCTGCAGGTCCGCTTCGCGGACGCGGAAGGCCGGCCCGCGGGAGGTGTCCCCGCGGGCCGGCCGCCTGCCTCAGCTCTGCTGCCGGGACGGTCGTCGCCAGGCCGGGCGCAGGGCCGGCAGGCGAGCGCGGAAGCCCGACCATCGGGCCGACGCCGACCAGACCACCCGCACCGCCGACCGCGGGGTGAGCAGCGCCCGCAGCCGCGTCCGCCGGCCCGCCGAGTCCCGCAGCCCCGCGATCACCCGGCGCACCTCGTCCGCAAGACCCGCGGCCGGCCGCGGTCGCGGCGCGTACAGGACCTGCTCCACCGCGCCGGCGACCCGGTGCACCGATTCCGCCGCACCCCGGTCGAGACGGCCGAGCCGCACGATCCGGTCGGCCGCCCCCCGCGGCGTCAGCGACTCGTCCGGCGAGATGCCGTAGTCCCACGCCGTGTCGGTCAGCTCGTCCCAGACGGCCAGCACGTACGGTGCCGCGTCCGCCTCCGACCGGCCGTGGCCGCCGAGGCGCACCGCCCGGGTCCGCAGCCGCCACAGCATCGGCGACAGCGGCAGCACCAGGACGGCGAGACCGGCCAGTGCCCACCACAGCAGCGCGTACCACTTCGGCCCGTCACCGCCCGTGCCCAGGGCGGCCTGCGGCGACTCGCTCCCGCACCCGTCCAGCCTCCTGCGCTCGGGCGAGCAGCTCTCGCTTTCCGAGGCAGCCGCGGACGGCTCGTCCGGCGAGGCCTGGGACGGCCGCGCCGGATCGGGCAGCGTGTTGTCCGCCGCGTTCGGCACCGTGTACGGCGGCGTCGAACCCCGGGTCGGAGTCGGCTCGAAGCGGGTCCAGCCCACGCCCTCGAAGTACAGCTCCGGCCAGGCGTGCGCGTCCCGCAGCCCGACCGAGATCGTGCCGTCGGCCTGCGGGGTGCCGGGCGCGAAGCCCACCGCGACCCGCGCCGGTATGCCCAGGGAGCGGGCCATCGACGCCATCGCGAAGGAGAAGTGCACACAGAAGCCCTGCTTGTCCCGCAGGAAGCGGGCGATCGCCTGCGAGCCGCTGCCGACGTCGACCTGGGTGTCGTACTCGAAGCCGCCGTTCAGCGTGAAGTACTCCTGGAGCTTGACCGCCTGGTCATAGGCGTTGTCCGCGCCCTCGGTGACCTCACGGGCGGTCCGGGACACCACGGCCGGAAGCGACTCCGGCAACTCGGTGTACTCGTGCTTCAGGACGGGTGACGGCTCCGGCGCGCCTGCCAGCTGCTCCGCGGTGGGCTGCACCTGGAGGCTGCGCACCTCGTACGTCAGATCGCGGGTGTTCTGGCCGTGGTCGCCGACCAGCGTCATGCCCACGGGTTCGTAGCGCCACTTCCCCTCGATGCTCACCTCGCTCGGCGGGTACGGCATCGGCAGCCAGCTCTGGCCGTACCAGTCGGCGGTCGAGACCGACGTGGCGACCTCCGTGCGCGCGATGTCGGGGCCGAGACCGGGCGGGGTCGGGAACCTGCCGTCGGGCACCGTGGTGATGGACCGCTTCGACGGCTTCCACGTGGTGCCGTCGAAGTCGTCCAGGGACACGATCCGCAGGTACAGCTCCGATGTGTCCGCCATCTCGGTGCGCACCGACAGCACCTGGCGGTCCTCGTTCACGTTCAGTGAGTCGCGCAGCGACACCAGCGGGTTCACCGCGGAGATGGTGCCGCCCCCGCCGTCGCCCGAGCCGACGCCCGCGCCGGTGGGGCCCAGCAGCCCGCCGTTCATCGCCGGCAGGCCGAGCGGCGCCACCAGCGCGATGCCCACCGCGAGCACCCCGATCCGCCGTCCGGTGCGCACCGGCGCGACGGCCCCCGGCTGGTCGGCGCCCGGACCACGGGCCGTCCCGCTGAACACCCGGCCCCACTGGGAGAGCCGGTCGCGCCCCTCGGCGAGCAGCAGCATCAGATAGCCGGCCGCCGCCAGCAGGAACCACAGCCACTCGATGCCGTTGTCGGACAGCCCGGCGGCCACCGAGTACAGCGCGAGCAGCGGAAGCCCGGCCGGGGCCGCGCTGCGGAAGGTCACCGCGAGGGTGTCCACCAGCAGCCCGATCACCAGGACCCCGCCGACCAGCATCAGCCGGATGCCGTCGGACAAGGGGGCCGGGATCGCGAACCGGCTGACATCGTCCCCGCCCTGCTCCAGCAGTTCGGCGAAGTACCGCAAGGCGTCCGGACCGGGTATCAGCCCGGCGAAGGCGTGCTCCCGCGCGAAGACCAGGGTCAGCAGCACCAGGGTGACGGCGAGCTGCGCCGCCACCGTCAGCGGCCGTGCCAGCGGCACCCGCCGCGCGGCCGCGCCGACGCCCGACTGCACCGCCAGCAGCAGCGTCGACTGGACGAGCCAGGTCGCCTTGTCGACCAGCGGCACCAAGGCGCACGCCGCCATCAGAGTGGCCGCCCACGCGCAGATGGCAAGCCTCGCCCGCCCGCTGATCACGGTCCCTCCCCACCGCTCGCCGCGGCCAGGCCCGACCGCTCCCGGTCCGCCTGCCGCCACAGCTCGTTCAGCGAGGCGCCCCGCGGTACTCCCAGGGCGGTCCAGCCCGCCTCGCGCAGCATCCGCAGTCGTTCCTCGCCCTTGTCCAACGGGCCGGGCACACCGGCCGGTTCCCGGAGCCACGTCGCACTGTCCAGCAGGAAGGCGAGGGCACCGCCGCCACGCTGCCGCATCCGGGCCAGCACCGCGGCCTGCTCCTCGTCGAGGTCGCCGAGGAAGGCCACCAGCAGCCCCTCGTTCCCGCCGCGCAGCACGTCGTAGGCGCGGGACATACCTTCCTCGTCGGAGTGGTCCACCACGGCGAGGGCGTCCATCATCAGCCCGGCCGCGTCCGCCGACTCCTTGTTCACCCCCGCGAAACCGTCGGACCCCTCGCCCGGCACCGATGTGCCGGTGTCGGTCAGCAGCCGCACCGAGAAGCCCCGCTCCAGCATGTGCACCAGCACGGAGGCCGCGCCCGACACCGCCCATTCGAACGCCGAGTCCGGTCCCGCGCCCTCGTAGGCGATGGCCCGCGTGTCCAGCAGTACCGTGCACCGGGCGCGCTGCGGCTGCTCCTCGCGGCGCACCATCAGCTCGCCGTAGCGCGCGGTGGAGCGCCAGTGCACCCGGCGCAGATCGTCGCCGTAGCGGTAGCCGCGGGGGATGACGTCGTCCTCACCGGCCAGCGCCAGCGAGCGCTGCAGCCCGTCGCCGTACCCCATCGCCTCGCCGCTCAGCCGCACCGGCGGCAGCGGCTCCACGCGCGGGATCACCGTCAGCGTGTCGTACGTCGAGAAGGACCGGGTCAGCTCGCACATCCCGAACGGGTCGGACAGCCGCAGCTGGAGCGGGCCCAGCGGATAGCGGCCGCGCAGATCGGAGCGGACCCGGTAGGACACCTCGCGGCGGCCGCCCGCCTCCACCCGGTCCAGGACGAACCGCGGGCGTGGGCCGAGCACGTAGGGCACCCGGTCCTGCAGCATCAGCAGGCCCGTGGGCAGCCGCGAGACGTTGTCCATCCGCAGATGCACCCGCGACTCGGAACCGGCGGGCACCCGCCCGGGGGAGAGCCGGCGGCTGCCGGCGACCCGGTAGCGGGTGCGGTAGAGCACGCTCGCGCACACCAGGGGCAGGACCGCCAGCAACAGCCCGACGCGCAGCAGGTCGCTCTGGCCGAGCACATAGGCGCAGAGCGCGGCGGCCACGCCGGCGGCCAGGAAGGAACGCCCGCGGGTGGTGAGTCCCGCCAGGGCCGTCCTGATGCCGCTCCGGTCGCCCGTGTCGCCGTCCGTGTGGACGGCGCCGGCGTCCGTCATCACAGCCTCCGGGGAGGCTGCTGGCCGAACTCCGGACCACGGTGACCGAGGGCGCTCTGCGGCGGGGTGCCGGCGGGCACCGGGACGCGCTGCAGGATCTCCTGCACCACCTGCTCGGCGGTCCGGCGGTTGAGCTGGGCCTGGGCGGTGGGCAGCAGCCGGTGGGAGAGGACGGCCGGCGCGAGTGCCTGCACGTCGTCCGGCAGGGCGTAATCGCGGCCGCCGAGGGCCGCCGCGGCCTTCGCCGCGCGCAGCAGGTGCAGCGTCGCGCGCGGGGAGGCGCCGAGTCTGAGATCGGGGTGCGTGCGGGTGGCGGCGACCAGGTCGACCGCGTACCGGCGGATCGGTTCGGCCACGTACACGTCGCGCACCGCCTCGATCAGCTTCAGGATCTCGTGCGCGTGCGCCACCGGCTGGAGGTCCTCCAGGGGGGAGACGCCGCCGTGCACGTCCAGCATCTGCAGTTCGGCCTCCACACTCGGGTAGCCGACCGAGACGCGGGCCATGAAACGGTCGCGCTGGGCCTCCGGCAGCGGATAGGTGCCCTCCATCTCGACCGGGTTCTGCGTCGCCACGACCATGAACGGGCTGGGCAGCTCGTAGGTCTTGCCGTCGATGGTGACCTGGCGCTCCTCCATCGACTCCAGCAGCGCGGACTGTGTCTTCGGTGACGCGCGGTTGATCTCGTCGCCGATCACCACCTGCGCGAAGATGGCACCCGGTTTGAACTCGAAGTCACGGCGCTGCTGATCCCAGATGGACACACCGGTGATGTCCGAGGGCAGCAGGTCCGGCGTGAACTGGATCCGCCGCACCGAGCAGTCGATGGACCGCGCCAGCGCCTTGGCGAGCATCGTCTTGCCGACCCCCGGCACATCCTCGATGAGCAGATGTCCCTCGGCGAGCAGTACGGTCAGCGAGAGCCGTACGACCTCAGGCTTTCCCTCGATCACGCCTTCCACCGAATTCCGCACGCGTTCCACCACGGCGGTCAGATCAGTGAGGCTCGCTCGATCGTCATAGGTCGTCACCCGGCCCTCCTCGGCCTTCTCCCACGCTCCATGAAGGAGCGGGGCACCCCAAATGTCCCGGGCCGACACCCTTCTCCAAGGACCGGCCCACCGAATCACGGACACCACGCGGGAAAAGTTCCGCGTGACACCACTCCCGCATTCTTGCCGCCGTTACCGATTCGTGTCACTCGCCTGTGGACAACTGACAGCGATATGTCAGGTCTTACGACCGGAACGGCTCCGGAGTTCAGCGGATCCCGGGGCGGGCGCGCGGCCGGGTCAGACGGGGTCGACCTCGCGCAGCAGGCCCGACTTCACGTCGAAGACGAATCCGCGCACGTCATCGGTGTGCAGCAGGAACGGCGAGGTGCGCACCCGGGCCATCGACTGGCGTACGTCCTGGTCGACGTCCCGGAAGGCCTCCACGGCCCATGCGGGGCGCTGGCCCACCTCCATCTCCAGATCGTGCCGGAACTCCTCGGTGAGGGACTCCAGGCCGCAGTTGGTGTGGTGGATGAGGACCACGCTGCGGGTGCCGAGCGCCCGCTGGCTGATGGTCAGCGAACGGATCACGTCGTCGGTGACGACGCCGCCCGCGTTGCGGATCGTGTGGCAGTCGCCGAGCGAGAGGCCCAGCGCGTCGTGCAGGTCGAGGCGCGCGTCCATACAGGCCACCACCGCCACGTGCAGGATCGGGCGGGCGTCCATCCCGGGGTCGGTGAAAGCGGCCGCGTACTGCTCGTTGGCCTCAACCAGACGGTCGGTGACCTTGCGGGGGGAGACGGGGGTGTTCGGGGGGCCTGCGGGAACCGATGCGGAAGTCGTCATACTCCTGACGGTAATGGTCACGAGGGCGGCGGGCCCGTTGTGAGACGGGACAAAGAAGGTCAACGATCCTTGTTGTGAGGTAATCCACACGAGTGGTGTGAGTCCCCTCCTGAGGATGATTCACCCGATGTATCCCTTGACCCGCCGAGCGGGCCGCGACGCGGTCAGGCCGGTTGATTGACCGGGCGGGACGGTGGACTAAAGTGACGCCGAGCGGGAGGCGACACTGCCCGCTGCACTGATTTCCCCCGGAGACCCAGGCCACGACCAGGGAGTCTCCCCGCGTGCGCGGCGCGTACGTACGGCTCGGCCTCCTCCCGCCGCCGCTCGGCCGACGCCTCTGGTGCCGGCCGCCCCTTCACCGGGGGAGGGCGCGGCGGGGAACCGACGGTGCGTGCACGCCGGGCCGGTATCTGAGAGGGCCACTTGAGCGAGAGTCGACACGTCCCGGTGATGCTCCAGCGGTGCCTGGACCTGCTGGCACCCGCACTCGAGCGGCCCGGAGCGGTGGTGGTCGACTGCACCCTCGGCCTCGGCGGCCACAGCGAGGCCCTGCTCCAGCGGTTCCCCGAGGCCCGGCTCGTCGCGCTGGACCGTGACAAGGAAGCCCTGCGGCTGTCCGCCGAGCGGCTGGCCCCCTTCGGTGAGCGGGCCACCCTGGTGCACGCCGTCTACGACGAGCTCCCCGACGTCCTCGTCCGGGTCGGCACCCCGCGCGTGCAGGGTGTTCTGTTCGACCTCGGGGTGTCCTCCATGCAGCTCGACGAGGCCGGCCGCGGCTTCGCCTACGCCCAGGACGCCCCGCTCGACATGCGCATGGACCAGACGACCGGGATCAGCGCGGCCGAGGTCCTGAACACCTACCCGCCCGGCGAACTCGTCCGCATCCTGCGCGCGTACGGCGAGGAGAAGCAGGCCAAGCGGATCGTGTCCGCCGTCGTGCGTGAGCGTGAGAAGGAGCCGTTCAGCACCAGCGCGCGCCTGGTCGAGCTGATCCGGGACGCGCTGCCGCAGGCCGCCAAGCGCACCGGCGGCAACCCGGCCAAGCGCACCTTCCAGGCCCTGCGGATCGAGGTCAACGGCGAACTGTCGGTGCTGGAGCGGGCGATCCCGGCGGCCGTCGGGTCCCTCGCCGTGGGCGGACGGATCGCCGTGCTGTCGTACCACTCCCTGGAGGACCGCCTCGTCAAGCAGGTACTCGCGGCGGGCGCCGCCACCACCGCCCCGCCCGGGCTCCCGGTCGTCCCCGAGCAGTACCTGCCCCGGCTCAAGCTGCTCACGCGCGGTGCCGAACTTCCCACCGAGGAGGAGATCGCCGAGAACCGCCGTGCGGCCCCCGCGCGGCTGCGCGGCGCCGAGCGGATCCGGGAGGACGTCGGGTGAGCCGCCGACCGTACCGGGCACACGCGGCACAAGGGCACGGACGGCGCACGAGGCGGGTGACGGGCCGGCGTACGGGCGGGACAAGCGAACTCAGGGGAGCGTGAGTGAGTAGGAAACCCGGACTGACAGGGCGGCCCGAGCTGACGGGGCGGGCGGCCCGGCTCGCGCGGCTCCTGCCCACCGGCCGCGCCCAGGCGGCCCGCACCCCCTTCGTCCTGCTCGTCGTCCTGCTCCTCGGCGGCGGCCTGATCGGTCTCCTGGTGCTGAACTCCGCCCTCAGCGAGGGCGCCTTCCGGCTCGACGACCTCCAGCGGGAAACCAAGGACCTCACCGACGAGGAACAGGCCCTGCAGCGGGACATCGGCGGCTACTCCGCCCCCGACGCCCTCCAGCGCCGCGCCCTCGAACTGGGCATGGTGCCCGGCGGTGATCCCGCCTTCCTGTCCCCCGACGGCAAGGTCAGGGGCGTACCCGGGGCCGCCTCCGCCGCCCCCGCGCCCGCCTCCGCATCGACCCCGACCCCCGGCAGGTGACGGAAGTGTCCGACAGGGAACCGCCCCGCCGCCGGGTGCCCGGCCCCGCCAGGCCCGCCAGGCCGGGTGCCGGACGACGCCCAGGACCCGGCGCCCGCCGGCCCGCGGGCCCCCGTCCGGCGGGCCCGAAGGTCATCCGTCTGGGCAGCCCGCGCCCCCGGCTGCGCCTGGTCGGCGTGACCCTGACCCTCGTCCTGCTCGCCTTCGTCGTCCGTCTGTTCCAGGTGCAGGCCGTCGACGCGAGCACCTACGCCGGCAAGGCCGAGCAGAACCGCTACGTCGGCCAGGTGCTGGCCGCCGAACGCGGCGAGATCACCGACCGCACCGGTGTGGCTCTCGCGACCAGCGACGACGCCTACGACATCACCGCTGACCCCACGATGTTCGCGCCGGAGGAACTGGACATCGCCGACGGCCCCGAGCAGGCCGCCGCCCTCCTCGCCCCGATCATCGGCGAGGACCAGGACGACCTGGTCAGGAAGCTCCGGCCGGAGAACAAGGCCCTGCGCTACGTCAAGCTGGCCGGCCGCCAGACCCCCCAGGTCTGGACGCAGATCAAGGACCTCAAGGCCGCCCTCGCCAAGAAGGCGGAACAGGACGACAGCACCGCCAACGTCCTGGCCGGGGTCTTCTCCGTCCCCACCAGCAAGCGGGTGTACCCCAACAGTGAGCTCGCCGCCGGGATACTGGGCTGGGTCAACGCCGAGGGCGAGGGCGGCGGCGGCATCGAGCTCCAGCTGGACAAGCGGCTGGCCGGCGAGGACGGCAAGATCCGCTACGCCCAGTCCGGCGGCCGTCTCGTCCCGACCGCCGGCGGTGCCACCGAGACCCCGGCCGTGCCAGGCAGCGACATCGAGCTGACCATCCACCGGGACATCCAGTGGGCCGCGCAGAACGCCATCAGCAAGCAGGTGGAGGAGTCCGCGGCCGACCGCGGTTACGTCATCGTCCAGGACACCCGCACCGGCGAGGTGCTCGCCATGGCCAACGCTCCCGGGTTCGACCCCAACAACCTCGCCGAGGCCGATCCCAAGGCACTCGGCAACGCGGCCGTCCAGGACGCCTTCGAACCCGGCTCCACGGCCAAGGTCCTCTCGATGGCCGCCGTCCTCGAGGAGAACGCGGCCACTCCGGGCACCCATGTCGTGGTGCCCAACCGGCTGCACCGCGGAGACCGGCTCTTCAAGGACGACATCGACCACCCGACCTGGTACCTCACGCTCAACGGCGTGCTCGCCAAGTCCAGCAACATCGGCACCATCCTCGCCACCGGCCAGCTCGGCAGGACCCAGACCGCGGCCAACAAGGTCCTCTACGACTACCTGCGCAGGTTCGGCCTCGGCGAGCACACCGGCCTCGGCTTCCCCGGCGAGACCAAGGGCATCCTCGCCCCGCCGGACACCTGGTCCACCTCGCAGCAGTACACGATCCCTTTCGGCCAGGGCGTGTCGGTCAACGCCATGCAGGCCGCCTCCGTCTACTCGACCATCGCCAACGGCGGCGTCCGGGTCGAACCCACCCTCGTCCGCGGCTCCACGGGACCCGACGGACGCTTCACCCCCGCCCCGAAGCCCAAGGAGACCAGGGTCGTCAGCGAGAAGACCGCGAAGACGCTCGCCCGAATGCTGGAGTCCGTCGTGGACGACGAGGAGGGCACCGGCACCAAGGCGCGCATCCCGGGCTACCGGGTCGCGGGGAAGACCGGTACGGCGAACCGCGTGGATCCGGCCACCGGCAAGTACCACGGCTACACCTCGTCCTTCGCCGGGTTCGCCCCCGCCGACAAGCCCAGGGTCACCGTCTACTGCGTCATCCAGAACGCCACCCGGGGCAGCTACTTCGGCGGCCAGATCTGCGGACCCGTGTACAAGCAGGTCATGGAGTTCACCCTGAAGACCCTCCAGGTGCCGCCGACCGGCGCCGCCCCCGCCAACCTTCCGGTCACCTTCACCCCCTGATCCGTACACCGAGCACCGAGCCACCAGGAACCACCTCGTGACAACGAACAGCCCCGCCCCCGGGAACCACGGCAGCCGCCCCTCGCTTCGCCCCCCGGCCGGTACGCCCGGTACGCTCACCGCCGTGCCACACGCTGATCAGTACCGAACCACCCAGAAGGGTCACCCCGTGACATATCCGGGACCGCCCCGCCCGGACCGGGTCTCCGCCACACCCCTCGCGGAACTCGCCGGTCAGCTGGGTGCCGCCACGCCCGAGCAGGCCGCCGGGGTCACGGGCATCACCCATGACTCGCGCGCCGTCCGCCCCGGGGACCTGTACGCCGCCCTCCCGGGCGCCCGCGCCCACGGAGCCGACTTCGTCACCCAGGCCGCCGGCCTCGGCGCGGTCGCGGTGCTGACCGATCCGTCCGGCGCCGAACGTGTCGCCGCGACCGGACTGCCGGCGCTGGTCGTCGACGACCCGCGTGCGCGGATGGGCGAGCTGGCCGCCACCATCTACGGCCACCCGGGCCGTGACCTGCTCCAGATCGGCATCACCGGCACCTCCGGCAAGACCACCACCGCCTATCTCGTCGAGGGCGGCCTGAAGACCGTCCGCAGTACGGGACTCATCGGCACGGTGGAGATGCGCATCGGCGACGAGCGCATCAGGTCCGAGCGGACCACTCCCGAGGCCACCGACCTCCAGGCACTTTTCGCGGTCATGCGCGAACGCGGCACCGACGCGGTCACCATGGAGGTCTCCAGCCACGCCCTGGTCCTCGGCCGGGTCGACGGCTGCGTCTTCGACATCGCGGTCTTCACCAACCTCAGCCCGGAGCACATGGAGTTCCACTCCGGGATGGAGGACTACTTCCAGGCCAAGGCGCAGTTGTTCACGCCCGCGCGCAGCCGGCTCGGCGTGGTCAACGTGGACGACGAGTACGGCCGCCGGCTCGTCAAGGAGGCCGGTGTCCCGGTCGTCACCTACTCCGCCGAGGGCCACCCCGACGCCGACTGGCGCGCGGAGGACGTGGAGGTCGGCCCGATGGACTCCACGTTCACCGTGGTCGGCCCCGAGGACGAGCGGATCACCGCCCGCTCACCGCTGCCGGGCCCCTTCAACGTGGCCAACACCCTGGCCGCGATCGTGGCCCTCGCCGTCGCCGGACTCGACCCGCAGGCCGCCGCCGACGGCGTCGCCGCCGTGCCGGGTGTGCCGGGCCGGCTGGAGCGCGTGGACGCCGGACAGCCCTACCTCGCGGTGGTCGACTACGCCCACAAGACCGACGCCGTGGAATCGGTGCTGCGCGCCCTGCGCAAGGTCACCGAGGGCCGGGTGCACATCGTGCTCGGCTGCGGCGGTGACCGCGACGTCACCAAGCGGGAGCCGATGGGCGCCGCCGCCGCACGGCTCGCCGACACCGCCGTACTGACCTCCGACAACCCCCGCTCCGAGGACCCCCTCCGGATCCTCGCCGCCATGCTCCAGGGCGCCGCCTCGGTGCCCGCCCACGAGCGCGGTGAGGTGCAGGTCTTCGAGGACCGGGCCGCCGCGATCTCCGCCGCCGTCACCCGGGCGCGGCCCGGCGACACCGTGCTGGTCGCGGGCAAGGGCCACGAGCAGGGCCAGGACATCGCCGGGGTGGTGCGTCCCTTCGACGACCGCCAGGTGCTTCGCGAAGCCATCAAGAAGACCCAGGGATGAACTTGTGATCGCCCTCTCCCTCGCCGAGATCGCAGAAGTCGTCGGCGGCCAGACCCATGACATACCGGACCCGTCCGTCCAGGTCACCGGACCAGTGGTCCGCGACTCGCGGGAGGCGGGGCCCGGCAGTCTGTTCGTCGCCTTCGTCGGCGAGCGCGTGGACGGACACGACTACGCGGCCGCCGTCGTCGAGGCGGGCTCGGCCGCCGTGCTGGCCTCCCGGCCCGTCGGGGTGCCCGCGATCGTCGTCGAGGACGTCCAGGCGGCCCTCGGCGCCCTCGCCCGGCATGTCGTCGGCCGGCTCGGCGCCACCCTCGTCGCGCTCACCGGCTCGGCCGGCAAGACCAGCACCAAGGACCTGATCGCCCAGGTCCTCGGGAGCAGGGCGCCGACCGTCTTCACCCCCGGCTCGCTCAACAACGAGATCGGACTGCCGCTGACCGCGCTCACCGCCACCGAGGAGACGAAGTTCCTCGTGCTGGAGATGGGAGCGCGCGGAATCGGCCATATCCGCTACCTCGCCGGCCTGACACCGCCGAAGGTCGGCCTGGTCCTGAATGTCGGCTCCGCGCACATCGGCGAGTTCGGCGGCCGGGAGCAGATCGCCCAGGCCAAGGGCGAACTGGTCGAGTCCCTGCCCCCGGCCGAGGAGGGCGGCACCGCGATCCTCAACGCGGACGACCCCTTCGTACGGGCCATGGCCGCCCGTACGAAGGCGAAGGTGATCCTTTTCGGAGAGTCCGACGAAGCGGACGTTCGGGCTGAGAACGTGCGACTCACGGACAGCGGACAGCCTTCCTTCAGGCTTCACACACCCTCCGGTGCATCCGATGTGACCATGCGCCTGTACGGTGAGCATCACGTGTCGAACGCGCTCGCCGCGGCCGCCGTCGCCCACGAGTTGGGCATGTCCGCAGACGAGATCGCCACCGCGCTCTCCGAGGCGGGCTCCCTCTCCCGCTGGCGGATGGAGGTCACCGAGCGCCCGGACGGCGTGACGGTCGTCAACGACGCCTACAACGCGAACCCCGAGTCCATGAAGGCAGCGCTGCGCGCGCTGGCGGCCATGGGCAGAGGGCGGCGTACGTGGGCGGTGCTCGGCAAGATGGCCGAACTCGGGGACGAGGCGCTCGCCGAGCACGACGCGGTCGGACGGCTCGCCGTCCGGCTCAACGTCAGCAAGCTCGTCGCGGTCGGGGGCAGGGAAGCCGCCTGGCTGCAACTGGGCGCATATAACGAGGGTTCGTGGGGTGAGGAGTCGGTGCACGTGTCCGACGCACAGGGGGCGGTCCACCTGTTGCGCAGCGAATTGCGCCCGGGGGATGTCGTACTCGTGAAGGCGTCCCGTTCGGTCGGGCTCGAGAGTGTGGCGCAGGCGCTGCTCGAGACCGGTGCCGAGGGTGAGGTCGCCGCCCGATGATGAATCAGATCCTGTTCGCAGGCGTCATTGGCCTCTTCCTCACGCTGATCGGCACCCCGCTGCTGATCAAGCTGCTCGCCCGCAAGGGATACGGGCAGTACATCCGCGACGACGGCCCGCGCGAGCACGCCAGCAAGCGCGGCACGCCGACGATGGGCGGTATCGCCTTCATCCTGGCGACGCTCGCCGCCTACTTCCTGTCCAAGGTGATCACCGGCAAACCCCCGACCTTCTCGGGACTGCTGGTGCTCGGCCTCATGGTCGGCATGGGCATGGTCGGTTTCCTGGACGACTACATCAAGATCGTCAAGCGGCGTTCGCTGGGTCTGCGGGCCAAGGCGAAGATGGCCGGCCAGCTGATCGTCGGCATCTCCTTCGCGGTGCTCTCGCTGCAGTTCGCGGACTCCCGCGGGCAGACCCCGGCGTCCACGAAACTGTCGTTCATCACCGACTTCGGCTGGACCATCGGCCCGGTGCTGTTCGTCGTCTGGGCGCTGTTCATGATCCTCGCCATGTCGAACGGCGTGAACCTGACCGACGGTCTGGACGGCCTCGCCACCGGCGCCTCCGTCCTGGTCTTCGGCGCCTACACCTTCATCGGCGTCTGGCAGTTCCAGGAGTCCTGCGCCAACGGCGATACGCTGACCAATCCGGGCGCCTGTTACGAGGTGCGCGATCCGCTGGACCTCGCCGTCGTCGCCTCCGCGCTGATGGGCTCCTGCCTCGGCTTCCTGTGGTGGAACACCTCCCCGGCCAAGATCTTCATGGGCGACACCGGTTCGCTGGCGCTCGGCGGTGTGCTCGCGGGCCTCGCGATCTGCTCCCGCACCGAGCTGCTGCTGGCCATCCTCGGCGGTCTGTTCGTCCTCATCACCATGTCGGTGGTCATCCAGGTCGGCTCGTTCCGGCTCACCGGTAAGCGGGTCTTCCGGATGGCGCCACTCCAGCATCACTTCGAACTCAAAGGCTGGTCCGAAGTCCTTGTGGTGGTCCGCTTCTGGATCATCCAGGGCATCTGTGTGATCGTCGGACTGGGCCTCTTCTATGCGGGATGGGCAGCGGACAAGTGACCGACTGGCAGGGGAAGCACGTCACCGTCGCCGGCCTCGGCGTCTCCGGAGTGCCGGCGGCGAAGGTGCTGCACGGGCTCGGCGCGAAGGTCACCGTCGTCAACGACGGGGACGACGCCCGCGCGCGTGAGCAGGCCGCCGAACTGGAGGCGCTCGGCGTCACCGTCCGCCTCGGCGACGGGGCGACCCTGCCCGAAGGCACCGAACTGATCGTCACCGCCCCCGGCTGGAAGCCGGACAAGCCGCTCTTCGCGGCGGCGGACGAGGCCGGGGTGCCGGTGTGGGGCGACGTCGAACTCGCCTGGCGGCTCAGGAAGCCCGGCGCGGCCCCCTGGCTCGCGGTCACCGGCACCAACGGCAAGACCACCACCGTCCAGATGCTCGCCTCCATCCTGGAAGCGGCGGGGCTGCGCACCGCGGCCGTCGGCAACATCGGCGTCTCCCTCCTCGACGCGGTGCTCGGGGAAGAGGAGTACGACGTACTCGCCGTGGAGCTGTCCAGCTACCAGCTCCACTGGGCGCCCTCCCTGCGCGCCCACTCCGCGGCCGTGCTGAATCTCGCCCCCGACCACCTCGACTGGCACGGCTCGATGGAGGCGTACGCCGCCGACAAGGGCCGCGTCTACGAGGGCAACCGCGTCGCCTGCGTCTACAACGTGGCCGACAAGGCCACCGAGGACCTGGTCCGCGAGGCCGACGTCGAGGAGGGCTGCCGGGCGATCGGCTTCACCCTGGGCACACCGGGTCCCTCCCAACTCGGCGTCGTGGAGGGCATCCTGGTCGACCGAGCCTTCGTCGAGAACCGGCACAAGAACGCCCAGGAGCTCGCCGAGGTCTCCGACGTCAGGCCCGCGGCCCCGCACAACATCGCCAACGCCCTCGCGGCCGCCGCCCTCGCGCGGGCCTACGGGGTGCCCGCGAGCGCCGTACGGGACGGCCTGCGGGCCTTCACCCCGGACGCGCACCGCATCGCGCACGTGGCCGACGTGGACGGCGTCGCGTACGTCGACGACTCCAAGGCCACCAACACCCACGCGGCTCAGGCCTCGTTGGCGGCGTACGAGTCGATCGTGTGGATCGCCGGCGGCCTCGCCAAGGGCGCCACCTTCGACGAGCTCGTCGCGGACTCCGCGAAGCGGCTGCGCGGCGCCGTGCTGATCGGCAGGGACCGCGCGCTGATCCGCGAAGCCCTGGCGCGACACGCCCCGGAAGTACCCGTCGTCGACCTCGACCGGACCGACACTGGGGCGATGCTCCAGGCTGTCCAGGAGGCGAAGCGGCTCGCACGGCCCGGCGACACGGTACTGCTGGCCCCCGCCTGCGCCTCGATGGACATGTTCGCCAACTACAACAAGCGCGGTGACGCGTTCGCACAGGCGGTGCGAGAGCTCGGCGCCTGACCCCCGGCCCCGCCTGGCGCCGGGCGACCTTGGGAGGGACGCGTGGGACCGTCTAGGGCCTGTCGTTCGGATCAGGACGCAGGGATGCGAACGACAGACCGTGGGGCGAGTCGCCCGGCGCGCCGTGGAGGCCGTGATGCCCAGTAGCCGTACCGGCCGCCCGCCCGTGCAGCGGCCCGCGCGCCGGCCCGCCGTACCCGGGCCCCCGCGCGAGAATCCCGTCCGCACCCTGGTCATGCGGGCGCGCAGGGCCTGGGACCGCCCGCTGACCGCGTACTACCTGATCCTCGGCGGCAGTCTGCTGATCACCGTACTGGGCCTGGTGATGGTCTACTCGGCCTCCCAGATCACGGCGTTGCAGATGTCGCTGCCCGGCTCCTACTTCTTCCGCAAGCAGCTCCTGGCCGCCGGGATCGGCGCCGTCCTGCTGTTCGCGGCGTCCCGGATGCCCGTGAAGCTGCACCGGGCGCTGGCCTATCCCATCCTGGCGGGAGCCGTCTTCCTGATGGCCCTGGTCCAGGTGCCGGGGGTGGGAGTCGAGGTCAACGGCAACCAGAACTGGATCGCCCTCGGCGGCAGCTTCCAGCTCCAGCCCAGTGAGTTCGGCAAGCTCGCGCTGGTGTTGTGGGGCGCCGATCTGCTCGCCCGCAAGCAGGACAAGCGGATGCTGGCCCAGTGGAAGCACATGCTGGTGCCGCTGGTACCGGCCGCGTTCATGCTGCTCGGGCTGATCATGCTCGGCGGCGACATGGGCACGGCCATCATCCTGACGGCGATCCTGTTCGGCCTGCTGTGGCTGGCCGGGGCGCCCACCCGGCTGTTCGCCGGTGTGCTGGCCATCGCCGCGGTGCTCGGCGCGCTCCTCATCGGGACCAGCGAGAACCGGATGGCCAGGCTCGCCTGTCTCGGCGCCACCGAGCCCCAGACCGGCCCGGTCGACTGCTGGCAGGCCGTGCACGGTATCTACGCCCTCGCGTCCGGCGGGATCTTCGGTTCCGGACTCGGTGCGAGCGTGGAGAAATGGGGCCAACTGCCTGAAGCCCACACGGACTTCATCTTCGCCATCACCGGTGAGGAACTGGGCCTGGCGGGGACACTGTCGGTACTCGCCCTGTTCGCGGCTCTAGGCTATGCGGGTATCCGCGTGGCCGGACGCACGGAGGACCCCTTCGTGAGGTATGCCGCGGGAGGCGTGACCACCTGGATCACGGCCCAGGCCGTGATCAACATTGGTGCGGTGCTCGGTCTGCTGCCGATCGCCGGTGTCCCGCTCCCGCTGTTCTCCTACGGAGGGTCCGCCCTGCTGCCGACCATGTTCGCCATCGGGCTGCTCATCGCGTTCGCGCGTGAGGATCCCGCTGCACGGATGGCGCTTGCGATGCGGCAACCCCGCTTTGGTAAAAAGCGGGTCAGGGGCTCTCAGGGGCCCCGGAGACGGAACACGATGCGACGGCGTGCCACCCCGGTGGCGCGTTCGTCCGGAGAGCGGTGAATTTCGGTGCATGTCGTACTCGCCGGCGGAGGAACCGCGGGCCATATCGAGCCCGCGCTCGCCCTCGCGGACGCCCTGCGCAGGCAGGATCCGTCCGTGGGCATCACGGCCCTGGGCACGGAACGCGGCCTCGAGACCCGCCTCGTACCCGAGCGCGGGTACGAACTGGCGCTGATCCCCGCCGTACCGCTGCCACGCAAGCCCACCCCCGAGCTCATCACCGTCCCGGGCCGGCTGCGGGGCACCATCAAGGCGACCGAACAGATCCTGGAGCGGACCAGGGCGGACGCCGTGGTGGGCTTCGGCGGCTACGTCGCCCTGCCCGCCTACCTCGCGGCCAAGCGGCTCGGTGTGCCGATCGTCGTCCACGAGGCCAACGCCCGTCCCGGTCTGGCCAACAAGATCGGCTCGCGGTACGCCGCCCAGGTCGCCGTCTCCACGCCCGACAGCAAGCTGCGCAACTCCCGCTACATCGGCATCCCGCTGCGCCGCTCCGTCGCCACCCTCGACCGGGCCGCGGTGCGGCCCGAGGCCCGCGCCGCGTTTGGACTCGACCCCAACCTGCCCACGCTGCTGGTCTCCGGCGGCTCGCAGGGCGCCCGCCGGCTCAACGAGGTCGTCCAGCAGGTCGCGCCGTGGCTCCAGCAAGCCGGAATCCAGATCCTGCACGCGGTCGGCCCGAAGAACGAACTGCCGCAGGTGCAGCAGATGCCGGGTATGCCGCCCTACATCCCGGTAAGTTACCTGGACCGGATGGACCTCGCGTACGCCGCCGCCGACATGATGCTCTGCCGCGCGGGCGCGATGACCGTCGCCGAACTCTCCGCCGTCGGCCTTCCGGCCGCCTATGTCCCGCTGCCCATCGGCAACGGCGAACAGCGCCTCAACGCCCAGCCGGTGGTCAAGGCCGGCGGGGGACTGCTGGTCGACGACGCGGAACTGACGCCGGAGTGGCTCCAGCAGAACGTGCTGCCGGTCCTCGCCGACCCGCACCGGCTGTACGAGATGTCCCGCGCCGCGGCCGAGTTCGGCCGCCGGGACGCCGACGACCTGCTCGTCGGCATGGTGTACGAGGCGATCGCCGCCCATGCGCATCGTTAGACCCGTATGACGGAAGGCAGGAAGCGTGGCCGGATCGACCACCGCGGAGCGCGGTGAACGCGAGCGGGAGTCGTCCGGCCCGCCGCCCGTCCGGAGGTTCGGGCGGCGGCGACTTCATCGGATCATCGCACTGGCGGTCGTCCTGGTCTTCGTGGGAAGCGGCGCGTTCTGGCTGCTGTACGGGTCGGATCTGGTGCGTGTGGAGCGCGTATCCGTGTCGGGGACCGCTGTTCTGACCGCTGCCCAGGTGCGCGGGGCCGCCGACGTGCCCCTCGGGGAACAGCTGATTTCCGTCGATACCGAGACGATCGAAGCCCGGCTCGCGAAGGCATTGCCCCGAATTGACACGGTTGATGTGGCCCGTTCCTGGCCGCATGAAATCACGCTGAAAGTGACGGAACGTTCCCCGGTTCTCGTCGTCCGCGAAGAAGGCGAGTTCATCGAAGTGGACGACGAGGGTGTCCGGTTCGCGACGGTTTCCAAGGCCCCCCGGGGTGTGCCCGAGCTGAAATGGGAAACCCCGGGGAGTGGTTCCGCGGCGGCGAGCCTGCGCCGACTCGGCGGGGACCGGCTGGTGCGGGCGGCGGTGCGGGTGGCCGGCGCCCTTCCCGGGGCCGTGGCCGAGGCGACGCGGAGCGTCAAGGTCCGTTCCTACGACGACATCTCGCTGGAGCTGGCGGACGGCCGTACGGTCGACTGGGGGAGCGCCGAGAAGGGCGCCGAGAAGGGCCGTACGCTCGCCGCGCTGATGAAAGCGGAGCCCGGCGCGCGGCACTTCGACGTCAGCGTTCCCACGGCCCCGGCGTCATCAGGGAGTTGACGGGTATCCGTGCAGGCCAAGACCCTGGCTGGGCAGCGCTACGGCTGATCACATAGGGTGAAAAGAAAAACGGGAGGTTCGGCGTGTTCGTTGAACGGGCGCCACGTGTCGACTTAGTGTCCTGTTCAGAAGACTCCAGGGAACAGACACACTGGTAACCCTAAACTTCAACGTTAGGGTTCGGGTCGGCTATACGGACCGTCCCATTCGGCATCAGTCGTCCGATCGCGGCCCATCCGCGAGACGACGACACGTAACTCGAGGCGAGAGGCCTTCGACGTGGCAGCACCGCAGAACTACCTCGCAGTCATCAAAGTCATCGGTGTCGGCGGCGGTGGTGTCAATGCCATCAACCGGATGATCGAGGTCGGTCTCAAGGGCGTCGAGTTCATCGCCATCAACACCGACGCGCAAGCCCTGTTGATGAGCGACGCCGACGTCAAGCTCGACGTCGGCCGTGAACTCACCCGCGGACTCGGCGCCGGAGCCAACCCGGCCGTCGGCCGCAAGGCCGCCGAGGACCACCGCGAGGAGATCGAGGAGGTCCTCAAGGGGGCCGACATGGTCTTCGTCACGGCCGGTGAGGGCGGCGGCACCGGCACCGGCGGCGCGCCTGTCGTGGCCAACATCGCCCGCTCGCTCGGCGCCCTCACCATCGGCGTGGTCACCCGCCCGTTCACCTTCGAGGGACGGCGCCGCGCGAACCAGGCCGAGGACGGCATCGCGGAGCTCCGCGAAGAGGTCGACACCCTCATCGTGATCCCGAACGACCGGCTGCTGTCCATCTCCGACCGCCAGGTGTCGGTCCTCGACGCCTTCAAGTCGGCGGACCAGGTGCTGCTCTCCGGTGTGCAGGGCATCACCGACCTCATCACCACCCCCGGACTGATCAACCTCGACTTCGCCGACGTCAAGTCGGTCATGTCCGAGGCCGGTTCGGCGCTCATGGGCATCGGCTCGGCCCGCGGCGACGACCGTGCGGTGGCCGCGGCCGAGATGGCCATCTCCTCGCCGCTGCTCGAAGCCTCCATCGACGGCGCCCGCGGTGTGCTGCTCTCCATCTCCGGCGGCTCCGACCTCGGTCTCTTCGAGATCAACGAGGCCGCTCAGCTGGTCAGTGAGGCCGCCCACCCCGAGGCCAACATCATCTTCGGCGCGGTGATCGACGACGCCCTCGGCGACGAGGTCCGGGTCACCGTGATCGCGGCCGGCTTCGACGGCGGCCAGCCGCCCTCCAAGCGGGACAACGTGCTGGGTTCGTCCTCGGCCAAGCGGGAGGAGCCGGCCCCGGCCCGTCAGCCCGAGAGCCGCCCGTCCTTCGGTTCGCTCGGCAGCGTCACGCCGCGGGAGGACCCGGAGCCGGTGGTGCCGGAGCCGGCGGCCGACATCCCGGCCGTCCAGCCCCCGGTCCCGCCGTCGCGGACGTACGACAGCGCGGCCGAGGAACTGGATGTACCGGACTTCCTGAAGTGATAGGACGGCGCGAGAGCGTGCGCGGCGCGCACTTCGCCTTCACCGACCGGTGGGGCGGGGTGAGCGCCGCTCCCTATGCGGAGCTCAACCTCGGCGGGGCAGTCGGTGACGATCCGGGAGCGGTACGCACCAACCGTGAACTGGCCGCCCGCTGCCTCGGTGTGGACCCGGACCGGGTGGTCTGGATGAACCAGGTGCACGGCGCCGACGCCGTCGTGGTGGACGAGCCGTGGGGCGGGAGTCCGGTCCCGGAGACCGACGCGATCGTCACCGCGCGGCGCGGACTCGCCCTCGCCGTTCTCACCGCCGACTGTGTGCCGGTCCTGCTCGCCGATCCGGTGGCGGGAGTCGTCGCCGCGGCCCATGCGGGCCGGCCCGGCATGCTCGCCGGGGTGGTCCCCGCCGCCGTGCGGGCCATGACGGGACTCGGCGCCGACCCGGCCCGGATCGTCGCCCGCACCGGACCCGCCGTGTGCGGCCGGTGCTACGAGGTGCCCGAGGCGATGCGTGCCGAGGTGGCCGCCGCGGAGCCGGCGGCACACGCGGAGACGAGCTGGGGCACCCCCGCTCTCGACGTGGCCGCGGGCGTGGCGGCACAGCTCGACCGGCTCGGGGTGCGTGACCGGGAGCTGTCGCCGGTGTGCACGCTGGAGTCGAAGGATCACTTCTCGTACCGTCGCGACCGCACCACCGGGCGGCTCGCGGGCTATGTGTGGCTGGACTGATCGGACATGACGGACCACAAGGACGAAATCGCCGCGAATCTGGCGGGAGTGGAAGAGCGCATCGCCACCGCGTGTGCCGCCGCCGGACGCGCACGCGATGAGGTGACCCTCGTCGTGGTCACCAAGACCTACCCCGCGAGCGATGTGCGGTTCCTGTCGGAGCTCGGCGTGCGCCATGTCGCCGAGAACCGGGACCAGGACGCCGCCCCCAAGGCGGCGGAGTGCGCGGATCTGCCTCTCACCTGGCACTTCGTCGGTCAGCTTCAGACCAACAAGGTGCGTTCGGTGGTCGGTTATGCCGGTTTTGTGCACTCTGTGGACCGTTCCAGGCTGGTGACCGCTTTGTCCAGGGAGGCCGTGCGGGCCGGGCGCGAGGTCGGCTGCCTGATCCAGGTGGCGTTCGACGCCGGCGCGAGCGGCCGGGGGGAGCGGGGCGGTGTCGCGCCCGCCGGTGTCGCGGAGTTGGCCGATCTGCTCGCCGGGGCCGAAGGGCTGCGGCCGGCCGGGCTGATGACCGTCGCCCCGCTCACCGGGGAGTACGCCGGACGTGAACAGGCGGTGTTCGAGCGGTTGATGGATTTGTCGACCGGCCTGCGCCGGACCCATCCGACTGCGAACATGGTCTCGGCAGGGATGAGTGCGGATCTCGAACAGGCCGTGGCCGCCGGAGCGACACATGTGCGCGTCGGCAGTGCGGTACTCGGAGTCCGCCCCAGGCTCGGGTAACGTCGCCAGGAAGTCGGACCACAGCAGAAAATATGGTCAGTTCCGCCGAACAGCGGACGTAAAGACCTAGTGGATCGCGGGCACTTGGCGGTCGTCAGCGGATCCACCACAGAGCGGAGGACTCGGAGCATGGCCGGCGCGATGCGCAAGATGGCGGTCTACCTCGGCCTCGTGGAGGACGATGGGTACGACGGCCGCGGATTCGACCCAGACGACGACTTTGAACCCGAACTAGACCCGGAGCCCGAGCGGGACCACCACCGGCGGCACGAGCCGGCCCACCAGTCCCACGGATCACATCAGCCCCAAAGGGGCGAAGAGGTACGAGTCGCACACCCGCCCGCGCCGCGCGAACCGGTCGCTCGTTCCGCTTCGCTTCCCGCGGAATCACCACGTCCGGCGCGGATCGCGCCCGTGGCGTCCATCACACAAGAACGCGCAAGTCTGGAGAAGAACGCACCGGTGATCATGCCCAAGGTCGTGTCGGAACGAGAGCCTTACCGGATCACCACGCTTCACCCCCGGACGTACAACGAGGCCCGTACCATCGGGGAACACTTCCGTGAGGGCACGCCGGTGATCATGAATCTCACTGAGATGGATGACACAGATGCGAAGCGACTTGTCGACTTTGCGGCGGGTTTGGTGTTTGGTCTTCACGGCAGCATCGAGCGGGTGACGCAGAAGGTGTTCCTGTTGTCGCCTGCTAACGTCGATGTCACGGCGGAGGACAAGGCCCGCATCGCAGAGGGCGGGTTCTTCAACCAGAGCTGAGACACAGGACCGGACAGAGCAGTGCACAGGGGAGAGGGAAAAGCAGGCCATGAGCGTGTTCGCGCAGGTGATCTACATCGCGCTGATGGTGTTCCTCATCGTGCTCATCTTCCGGTTGGTCATGGACTATGTGTTCCAGTTCGCCCGCTCATGGCAACCCGGCAAGGCGATGGTGGTCGTCCTGGAGGCCACCTACACTGTCACCGATCCACCGCTGAAGCTTCTGCGGCGGTTCATCCCGCCGCTGCGTCTCGGGGGCGTGGCGCTAGACCTGTCCTTCTTCGTCCTGATGATCATCGTCTACATCCTGATCTCGATCGTGGGCAATCTCGCGAGGTGACTGTGGACGATACGGTCTTGCCGACTGCCGATGACTACGTTGAGGTGAAGAGATGCCGTTGACCCCCGAGGACGTGCGGAACAAGCAGTTCACGACCGTCCGCCTCCGAGAAGGCTATGACGAGGACGAGGTCGATGCCTTCCTCGACGAGGTCGAAGCCGAACTGACGCGCCTGCTCCGCGAGAACGAGGACCTGCGTGCCAAGCTGGCCGCGGCCACGCGCGCCGCTGCCCAGAACCAGCAGAACATGCGCAAGCCTCCCGAGCCGCAGGATCAGCAGCAACAGCAGGGACCGCCCCAGGGGATGCCCCAGCAGGGGATGCCTCCGCAGGGCATGCCTCAGCAGGGGATGCCCCCGCAGGGAATGCCCCAGCAGGGCATGCGGGGTCCCGGTGGTCCGGTGCCCGCCGGCATATCGGGCCCGCCGCAGCAGCAGATGGGTGGCCCCATGGGTGGTCCGCCCCAGCTGCCGAGCGGTGCTCCCCAGCTGCCCGCCGGCCCCGGCGGACAGGGCGGTCCGCAGGGCCCCGGCCCCATGGGTCAGGGGCACGGTCCGATGGGCCAGGGCGGCCCGATGCAGGGGCAGATGGGTCCCGGTGGCCCGATGGGCGGTCCCATGGGTGGTCCCATGGGCGGTCCCGGTATGCCCGGTCAGGGCCCCGGCGGCGACAGCGCCGCGCGGGTGCTGTCGCTGGCCCAGCAGACCGCAGACCAGGCGATCGCGGAGGCCCGTTCCGAGGCCAACAAGATCGTGGGTGAGGCGCGTTCGCGTGCCGAGGGCCTCGAGCGGGACGCCCGTGCCAAGGCCGACGCCCTGGAGCGGGACGCGCAGGAGAAGCACCGCGTCGCGATGGGCTCCCTGGAGTCCGCCCGCGCCACGCTGGAGCGCAAGGTCGAGGACCTGCGCGGCTTCGAGCGCGAGTACCGCACGCGGCTGAAGTCCTACCTGGAGTCCCAGTTGCGTCAGCTGGAGACCCAGGCGGACGACTCGCTCGCCCCGTCGCGCCAGCCCGCGAGCGCTGCTCCGTCGCTGCCGCCGTCCCCGGCGCCCTCGATGGCTCCGGCCGGTGCCCCGTCCTATGGCGGCAACCCGGCGATGGGCGGCGGTCCGGTCGGCCAGGGCGGTCCGTCCTACGGCGGCGGTCAGCAGCAGATGCAGCCGGCGATGACCCAGCCCATGGCGCCGGTACGTCCGCAGGGACCGTCGCCGATGGGCCAGGCACCCTCGCCGATGCGCGGCTTCCTGATCGACGAGGACGACAACTGACGGCCTTGTGGCCATGAGTACGGCGTAGCAGTCGGCAGCGTTCAGGGCGGGGCCCCGGGTTCACCAACCCGGGGCCCCGCCCTTTCGCTGTGCTCGGTTCGGGCGGGTTCGGTGTGTTTGTTCGGGACGGGGTGTTGTGTCCGACGCACGCAATGCCGAAGGCCGGGGTCCACCAAGAATCTTGGTGGACCCCGGCCTTCGGTGTGTGCCTTCCCGTCTGCGCGGGCGGGAGGCCGGGCGATCGAGGGGCTGAGGGTGACTGGTCGCGCGCACGCGTCGGAGCCGCATGCCGACACCGCCTCGCGCCCCTAGGGGGCGCGGGACTCAGCCGGTGCTTTACGCCTTGCGCAGGCGGAACGTCAGCGACAACCCGTCGTCGGTGAACGGGGCACCGTATGTGTCGTCGGCCTCACCGCGGGCGAAGTCCGTCGCCAGGACCTCGTCGGCGATCAGTTCCGCGTGCTCCGCCAGCGCGGCGTCTGTCGCCGGGTCCGTGGCGGTCCAGCGCAGGGCGATGCGGTCGGCCACGTCGAGACCGCTGTTCTTGCGGGCCTCCTGGATCAGCCGGATCGCGTCCCGGGCGAGGCCGGCGCGGCGCAGCTCCTCGGTGATCTCCAGGTCGAGGGCCACCGTGGCACCCGCGTCGGACGCCACCGACCAGCCCTCGCGCGGGGTCTCCGTGATGATCACCTCGTCCGGGGTGAGGGCGATCGTCTCACCGTCGACCTCCACGGAGGCGTCGCCCTCGCGCAGCGCCAGGGACAGCGCGGCGGCGTCCGCGTTCGCGACCGCCTTGGCGACGTCCTGGACCCGCTTGCCGAACCGCTTGCCCAGCGCACGGAAGTTGGCCTTCGCCGTGGTGTCCACCAGCGAGCCGCCCACCTCGGACAGTGACGCCAGCGACTCGACGTTCAGCTCCTCGGTGATCTGGGTGTGCAGCTCGGGGGCGAGGCGGTCGAAGCCGCCCGCCGCGATCAGGGCCCGCCTGAGCGGCTGCCGGGTCTTCACCCCCGACTCCGCGCGCGTGGCCCGGCCCAGCTCGACCAGCCGGCGCACCAGCGCCATCTGCTTCGACAGCTCCGGGTCGATCACGGACAGGTCCGCCTCGGGCCAGGAGGACAGGTGCACCGACTCGGGCGCGCCCGGGGTCACCGGGACGATCAGGTCCTGCCAGACCCGCTCGGTGATGAACGGGGTCAGCGGGGCCATCAGCTTGGTGACCGTCTCCACGACCTCGTGCAGGGTGCGCAGCGCGGCCTTGTCGCCCTGCCAGAAGCGGCGGCGCGAGCGGCGGACGTACCAGTTGGACAGGTCGTCGACGAACGCGGACAGCAGCTTGCCGGCCCGCTGCGTGTCGTAGCTGTCCAGGGCCCGCGTCACCTGGTCGGTGAGGGCGTGCAGTTCGGACAGCAGCCAGCGGTCGAGCACGGGACGGTCGGCGGGGGCCGGATCGGCCTCGCTCGGCGCCCAGTTCGACGTACGGGCGTACAGGGCCTGGAAGGCGACCGTGTTCCAGTACGTCAGCAGCGTCTTGCGGACGACCTCCTGGATGGTGCCGTGACCCACCCTGCGGGCCGCCCACGGCGAGCCGCCGGCCGCCATGAACCAGCGGACCGCGTCCGCGCCGTGACGGTCCATCAGCGGGATCGGCTGCAGGATGTTGCCCAGGTGCTTGGACATCTTGCGGCCGTCCTCGGCGAGGATGTGGCCCAGGCAGACCACGTTCTCGTACGACGACTTGTCGAAGACCAGGGTGCCGATGGCCATCAGCGTGTAGAACCAGCCGCGGGTCTGGTCGATGGCCTCGCAGATGAACTGCGCCGGATAGCGGGTCTCGAACAGTTCCTTGTTCTTGTACGGGTAGCCCCACTGCGCGAACGGCATCGAACCCGAGTCGTACCAGGCGTCGATGACCTCCGGCACGCGCGTGGCCGTCTTCGCGCAGCTCGGGCAGGCGAAGGTGACCTCGTCGATGTACGGGCGGTGCGGATCGAGGCCGGACTGGTCCGTGCCGGTCAGTTCGGTGAGCTCCGCGCGGGAACCGACGACCGTGAGGTGGTCGTCCTCGCAGCGCCAGATGGGCAGCGGGGTACCCCAGTAGCGGTTGCGGGACAGCGCCCAGTCGATGTTGTTGTTCAGCCAGTCGCCGTAGCGGCCGTGCTTGACCGTGTCCGGGAACCAGTTGGTCTTCTCGTTCTCCCGCAGCAGCGCGTCCTTCACCGCCGTGGTGCGGATGTACCAGGACGGCTGTGCGTAGTAGAGCAGCGCGGTGTGGCAGCGCCAGCAGTGCGGGTAGCTGTGCTCGTACGGGACGTGCCGGAAGAGCAGGCCGCGCTGCTGGAGGTCCTCGGTGAGCTTCTCGTCGGCCTTCTTGAAGAAGACGCCGCCGACCAGGGGGAGGTCCTCCTCGAAGGTGCCGTCGGGGCGGACCGGGTTGACGACGGGCAGACCGTAGGCGCGGCAGACCTTGAGGTCGTCCTCACCGAAGGCGGGGGACTGGTGGACCAGGCCCGTACCGTCCTCGGTGGTGACGTACTCGGCGTTCACCACGTAGTGCGCCGGCTCGGAGAACTCCACCAGCTCGAAGGGGCGCCGGTACGTCCAGCGCTCCATCTCGGCGCCGGTGAACGACCTGCCGGTGGTCTCCCAGCCCTCGCCGAGGGCCTTGCCGAGCAGCGGCTCGGCGACGACCAGCCGCTCCTCGCCGTTGGTGGCGACGACGTAGGTGACCTCGGGGTGGGCGGCGACGGCCGTGTTGGACACCAGGGTCCAGGGCGTGGTCGTCCACACCAGGAGTGCGGCCTCGCCGGCCAGCGGGCCGGAGGTGAGCGGGAAGCGGACGAAGACCGACGGGTCGACGACCGTCTCGTAGCCCTGCGCCAGCTCGTGGTCGGACAGGCCGGTGCCGCAGCGGGGGCACCAGGGGGCGACGCGGTGGTCCTGGACCAGCAGGCCCTTGCCGAAGATCTCCTTCAGGGACCACCAGACGGACTCGATGTACTCCGGGTCCATCGTGCGGTACGGGTCCTGGAGGTCGGCCCAGTAACCCATGCGGGTCGTGAGCTCTTCGAAGGCGTCGGTGTGGCGGGTCACCGACTCGCGGCACTTCGCGTTGAACTCGGCGATGCCGTACGCCTCGATGTCCTGCTTGCCGGAGAAGCCGAGCTCCTTCTCCACCGCCAGCTCCACCGGGAGGCCGTGGCAGTCCCAGCCGGCCTTGCGGGCCACGTGGTAGCCGCGCATGGTGCGGAAGCGGGGGAAGACGTCCTTGAAGACGCGGGCCTCGATGTGGTGCGCGCCGGGCATGCCGTTGGCGGTGGGCGGGCCCTCGTAGAACACCCACTCGGGGCGGCCCTCGGACTGCTCCAGGCTCTTGGTGAAGATCTTCTGCTCGCGCCAGAAGTCGAGCACCGCGTGTTCGAGCGCGGGCAGGTCGACCTGGGCGGGTACCTGGCGGTACGTCGGCGATGTCATCAGCGGGCTTCCTCCGGCGGACTTGCTGCCTTCCGTCCGGAGGGACGAGAGCTGTTTCGATCTCTGCGCCGCTGTCGGCGCGCTCCCGCGGTACCACCCTCCTTGGCTCCCCGGTGTGACGCCTGCTCCGGTGAGCCCCCTCATTGGGGTCGCGATGCCGGTTCTACTCGCCGCGCTCACGGCTTTCCTCCGGCGGCTCCGGGGTGATCTTCACGTCGCGCTCACCCCCGGGCTCACACCGTCCCCGGGTCGCTCTTGGCTGCGTACGCCGCTACTCGTCCCCATCCACGCTTTTCGCTCCGCCCAGTGTACGGCGCGGCGCGGACAGCGGCCGACCGCTTTTCTCGTGGACATACGAAACGATTGCACCGAATGGCCTGGTATGCGTTTTCGGATCCCGGGACGTCCGCGTGGGCGGCATACCCGGCGGGGAGCTGGGCACAACGGATGCAGGCTCGCCGCGCGGCGTCCGCGGGGCGGGGGAACGGGGCGGTGCGCCCCGTTGCCGCCGGACCCGGGTCGATTTATCGTCCCAGCACGATTCGCGCGCAAGATCACCCTATGTGAAGGGGTCGCGGCCATGGTGGCGAAGAGGACCGCGCGGGGCGCGGCGCAGGCAGACCCGGAGGTGAAGCCGACCCCGGAGAAGACCCCGCCGGCCGGGAGGACCACCGGCCGGAAGCGGGCGCCCTCCGCGGAGGCGGCGGGCAAGCGGACGGCGACGGCGCAACCGGCAGCACCGGCTCGGTCGGCGGCCGCGAGGAAAGCGGCGGGCAAGAAGGCGTCTGCCAAGAAGACAGCCTCCAAGAAGGCGCCCGCCGGGAAGGCAGGGAAGGCGGGGAAGGCGGGGAAGGCGTCGGACCGCTCGGTGTCCGAGCCGCGGTCACCCGCCGGAGAGGTGCCGCCGAAGACGGCGGCCGGGAGCGCGGCGAGGGGCACGTCGGCCAGGAAGGCTGCCACGCGGAGGGCAGCCGGCGGGGAAACGGGGCAGAAGGCAGTCGGGGAGAGGACCGCCGCCGTAGCGGGGGAGCAGCGCGAGGGCGCTGTCGGGCCCAGTGGGTCCGCTCAGGATGTGGCCGGGCACAGCGCGGCCGACGACGCGGACGCGGCCGAGGCCGCGGCGCAGACGGGAGTGACGACAGTGGGTGCGAAGAAGACCCCTGGCCCGGCGGCCACGGCGGCCACGGCGGCGACGACCGCCGTACCCAAGGCCCGGATCGGCGCGGTGGAGCCGGGCGAGCTCGCGGTGCGTCCGGGCGAGGAGCCCTGGACGGCACAAGAGGCCGAGGACGCGCGGGCCGAGCTGCTGTCCGAGGTGCTGCGGCTGCGCGAGGAGATCACCAACTCGGAGCAGGCGCTGGCTGGCCTGATGCGGGACTCCGGCGACGGCGCGGGCGACGACGACGCCGACACCGGCACCAAGAACATCACACGCGAACACGAACTCTCGCTCGCCGCCAACGCGCGCGAGATGCTCAGCCAGTTCGAACGGGCCCTCCAGCGCCTCGACGCCGGCACCTACGGGCTGTGCGAGAACTGCGGCAACGCGATCGGCAAGGCCCGTATGCAGGCCTTCCCGCGGGCCACCCTGTGCGTGGAGTGCAAGCAGAAGCAGGAGCGCAGGTACTGATCGGCGGCCGTGCGGGCCGTGCCGTACCCTCGTGCTCAGTCAGGTACCTAGGCTGAGGGACTCACGTGGCAGAGGCGGAGCGCATCATCGGTACGCCGGACACACCGGACGCGGACCGGGACGGGCGGGACCGGGACGCACAGGAGCGGACCGGCACCGAAGGGACGGCGGCGGAGGCCGAGCGGCCCCGCGGCAAGCGGCGGGTCGCCGTGCTGTTCGCCGTCGCGGTCTTCGCCTATGCCCTCGATCTGATCAGCAAGATGATCGTGGTCGCCAAGCTGGAGCACCATGAACCGATCGAGATCGTCGGGGACTGGCTGAGGTTCGAGGCCATCCGCAACGCGGGCGCCGCCTTCGGCTTCGGCGAGGCCTTCACCGTGATCTTCACGGTGATCGCGGCAGCCGTGATCGTCGTGATCATCCGCCTCGCCCGCAAGCTCTACAGCCTGCCCTGGGCGCTCGCGCTGGGCCTGCTGCTCGGCGGCGCCCTCGGCAACCTCACCGACCGGATCTTCCGTGCGCCGGGCGTCTTCGAGGGCGCGGTCGTCGACTTCATCGCGCCCAAGCACTTCGCCGTGTTCAATCTGGCGGACTCGGCGATCGTGTGCGGCGGCATCCTGATCGTGCTGCTGTCGTTCCGGGGCCTCGACCCGGACGGGACCGTCCACAAGGACTGAGGGGTCCGGACTCTCGTACGGGAGTGCCGGGCCCGTCCGGCATACTCGACGGGTGAGTACGATTCCCGAGATCCGGACCCTGCCCGTACCCGACGGCCTGGAGGGCGAGCGCGTCGACGCCGCCATCTCCCGCATGTTCGGCTTCTCCCGCACCAAGGCGGCCGAGCTCGCCGCGGGGGGGAAGGTCACGGTCGACGGATCGGTGGTCGGCAAGTCCGAGCGGGTCAGCGGCGGCGCCTGGCTCGAGGTGGAGATGCCGCAGGCGCCCGCGCCGGTCCAGGTCGTCGCCGAGCCGGTCGAGGGCATGGAGATCGTGCACGACGACGACGACGTGGTCGTGATCGTCAAGCCGGTCGGCGTCGCCGCGCACCCCTCGCCGGGCTGGACCGGCCCGACGGTGATCGGCGGCCTGGCCGCCGCCGGGTACCGCATCTCGACCTCCGGCGCCGCCGAGCGCCAGGGCATCGTGCACCGACTCGACGTCGGCACCTCCGGGCTGATGGTCGTCGCCAAGTCGGAGTACGCGTACACGTCACTGAAGCGCCAGTTCAAGGAGCGCACGGTCGACAAGCGCTACCACACGCTGGTCCAGGGCCACCCCGACCCCACCAGCGGCACCATCGACGCCCCCATCGGCCGGCACCCGCAGCACGACTACAAATGGGCGGTCACCGCCGACGGCAAACCGTCCGTCACCCACTACGACCTCATCGAGGCCTTCCGCGCCGCGTCCCTGCTCGACGTCAAGCTGGAGACCGGCCGCACCCACCAGATCCGCGTCCACATGGCCGCCCACCGGCACCCCTGCGTCGGCGACCTCACCTACGGCGCCGACCCGACGCTCGCCAAGCGGCTCGGCCTGACCCGCCAGTGGCTGCACGCCGTGCGGCTGGGCTTCGAGCACCCCGGCGACGGGCAGTGGGCGGAGTTCTCCTGCGACTACCCGGACGACCTGCAGCAGGCGCTCGACCAGGTCCGCGAGGAAACCTACGCATGAGCGACCCCTACGTCGTCCGGGTCGCGGAGGGGCCCGCCGACCGCGAGGCCTGCTTCGCCGTGCGCAAGGACGTCTTCGTCGCCGAGCAGGGTGTCCCCGAGGACATCGAGTACGACGCCCACGACGCCGGCGCCGTGCATGTGCTGGCGGTCGCGCGGGACGGCACACCGCTCGGCACCGGACGCCTGCTGCACGGGACGGCCGCCGCGGCGAGGAACGGCGGCGACCCGGCCGTCGGCTCCCTGGGCAGGCTCGCGGTGACGCGTCGGGCGCGGGGCCTCGGCGTCGGCGCGGCCCTGGTACGGGCCATCGAGGATGCGGCCCGCGGCCGGGGCCTCACCGCAGTCGATCTGCACGCCCAGACCCACGCCCTGAGTTTCTACGAGCGCCTGGGGTACGAGGCCTACGGACCGGAGTTCCCGGACGCCGGGATGCCGCACCGGGCCATGCGGCGCGCGCTGTAGCCCCGGTCGGCGAACGCCCTGGTGGGGGCGGTCGGCGTGGCAGGCTGGACTCCGCTGACCGATCGTCGACCCCCTGGGAGCACTGACCGTGGATCAGTTGGCCCTGCTGTTCGTCCTGCTGCTCGGGGCGGTGGTGAGCGTTCCCGTCGGGGAGCGGCTGAGGCTGCCGGCGCCGGTGCTGATGACGGTCCTCGGAAGCGTCCTGGCGCTGCTGGAGTTCGTCCCGAACGTCGAGGTCCCGCCGGAGCTGATCCTTCCGCTGCTGCTGCCGCCCCTGCTCTACGCCGCCGTGCGCCGCACGTCCTGGCGCCAGTTCGCGGCGAACGTCCGGCCGATCCTCCTGCTGGCCGTGGCGCTGGTCTTCGTCACCACCCTGTGCGTGGCCGTCGTGGCCCACGCGATCGTGCCGGGACTGCCACTGGCCGCCGCCGTCGCCCTCGGCGCCCTGGTCGCGCCGCCCGACCCGATCGCGGCGACCGCCGTCGCCGGAAAGCTGGGGCTGCCGCGCCGGCTGGTGTCGATCCTGGAGGGTGAGGGGCTCTTCAACGACGTCACGGCCATCGTGCTCTACCACGTGGCGATCGCCGCCGCCGTGAGCGGCACCTTCTCGCCCTGGCGGGCCGGTCTCGACCTGGTGCTGTCGGCGGTGGTCGCGATCGCGGTCGGTCTCGTCCTCGGCTGGGGCACCAACAAGGCGATAGGACTGCTCGGCGACCCGACCCTGCAGGTCGGCCTGACCCTGCTGGTGCCGTTCGCCTCCTACGTCCTGGCCGAGGAACTGCACGGTTCGGGCGTCCTCGGGGTGCTCGTCACCGCGCTGTTCCTCGTGGAGTACGCCACGGACGCCGACGATGTCATGGCCCGGCTCGCCGGGCACACCTTCTGGGACATCGTCGACACCCTCGTCACCGGTGTCGCCTTCGGGCTGGTCGGTCTCGAACTGCACAACGCGGTCGACACCGCGGCCGGCCACTGGGGCGAGCTGCTCACCTGGGCGGCGGCGGTCGTCGGTGTGGTCGTCCTCGTCCGGCTGGCGTGGCTGCTGCCGGCGACCTGGCTGACCAAGCGGCTGCACACCGCGCGGGACATCGGCGAGGACATCCCGGTGAGCTGGCGCGAGACCGTGGTGATGTGGTGGTCGGGCATGCGCGGGGTGGCGTCCGTGGCGCTGGCCCTCGCCATTCCGCTGGAGACCGACGGCGGCGGCGACTTCCCCGCGCGGGGCGAGATCGTGTTCATCGCGTTCGGTGTGGTGCTGGCGACGCTGCTGGTCCAGGGACTGACCCTGCCGTGGCTGGTGAACCGGCTCGGGGTACGGGGTGACTCCGTGCGCGAGAAGGAGTTCGAGCGGCAGCCGGCGGTCCGGGCGGCGAAGGCGGCCAAGCACAGGCTGCGGGAGATCGAACAGGTCGAGGACCTTCCCGAGGACCTGTCCGAGCAGATGCTGCGCAGGTCGTTCGACATCGGGATGCGCATCAGCCCGGACCTGGCGGAGGACGAGCGGCGGGAGGCGTACCGGCAGCGGGCGCTGCGGCTGAAGCGGGTGCGGCGGATCGAGGGAGAGATGCTGAGCGCCGCCCGGCACGAGGTGCTGACGGCGCGCAGCGAACAGGGCGCCGACCCCGAGGTGGTGGACCGGGTGCTGCGCCATCTGGACGTGCGCAGTCTGCGGTGAGTCCCGCGGGGTTACCGCCGCCGGCGGCATTCCCTTCGTAGGGTCTGGGCATGACGCGCAACGTTGTGATCAGCGGGGGCGGTACCGGGATCGGACTGGCCACCGCGCGGGTGTTCGCCGCCGACGGGGACCGGGTGCTGCTGCTCGGGCGGCGCGGGGACGTACTGGAACGTGCTCAGGTGCCGGGCGCCCTGACCCACGCCGCCGATCTGGCCGACCCGGAGGCCGTACGGGGCGTGGCCGGTTTCGTGGGCCGGGAGTTCGGCGCCGTGGATGTCCTGATCCACTCCGCCGGGGGCAACGGGCTGCTCGAACCCCCGGTCGGCGGCGACGATCCGCTCGACACGGTGGCCCGCGAGTGGACCGTCACCTTCCGGCTCAATGTGCTGACCGCCGTGCTCCTCACGGAAGCCCTGAGGGACCGGCTCGCCGAACCGGGCGGGCGGGTGCTGTTCCTCAGCTCCATCGCCGCCTTCCGGGGCTCCGGACGGGTTCCGTACGCGGCGGCCAAGGCGTCGCTGCACCCGTACGCCCACCATCTGGCACGGGAGCTGGGACCGCACGGGATCACCGTGAACGTGGTCGCGCCCGGCTACATCGAGGACACCGGGTTCTTCGGTGACGGCATCGGGGAGGAGCGGCGGGCCGCGCTGGCCGCGGAGACGTCGAACAAGCGCGTGGGGACGCCCGGGGACGTCGCGGCGACCCTGCACTGGCTCGCCTCCCCGGGCGCCGGACACATCACCTCACAGATCGTCCAGGTCAACGGCGGCGCCGAACGCGGTCACTAGCGGCTGTCGTCCCACTCCCGTCGCCGCGGGGCGGACGGGAGCGGGACGACAGCCCTGGAGACGGCTCGGCTGGGACGGTTCAGCGCTCCCTCGGATGCTGGTGCACCCGCCGGGCCGCCGGTATGCCCGGTACCCCGTCGGGCGAGCGGTGGCCGTTCAGGGCGGGCGGCAGCACCGCGTCGGCGGCGTTGACCCGGGGCAGGGCGTAGGGGTGCTCGGCGGCCAGCCAGCGGATCATCTGCTCGCGGACCGTGACCCGCACCGTCCAGATGTCGTCCGCGTCCTTCGCCGTCGCCAGGGCCCGCACCTCCATGGTGCTCGGGGTGCTGTCCGTCACGGTCAGGTTGTAGGTGCGGCCGTCCCAGGCCGGGCACTCCCGGAGGATGTCACGGAGCTTGTCGCGCATCGCGTCCAGCGGGGCCGAATGGTCGAGGTGCCAGAGGACGATGCCCGTCATCTGCGGTGTGCCGCGCGACCAGTTCTCGAACGGCTTGGACGTGAAGTACGACACCGGCATGGTGATCCGGCGCTCGTCCCAGGTGCGCACGGTCAGGAAGGTCAGTGTGATCTCCTCGACCGTGCCCCACTCGCCGTCCACGATCACCGTGTCGCCGATGCGCACCATGTCGCCGAAGGCGATCTGCAGCCCGGCGAACATGTTGCTCAGCGTGGACTGGGCGGCCACACCGGCGACGATGCCGAGGATTCCGGCCGAGGCCAGCAGTGAGGCCCCGGCCGCGCGCATCGCCGGGAAGGTCAGCAGCATGGCGGCCACGGCCATCACCCCGACGACCGCCGTCACCACCCGCTGGATCAGCGTCACCTGGGTGCGGACCCGGCGGACCCGGGCGGGGTCCCGCTCACGGTGGGTGCTGGCGTAGCGCGCGTACGAGGCCTCCACGACCGCGAGCGCGATCCGGACCGCCAGCCAGGCGGCCGATCCGATCAGCACCAGCGACAGCACCCTGCCGATGCCGACCTCGTGGTCCGGCAGCAGCCGGGCCTCGTCGTAGGAGCCTCTGAGCAGCGCCGCCCAGATCACCAGCTGGTAGGGAACGCGGGCACGGCGCAGCAGGCCCCACAGCGGAGTCTCGTGGTGGCGTTGGTCGGCCTTGCGCAGCAGCAGGTCGGTGGCCCAGCCGAGCAGCAGCGTGAGCACGACCGAGCCGCCGACCACGATCAATGGGCGGAGCACGTCATCCATGCCTTCGAACCTAACCGGCTCCGCGCGGGCATGAACATGTGACTTGCGCGCCGACGCGTGCAGTGCCGCGATCCGGAGTGGTCACACCCTGCTGGCACGATGGGCGGCATGAACATCATGCTCTTTCACTCGACCTACGGTCCCCGGCCCGCGGTGGCCGCGGCCGCCGACCGGCTGCGCGCGGCCGGACACGAGGTGTGGACGCCCGACCTGTTCCAGGGCCGTACGTTCGACACGGTCGAGGAGGGCATGGCGTACACGGAGGAGACCGGCAGGGACGAACTGCTGAAGCGGGCCGTGCTGGCGGCGGCACCCTACGCGGACCGCGGGCTGGTGTACGCGGGCTTCTCCTTCGGCGCCTCCGTCGCCCAGACGCTGGCCCTCGGCGACGACAAGGCGCGCGGACTGCTCCTGCTGCACGGCACGTCGGACCTCGCGGAGAACGTCACGGTGGACGAGCTGCCGGTGCAGCTGCATGTCGCCGAGCCGGACCCGTTCGAGACCGACGACTGGCTCACCGCCTGGTACCTGCGGATGGGCCGGGCCGGCGCCGACGTCGAGGTGTACCGGTACGCGGGCGCCGGCCACCTCTACACCGATCCCGCCCTGCCGGACTACGACGGGGAGGCCGCCGAGGCCACCTGGCGGGTGGCTCTCGGCTTCCTCGAGTCGCTGGACGGCTGACGGGCCCGGACCGGCCGGAGCGGGCCGGTCAGACGGGGTCGTGGACGCGCTCGGCCTGCTGCGTGCCGCTGCGGGTGCGGTAGGAGCGGGCCCACGTGGACGTGGCGTCCGCGCGTGTGCGGCTGGAGAGCACGTAGTAGTCCATCTGCGCCCGCTCGGCGGTGATGTCCAGGACCCCGTAGCCGTGACGGTCGGTGTCGACCCAGTGGACATGGCGGTTGGCGGCCCGGATCAGCGGGGAGGCGAGCGCGGTGACGGTGCCCTCGGGGACCTTGACGATGTCGTCGAGGTTGTCGGAGGTGACCGAGGTGACGACGAACTCGGTGGCGGCCGAGGGCGACAGCGGATAGGTGCCGGCGTTCACCGGCACGTCGTTGGCCCACGCCATGTGGATGTCGCCGGTGAGGAAGACCGTGTTGCGGATCGCGTTCGCCCGCAGATGGGCGAGGAGTTCACGGCGGTCGTCGGTGTAGCCGTCCCACTGGTCGGTGTTGAGGGCGAGGCCCTCCTGCGGCAGGCCCAGCAGCTTCGCGAGCGGCTTGAGCAGGCTCGCGGGGAGGGAACCCACCGAGAACGGCGAGATCATCACCGAGGTGCCGACCAGCCGCCAGGTGGTGTCGGATGCCGTCAGGCCCGCCTTCAGCCAGTCGAGCTGCGCGCGTCCGGTGAGGGTGCGGTCCGGGTCGTCGACGTCACCGTCGCCGGTGGAGACCTGCTGGGAGCGGAAGGAGCGCAGATCCAGCAGGGACAGATCGGCGAGCCTGCCGAAGCGCAGTCGCCGGTAGGTGGTGCCGGCCAGCGCGGGACGCACCGGCATCCACTCGAAGTAGGCCTGTTTGGCGGCTGCCTGGCGCACGGCCCAGCTGCCCTCCGCGCCCTCGGTGTGGTTCCCGGCGCCGCCCGACCAGGTGTCGTTGGCGATCTCGTGGTCGTCCCAGATGGCGACGACCGGAGCCGTGGCGTGCAGCGTCTGGAGGTCGGGGTCGGTCTTGTACAGGCCGTGCCGCACGCGGTAGTCGGCGAGGGTGACGATCTCGTGGGCGGGCGCCTGCGCCCGTACGACGGTGCCGCGGGTGCCGTACTCGCCGGTGGCGTACTCGTAGAGGTAGTCGCCCAGGTGCAGCCAGGCGTCCAGGTCGCCCCGGTCCGCGAGATGGCGGTACGCCGAGAAGTGCCCTGCCTCCCAGTTGGAGCAGGAGACCACACCGAAGCGCAGTCCGGTCACGGCCGCGTCGGCGGCCGGGGCGGTACGGGTGCGGGCGGCGGGGGAGTCGGCGCCCCCGGCGGAGAAGCGGAACCAGTAGTCGGCGGCCGGCCGCAGGCCGCGGATGTCCGCCTTGACGGTGTGGTCCGAGGCGGCGGTGGCGAGGGTCGAACCCTGCGCGACGATGTCGGTGAACGCCTTGTCGCGGGCGACGGTCCAGCTCACCTCGGTGTCCGGGCCGAGCCCCGAGCCGGGTATTGCCTCCGGCACGGGCGTCACCCGGGTCCACAGCAGGACACCGTCCGGCAGCGGATCGCCGGAGGCGACACCGTGCAGGAAGGCGGGGGCCCGCTGGGCCGCCCGGGCGGGCAGGGCGGCGGCGAGCGGTCCGGCCAGCGCCGCGGTGGCGGCGGCTGCCTTGACGACCGTACGGCGGCGCGGGGAGAGGGAGGGGGCGTCCGCGGTGGCGGAGACAGGGCTCTCGGATGATCTGCTTCGACTGGTCACAGCCGCCCAGGCTACTGACAGGTACACGCAAGAACGGGCGAACTCGAAAAGTTCGCCCGTTCTTCATCCGGCGGGTGGCGGATCAGGATTCCGCCGGATCAGGCCTTGCCTTCCTTCGTGGTCGAGCAGTGCCGCAGGGCACCCTGGGCGCCGTCCTGGACGCAGACCTGCAGCAGCACACGGTTCCCTTCCGGGATGGCGAAGTCCTTGGTGGCACAGCCGTTCCCGGAACCGTTGGTGTCCGAGACCCTGACCTGCTTGCTCCCCGTCGAAGCCGTGTAGGTGAATATCGCGGTTGCCCGCATGCCGTCGCCGCGATTGTCGCAGACCGTCACCTTCTCGCCGTCGGCCTGGAAGCCGGCTGTGCCGGATTGCCAGGGATCCGACGTGTGGACGGAGATGTTGGTGCCCGCGTGCGCAGGCCCCGTCGCGAGGGTGACGGCGGCGCCCGCTGCGACGAGTGCGCACAGCGCAGTCCTGAAGTGTGACACTTTTCCCCTTTGTGAATTGGTCAGATTCGGGGATGATCTTAAGGACGTGAACGGCCGTTCGCAAAGACGGATGCCTCAAGGCTGAGGCATCCGCCATCTGATTGCGCGTCAGGCGCCTGGGGTGACTCAGCCCTTGAGGGCCTTGTCGATGGCCGCCTTGAAGTCGTCGGCGGTCATCGGGGTGTTCTCGCCGTCCGCGCCCGTGACCTTCTTGCCGTCCATCTTCAGCGTCGGCGTGCCCTTGACGTCACTGTCGTCGAACGTCTTGGACATCTCCAGGGCCCACCTGTCGAAGGTGCCGTCCTTGACGTCAGCCTGGAACTCCTTGTTGTCCTTCAGGGCGTCGACCGTGTTCGCGGCCTTGATCAGGTACGCGTCGTCCTTGAACTTGTCCGCGCTCTCCTCGGGGTGGTATTCGGCCGAGTAGAGCGCGGACTTGTAGGCGACGAACGCCTCGGGGCTGACGTCCAGCGCGGCGCCCAAGGCGCTCAGCGCGTTCTTGGAGCCCTCTCCGAGCAGACTGTCGTCCAGGAACGTGGCGCCGATAAAACGGATCTTGTACTTGCCGTCCTCGACGTCCTTCTCGATCGTCTCGCCCACACCCTGCTCGAACGTGGCGCAGACGGGGCAGCGCGGGTCCTCGTACAGCTCCAGGGTCTTCTTCGCCTCGGGCTTGCCGATGACGACCGTGGTGCCGTTCTCGCCGCTGCTGTTGGCGGGCTTGACGAGCTTCGCGTCCGCCGCCGCCTCCCACGCGCTCGGCTTGTTCGCCTGGACGATGAGGTAGCCGACGCCGGCGGCTATCGCGAGGACACCGACGAGGGAGGTGGCGACGACGATCTGCCGCTTGGCCTTCGCCCGCTTGGCCTCGCGCTCGCGCTCCGCGCGCAGGCGCTCTCGGGCCGCCGTCTTCGCCGCCTGGCTGTTCCGCTTGCTCATGGTGATGTCTCCACGGGGGACGCACACGCTCGTGTGCGGGATACGTATGGGGGGACTGCTGGTGCTCGGGGTGGTCGCCGGGGCGGGGATCGCCTCAGGCGAGAGCCGCGGAGCACGGCGGCCCGCGCCGTCCCAGGGAGTGCGCGAGGAGCAGGGTCCTGACGACGGCGACGCGGCGGACCGGGCGGGCCGGAGGGAGCACCGCCGGGACCCGGCGCACCGTCATGGCGGCGACCGCCAGCAGCAGCGGCCGGACCGCCGTCGAGGCCGTCGCCGCCACGGCGCTCAGCAGCTGGGCCAGCGCCCGCTCGCCGCGGCGCAGCCAGGCGGCGGCGAACAGACCCACCCCGATGTGCGCGCCGAGCAGCATCCAGGCCGTGGCCGGGTCCGCCTGGGCGAGCAGCACCCCCAGCCGGTCGCCGTCGGCGGCGGGCCCGGAGACCCGGGCGAGCGGGGCGCCCACACTGGTGCCGTCGCCGCACAGCACATCGAATCCGACGGAGCGCAGCGGGCCCGCCACGGGACCGCCCATCCGGCCGTAGCAGACGTGCTGGCCGGTGGTGAAGACCGTGTCGGCGGCCAGCTCCAGCGGGATCAGCAGGGCGGCGATCCGCCCGAAGGAACGCTCCCGCCCCGCCAGGGCGTACGCCAGGAGGAACACGGCGGCGGCGATCGCGGCCACCGTGTTCAACGGCAGCGGAGCCCCGGACAGCAGCACGTGCGACGCGGTGCTGAGGGTCACGACGACTGCCGTGAACAGCACCGCGCGGACGGCTCTGAGCTGGGTTCCGAATATGTCCATGGCGGGACCGAGTCTGTCACGTGCTCCGGTAAGGGATCCCTAAAGGGTTCCTGTGGACGGGGTGGACGGGCGGATCGTTAGAGTCCCGGAATCCGGCCGTTGCGGAACAGGTCCAGGAAGATCTGGTGGTCGCCGCGCGCGCGGGCGCCGTAGTCGTGGGCGAAGTCCACCAGGAGGGGGACCAGGGAATCCTCGTCGGCGGCGATCGCGGCGTCGATGGCGCGCTCCGTGGAGAACGGCACCAGGGACTCGCCGGAGGTGTCGTCCGCCGCCGCGTGCATGGTCGCCGTGGCCCGGCCGAGGTCGGCGGCGACCAGGGCGATCTCCTCCGGGTCGTCGATGTCGCTCCAGTCCAGGTCCACGGCGTACGGCGAGACCTCGGCGACCAGCTGCCCGGAGCCGTCCAGCTCGGTCCAGCCCAGCCACGGGTCGGCGTGCGCCTGGAGGGCGCGCTGGGAGATCACCGTACGGTGGCCCTCGTGCCGGAAGTAGTCCCGGACGGCCGGATCGGTGATGTGCCGGGACACCGCCGGGGTCTGGGCCTGCTTGATGTAGATCACCACATCGTTCTCCAGGGCGTCGCTGTGGCCCTCCAGCAGGATGTTGTACGACGGCAGCCCGGCCGAGCCGATGCCGACGCCGCGGCGGCCCACGACGTCCTTCACGCGGTAGGAGTCCGGGCGGGCCAGCGACGCGTCCGGCAGCGTCTCCAGGTAGCCGTCGAAGGCCGCGAGCACCTTGTAGCGGGTGGCGGCGTCCAGCTCGACCGCGCCGCCGCCCGGGGCGAAGCGGCGCTCGAAGTCGCGGATCTCCGTCATCGAGTCCAGCAGTGAGAAGCGGGTCAGCGAGCGGGCGTCGCGCAGCGCGTCCAGCAGCGGCCCCTGGGCGGTGTCCAGGGTGAAGGGCGGCACCTCGTCGCTCTTCGCGCCGGTGGCCAGCGCGTGGATCCGCTCCCGGTAGGCGGTCGCGTAGATGGTGACCAGCTCGCTGATCTGCCCGTCGCTGAGCGCCTTCGCGTAGCCGATCAGCGCCATGGAGGCGGCGAAGCGCTTGAGGTCCCAGGTGAAGGGGCCGACGTAGGCCTCGTCGAAGTCGTTGACGTTGAAGACCAGACGGCCGTTGGAGTCCATGTAGGTGCCGAAGTTCTCCGCGTGGAGATCGCCGTGGATCCACACGCGCGAGGTGCGCTCGTCCAGGTACGGTCCGCTGGGTATCCTCCCACCGCCCCGCCCGGCGTTCTCGCTGTCCAGATCGTGGTAGAAGAGGCTCGCCGTCCCGCGGTAGAAGGCGAACGCCGAGGCGGCCATCTTCCGGAACTTCACCCGGAACGCGGCCGGGTCGGCGGCCAGGAGTTCGCCGAAGGCGGTGTCGAGGACGGCGAGGATCTCCTCACCGCGGTGCTCGTCGTTGAGCTGCGGGACCGACATCGCTGTGTGCCTCCAGGTGCGGGATGTTTCGGGACGGCTGGTCCGTCCCCTGCCTAACGTGTGACACGTCACGCGAGTGCCCGTGCCACCGCCCGAAGGTACGCGGGGACACGCTCCCGGTGTCAGTCCCGGGGCATAGACTTCGACGCTGTCCCCCGGACCGTCCACCCACCCGTCGCCGACCGTTCTCCCGCCCTCCCGACCCCCACCGCCCCTCATCGAGGCGCTCCGCGCCACAGCGTCCACTCCTGGAGGCCGCACCGTGTCAAAGCCGCCGTTCACGCACCTGCACGTCCACACCCAGTACTCGCTGCTGGACGGTGCCGCGCGGCTGAAGGACATGTTCAACGCCTGCAACGAGATGGGCATGACGCACATCGCCATGTCCGACCACGGCAACCTGCACGGCGCGTACGACTTCTTCCACTCCGCGGAGAAGGCCGGAGTCACGCCGATCATCGGGATCGAGGCGTATGTCGCCCCCGAGTCCCGGCGCAACAAGCGCAAGATCCAGTGGGGTCAGCCGCACCAGAAGCGCGACGACGTCTCCGGTTCCGGTGGTTACACCCACAAGACGATGTGGGCCGTGAACAGCACCGGTCTGCACAACCTCTTCCGGCTGTCCTCCGACGCGTATGCCGAGGGCTGGCTGCAGAAGTGGCCCCGGATGGACAAGGAGACCATCGCCCAGTGGTCCGAGGGGATCGTCGCCTCCACCGGCTGCCCCTCCGGCGAAGTCCAGACCCGGCTGCGCCTCGGCCACTTCGACGAGGCCCTCAAGGCCGCCGCCGACTACCAGGACATCTTCGGCAAGGACCGTTACTTCCTGGAGCTGATGGACCACGGCATCGACATCGAGCACCGGGTCCGGGACGGCCTCCTCGACATCGGCAAGAAGCTCGGCATCCCCCCGCTGGTCACCAACGACTCGCACTACACCTACGCGCACGAGGCGGCCGCCCACGACGCGCTGCTGTGCATCCAGACCGGCAAGAACCTCTCCGACCCGGACCGCTTCCGGTTCGACGGCACCGGCTACTACCTCAAGTCCACCGACGAGATGTACGCCATCGACTCCTCGGACGCCTGGCAGCAGGGCTGCGCCAACACCCGGCTGATCGCCGAGATGGTCGACACCACGGGCATGTTCGTCAAGCGCGACCTGATGCCGAAGTTCGACATCCCGGAGGGGTTCACCGAGGTCACCTGGTTCCAGGAGGAGGTCCGCCGCGGCATGGCGCGGCGCTTCCCCGGCGGCGTCCCCGAGGACCGCCAGAAGCAGGCCGAGTACGAGATGGACGTCATCATCCAGATGGGGTTCCCGGGCTACTTCCTCGTGGTCGCCGACTTCATCATGTGGGCCAAGAACCAGGGCATCGCGGTCGGCCCCGGCCGGGGCTCCGCGGCCGGCTCGATCGTGGCGTACGCGATGGGCATCACGGACCTCGACCCGATCCCGCACGGCCTGATCTTCGAGCGGTTCCTCAACCCCGAGCGCGTCTCCATGCCCGACGTCGACATCGACTTCGACGAGCGCAGGCGCGTCGAGGTGATCCGGTACGTGACGGAGAAGTACGGCGCCGACAAGGTCGCCATGATCGGCACCTACGGCAAGATCAAGGCGAAGAACGCCATCAAGGACTCCGCGCGCGTGCTGGGCTACCCGTACGCCATGGGCGACCGGCTCACCAAGGCCATGCCCGCCGACGTCCTCGGCAAGGGCATCGACCTGAACGGCATCACCGACCCCTCGCACCCGCGGTACAACGAGGCCGGCGAGATCCGGTCGATGTACGAGAACGAGCCGGACGTGAAGAAGGTCATCGACACCGCCAAGGGCGTCGAGGGCCTGGTACGGCAGATGGGTGTGCACGCGGCCGGCGTGATCATGTCCAGCGAACCCATCGTCGACCACGCCCCGATCTGGGTGCGGCACACCGACGGCGTGACCATCACGCAGTGGGACTACCCCCAGTGCGAGTCGCTCGGCCTGCTGAAGATGGACTTCCTGGGCCTGCGTAACCTCACGATCATGGACGACGCCATCAAGATGGTGAAGGCCAACAAGGGCATCGAACTGGAGATGCTCGCCCTCCCGCTGGACGACCCCAAGACCTTCGAACTGCTCTGCCGCGGTGACACCCTCGGCGTCTTCCAGTTCGACGGCGGCCCGATGCGCTCGCTGCTCCGCCAGATGCAGCCCGACAACTTCGAGGACATCTCCGCCGTCTCGGCCCTCTACCGGCCGGGCCCGATGGGCATGAACTCGCACATCAACTACGCGGAGCGCAAGAACGGCCGCCAGGAGATCACCCCGATCCACAAGGAACTGGAGGAGCCGCTCCAGGAGGTGCTGTCGGTCACCTACGGCCTGATCGTCTACCAGGAGCAGGTGCAGAAGGCCGCCCAGATCATCGCGGGCTACTCGCTCGGCGAGGCCGACATCCTCCGCCGCGTGATGGGCAAGAAGAAGCCCGACGAACTGGCGAAGAACTTCGTCCTCTTCCAGGCGGGCGCCCGGAAGAACGGCTACAGCGACGAGGCGATCCAGGCCCTGTGGGACGTGCTGGTCCCCTTCGCCGGCTACGCGTTCAACAAGGCCCACTCCGCCGCGTACGGTCTGGTGTCGTACTGGACCGGGTACCTCAAGGCGAACTACCCGGCCGAGTACATGGCCGCGCTGCTCACCTCCGTCAAGGACGACAAGGACAAGTCGGCCGTCTACCTCAACGAGTGCCGCCGCATGGGCATCAAGGTGCTCCCGCCGAACGTCAACGAGTCCGAGTCGAACTTCGCCGCGCAGGGCGACGACGTGATCCTCTTCGGCCTGTCGGCGGTGCGCAACGTCGGCACCAACGTCGTCGAGTCGATCATCAGGAGCCGCAAGGCCAAGGGGAAGTACGCCTCCTTCCCGGACTACCTCGACAAGGTCGAGGCGGTCGTCTGCAACAAGCGCACCACCGAGTCGCTGATCAAGGCGGGCGCCTTCGACTCCATGGGCCATACCCGCAAGGGCCTCACCGCGCAGTACGAGCCGATGATCGACAATGTGGTCGCGGTCAAGCGCAAGGAGGCCGAGGGGCAGTTCGACCTCTTCGGCGGCATGGGCGAGGAGGAGACCGACGAGCCCGGCTTCGGTCTCGACGTCACCTTCACCGACGACGAGTGGGACAAGACGTATCTGCTCGCGCAGGAGCGGGAGATGCTCGGTCTCTACGTCTCCGACCACCCGTTGTTCGGCCTGGAGCACGTGCTGTCCGACAAGGCCGACGCGGGTATCTCCCAGCTCACCGGCGGTGACTTCGGCGACGGCGCGGTGGTCACCATCGGCGGGATCATCTCGGGCCTCCAGCGCAAGATGACCAAGCAGGGCAACGCCTGGGCGATCGCGACCGTGGAGGACCTGGCGGGCTCCCTGGAGTGCATGTTCTTCCCCGCGACGTACCAGCTCGTCTCGACCCAGCTGGTCGAGGACGCCGTGGTGTTCGTCAAGGGGCGGCTCGACAAGCGCGAGGACGTGCCGCGGCTGGTCGCGATGGAGCTGATGATCCCCGACCTGTCCAACGCGGGCGCCAACGCGCCCGTGGTGCTCACCATCCCGGCGACGCGCGTGACCCCGCCGATGGTCAGCCGGCTCGGTGAGATCCTCACCCACCACAAGGGCGACAGCGAGGTACGGATCAGGCTCCAGGGGCCGACGAAGACGACGGTGCTGCGTCTGGACCGGCACCGGGTCAAGCCCGACCCCGCCCTGTTCGGCGACCTCAAGGTCCTCCTCGGACCGTCCTGCCTGGCGGGTTAGGGGGGGCGTGCGGCCTGATCCGCCGGACATTTCCTGACCGGGCCGCGCGGCCCGCCGACGCGCGTGAGGGGCGCACCCTGTGGTGGGTGCGCCCCTCGCCATGTGCCGGGGCCGGACAACGGCCCGTTGTACGGACGTCAGTTGTGGCCGAAACGCTTCTGCCGGCCCTTGCCCTGGCCGGCCTCGCCGGGCATGACGTGGGTGGTGCGCTGCTCGTCCGGGGTCTCCATCGTGGACGGCTGCGTCGCCCGCTGGGCGCGCTCAGCCGGGGACTGCTTACGGTCACGGTTCTTGTTCTTGGCCATGGGATGCCTCCTTGTAGGGGACTAGGGGCCAGGGCCGGAACCAGATTCACACAGCAGGATGACCCACGCATGTCGGACAATTACCGTGTGTGAGCGGGCTGGTCGGGGGAGGAAGTGTGGAAACGCCACGCCGAAGATCGAGTTCGGGCCGTTAACCCCGGCGAGGTCGGGCAGACTCGAAGCAAGCCCGAAGCAAACCTCCCGGAAAGAGGGTGGATCGCGTGGACCGCTGCATCGTCCTGGTGGACGCCGGGTATCTGCTGGGGGCCGCCGCCAGTCTCCTCGCCGGGGAGCCTTCACGGTCCCGCATCACCGTGGACCACGCGGCCCTCATCCAGGGCCTGCGTGACCGCGCCGAGAACGACACGCGGCAACCGCTGCTGCGCATCTACTGGTTCGACGGCGCACCCGACCGCGTCCCGCAGCCCGAGCACCGCAGGCTGCGCGTGATGCCCCGGGTCACCGTCCGGCTGGGCGCGCTGACCCGCAGCGACGGCCGCTGGGCCCAGAAGGGCGTCGACGCGGCGATGCACGCCGAGCTGACCGAACTGGCCCGCAACCGCGCCTGTTCCGACATCGTCCTGGTCACCGGGGACGGCGATCTGCTGCCCGGCATGATGGCGGCGAAGGAACACGGCGTCGCCGTCCACCTGTGGGCCGTGCAGGCCGCCGACGGCGACTACAACCAGTCCGAGGACCTGGTCGCCGAGGCCGACGAACGCCGGGTGCTGGACCGGGCCTGGATCACCCAGGCCGTACGGGCCAAGGAGCACCCCGGGGTGTGCGCGCCGCCGCCCGTGCCGCGGCCCGAGATCGCCGCGATCCTCTCCGCCCCCCTGCCCGACTCCGCGCTCGCCGCGGCGGCCGAACGCGCCGCGCAGGAGCCGCGGCACCCGGCCGCCGAGCACAACGGAACCGCCGACCGGACCTCGGCGGTCAAGGGCGTACCCACCCCGAAGGACCTGGCCGCGCTGCGCAGCCCCGGCCCGCACCAGCCCCAGCAGCCCGCCTCCGCGACGCTGCGGTGGTCCTCCGACAAGGGCTGGGTCGACCGGCCCGTCGCCGAGCCGCCCGACGCCGCGTCCATGCCGACCCTCGCCCAGCTGACCACGGCGGAGCAGCGCTGGGCGGACCGCGAGGAGGACATCACCACCGTCGGCGGAGACCCCTTCGAAGTGGGGCAGGTCTTCGCCCGGCGCTGGGTGGAGCGGCTCGGCGACCCGGGTCACATCCAGAAGCTGTCCGGCATGTACCCCCGCATCCCGCACCGCGTCGACGGCGAGCTGCTCCGCTACGCGGCCCGCTTCGGCCTCCTCGCCCACAAGGACGACCAGATCGACGAACGCGACCGCTACGCCATCCGGGCGGGGTTCTGGCGCGAGCTTGACCTGCGCACGGGCACGGAACGGGCCCCCGCCGGGGAGTGAGCGGCGCCGGTCCTGGACGGTTACTCGCCGAGTTCCGTGAAGAGGGTCAGCTGGAGCGCGCCCGGCGCCTCCAGCCGCGAGTTCAGCGAGTTCCAGGGGGTGCGGGTGGGTTCGGCGACCACCTCGGCGCCGGCGGCGGCCAGCTTCGACGTGGTCGCGACGGAGTCGTCGACCTGGAAGGCGACCCGGACATGACCGGCCACCCGCCGCCCGACCTCGACCTCGTCGATGAACGCGGCGTGGTGCGGATCGGTCAGCTCCAGAGTGGCCCGGCCGGCGTCGAGCAGGACGACCCGGCCGTCGGGTGACGTGAACGCCGCGCGTTCGGTCAGGCCGAGGACGTCGCGGTAGAAGCGCAGTGCGGCGTCGTAGTCGTCGGCGGTGACCACCAGGCGCAGTTCTCGGACGGCGGGTTCGTCGGTCATACCGGCTCCTGAAAGATCGTGTGCTGCGGACGACCGGGGAACACGGTGCGCGAGGGGATGATTCCCCGGCGTTCACCGGCCTGCCCGGCGTGTCCGGTGTGTCCCGTCGCGCGGGCGTGGCGCGAGAGTGACCCGAGGGCGGGGCGGGGTCGCCGACCCCGTAGGCTCGTCCCTTGTGAGTACGCGCGCGGCACAGGGATTCCGGCACGGTGATGTCGTGTGCGCGGTGCGCGGGCTGACCAAGACCTATCCGGCGGTGCGCGGCCGGCGCGGGGTTCCCGCGGCCCCCGAGGTCCGGGCCACCGACGATGTGACGCTCGACATACGGCGCGGCGAGATCTTCGGCCTGCTCGGGCCGAACGGCGCGGGCAAGTCCACCCTCGTACGCCAGCTGACCGGACTGATGCGGCCCGACCGGGGCAGCGTCGGGATCCTCGGCCACGACATCGTGCGCCACCCGGAGCGGGCCTCCCGCATCCTCGCCTACCTCGGGCAGGAGTCCACCGCCCTCGACGATCTCACCGTGTCCCTCGCCGCCGAGACCACCGGCCGGCTGCGCGGGCTCGACGCACGCCGCGCGCGGTCCGAGCGGGACGACGTCCTGGACGAACTGGGGCTCGCCCCGCTCGCCGGACGCCCGCTGCGCAAGCTCTCCGGCGGCCAGCGCCGGCTCGCCTGCTTCGCCGCCGCGCTGGTGGGCGAGCGGCCCCTGCTCGTGCTCGACGAGCCCACCACCGGCATGGACCCGGTGGCCCGGCGCGCGGTGTGGTCCGCCGTCGACCGGCGCCGCGCCGAGCACGGCGCGACCGTCCTGCTGGTCACCCACAACGTCATCGAGGCCGAGACGGTCCTCGACCGGGTCGCGGTCCTCGACCGGGGCCGGGTCATCGCCTGCGACACCCCGTCCGGGCTCAAGGAGCAGGTCGCCGGCGAGGTCCGGGTCGATCTGGTGTGGCGCGAGGCCGCCCCCCTGCATGTGCCCGAGGTCGCCGCGCTGCGCGACCGCGTCGTCGAGTCCGGCCGCCGCTGGACCCTGCGACTGGTGCCCGAGGAGGCCCGTACGGTCGTCGCCACCGTCACCGGCGGAGCCGCCTTCGCAGCCCTGGACGACTTCACGCTGGCGACCCCCAGCCTCGAGGACGTCTACCTGGCACTGGGCGGTGCCGCACGGCAAGGGCTGGTGAAGGCGTGAGCGCACGGACCGCGCCATCCGTACGGAACGGGGCGGCCGCCCCCGCGCATCCGGGTGAACCCCCGAGCGAAGGAGCGCAGCACGACGTGAGTGCCGTACCCGCCGAAGTCCTGCCGGGCGGAGCCCGGGCCCCGCAGGGGGCCGCGCCACAAGCGGCCGAACTCGGCCCCCGGGCGCGGCTGTGGCCTTCGCTGGCGGCCGTGTACCGGGCGCAGCTGTCCCGGGCCCGGGTCGCCCGGATCCCGCTGCTGTTCGTGGCGACCTTCCAGTCGGTCGGCATCATGATCCTGATGCGTGGGGTCGTGGACGGTGGCAGCGAGGCGCGGGCCGTGGTCGCCGGCTCGGCGGTGCTGGTCGTCGCGTTCGTCGCGCTGAACCTCCTCGCCCAGTACTTCGGCCAGCTGCGGGCCGGCGGCGGGCTGGATCACTACGCGACCCTGCCGGTGCCGCCGGCGGCTGTGGTGCTGGGCGCGGCGGGCGCGTACGCGTCGTTCACCGTGCCGGGGACGTTCGTGACCGCCGTCTTCGGCTGCGCGCTGTTCGGGCTGCCGCTGGTGAACCTGTGGATCCTGATCGCGGTGATCCCGCTGGCGGGCGCCGCGCTCGCCGGACTCGGAGCGGCCCTCGGTCTGCTCGCGCCCCGGCCGGAGCTGGCCACGCTCCTCGGCCAGCTCGGCATGTCCGCGGCGCTGCTGCTGGGGGTGCTGCCGCCGGAGCGGATGCCAGAGGTGGTGCGCCTCGCACGGGATCTGCTGCCGTCGACGTACGGCGTCGAGGCCTTCGCGCGGACCTTCGGACCGCACCCCGACTGGGCCCGTGTGCTCGCTGACCTCGCCGTGTGCGGGGGTGTCGGTGTGATCTCGCTGGGCGTGGCGACCTGGGCGTACCGCAGGGCGGCCGTCCGGTGACGCGCGCCACCGCCGGGACTGGCACGATGGCAGGGTGAGCGCTCCTCTGACACCACCGCCGCCCCCGCATGAGCATTCCGCGCAGGACACGCGACGGCGGCCGCCGTCGTCGTCCGACGGGTCGGCGGTTACCGCGGCCCGGCATGCCGGGAAGTCCGGGAAGTCCGGGAAGTCCGGCCAGTCCGGCCAGTCCGGCCAGTCCGGCCAATCCGGGAAGTCCAGGCACGCCGAGGATCCCCGGCACGGCTGGTACGAGGAGGACGGCCCCGGGATGAGGACGGAACTGCGGGAGGGCGCGGTGACCGCGGTCGCCGTGGCGCTCGGCGGGGTGCTGCTCGGGGTGCTGTGGTGGTGGCTGGCGCCGCGTGTGCCGCTGGTGGGTGATGTGGCCGGCGACAACTGGGTCGTCTATCTCAAGGACTCCGAGGGCGAGCAGGGGATCGGGGTGGACGGCACGTTCACGCTCCTCGCGCTGGGGTTCGGGGCGGTGAGCGCGCTGGCCGTGTTCCTGGCGCGGCGGCGCGGTGGAGTGCCGCTGGTGGTGGGGCTGGCGGTGGGCGGGCTGCTGGGGTCGGTACTGGCCTGGCGGCTGGGGGTGTGGCTCGGGCCTGCGCAGGACGTGATCGCGCAGGCGAGGAGCGTCGGCGAAGGTGTCACCTTCGACGCGCCGTTGAAGCTGAGCGCCAAGGGGGCGTTGCTGGCGTGGCCGTTCGGGGCGCTGGTGCTGCATCTGGGGCTGATGAGCCTGTTCGGTCCCCGGGACCCGGATCCGTTGCTGCCGCCGGAGCCGTACGGGCCGCGGGCGGGGGAGTAGGTTTCCGGGCTGCCCTGTGCGTGCGGGGGCGGTGACGGGCCCACCCGTGACTGCCCGCGGGCTTGTCGCCGGGCGGGGGCAG
>NZ_JBITRU010000003.1:92437-400120 GCF_044540255.1 Streptomyces sp. NPDC086080
CAGGTTGCGCTGTCCGGTGTTGGCGGGGTGCCGTCGCGCCCACCCTCCCCCACTCTCGGCTTCGCTCGAGCGGGGGGACCCCCATCGCCCCAGCGGCACGACTGCCCGCGGGAGGGGCGGGGGCAGGTTGCGCTGTCCGGTGTTGGCGGGGTGCCGTCGCGCCCACCCTCCCCCACTCTCGGCTTCGCTCGAGCGGGGGGACCCCCATCGCCCCAGCGGCGCGAGTGCCCGCGGGAGCGGTGGGGATGTTGCGGTGGGGCCTGGTGGGGCGGGCGGGGGCGCCGTCAGGCTGGGCGGTGGCCGTGGTTGGCGCGGTGTTTTCTGGTGCGCCACTTGCGCTTGCGGGTTCTCTTCGACATGCCCTTGGTGATTAGCCGAAGTCGCGGACGCCGTCGAGGGGCTGGACGCGTCCGATCGGGGCGAGCGTCGCCGACGTGAGGTCGGTGAGGTCCTTGGGGGCGAGTTCGACCTCCAGCCCCCGGCGGCCGGCCGAGACGCAGATCGTGTCGTGCAGCGTGGCCGACTCGTCCACGACCGTCGGCAGCCTCTTGCGCTGGCCCAGCGGCGAGATCCCGCCGCGTACGTACCCCGTGGTGCGTTCCGCCAGCGCCGGGTCGGCCATCGCCGCCCGCTTGCCGCCGGCCGCCGACGCGAGGGCCTTCAGGTCCAGCCGGCCGGCCACCGGCACCACCGCGACCGTCAGCGCTCCGTCGACGTCCGCCACCAGTGTCTTGAACACCCGGTCCGGCGAGACGCCCATCGCCTCGGCCGCCTCCTCGCCGTACGAGGGGTGGGAGGGGTCGTGGTCGTAGGAGTGCACCGTGAACGGCACCCCGGCCGTGGTGAGCGCCACCGTCGCGGGTGTGCCACCCGGCTGCTGCTTCCTGGACTTCTTCGCCATGCTGGCCGCCACTCCGGACAGTCGTACGTCAGTTGAGACTCATCGGACCGCGCGTCAGCTCCGACGCCGGCAACGACGGCAGATTACGGATGATGGCGGTCTCGGCGCGAAGGAGTTTCAACTCGTCACGGAGCCGGGACGCGGTGTCCGGCGCCTGGAGCAGACGCTGCCGCGTCGGCGTGTCCAGCATCATCGCCGCGGCGACCAGGTAGGAGACCACACCCGGTTCGTCCGGCAGGTCCGCGCCGGTCGCCAGTGACCGTTCCCGCGCCCCCGCCAGCCGCTTCTGGTACTGGCGGAACGCCCGGAGCACGCCCTCCGCCAGCGCCCCCGACTCCTCGCCGGGCTCCTCCTCCAATGGCTCCAGTTCGGCCGTCAGATACGGCCCCGAGGCGTCGACCGACAGCAGCCGCACCCGGGTCGTCCCGGTCGCCAGCACCTCGAAGGAGCCGTCGGGCCGCTCCCGGATCGTCGCCGCGTCGGCCACACAGCCCACCTTGTGGAAGGCGCGCAGCGGCTCGGTGCCGAAGCCCGCTGCCGGGCCCCGTTCGGGTACGGCCGTCGGGTCGGGCAGCCCGGGGGAGCTCGGCGCGACCTCGTGGCCGTCGCGGATCGCCACGACGGCGAACCGGCGTGGCTCGTCCTCCGGGGTCTTCAGCAGCTCGCGCATCATGGCGCGGTAGCGCTCCTCGAAGACGTTGAGCGGGAGCACGAGCCCCGGGAACAGCACCGTGTTCAGGGGGAAGAGCGGGAGCCGGACGGTGGTCACGACGCAAAAGCCTAATGGTCGCCGGAGCGGAGTCGTCCGCGCCGCCCACTCCTCGGACGGCCGGAAGCCGGAACGAACGCACCGGATCCGGCCGCGGGGGCCCCGGACGCGACCGACGCGCACACCTCCCGGCGCACTTCCAGGAACCGCCCGAGCGGGTCCTCGGCGTCCCGGTCCCAGGGGAAGGACGTGGCGTACGGGCCGGTCAGACGCAGCTGCTCAAGGGCGTCCTGCCGGCGTTCCAGGCGGATGAGGACATAGGTCAGCAGGTTGCGCAGTTCGGCCGGCCAGGACTGGCCCGCGGGCAGCCGCGCGGACAGCGCGGCGGCGCGGTCGGCCGCCGCTTCGAGCCGTTCCCGCGGCACTTCGGGACCGTAGTCGTCGGTCAGATAGCCGAAGGCCGCCCGCAGCGGCAGCGCCTGGGTGAGCGAGTCCTCCGGCGCGTCCTGGGCGGCCCGGTCCGCGAAGTCGAGACACTCCCGGTGCGCCCCGTGCCAGGAGGACGCCAGATAGCGCAGGGCCGCCACATGGCAGCCGTGGTGGTGCGGTGCGCGCCGGACGGCCGCCTCCCACAGTTCCTCGAAGCAGGTGTGGCCGGCCCGCGCGCCCCGGGCGTGGTCCAGGGCCAGCCGCCAGGGCACCGGGTCGCGGTCGTCCCCCCGGGCGGCGGCCGTGAGTAGCGGGCTCACCTCGCGCAGCGACTCGGCCCGTGCCGGTGAGTCCCAGGCGCGGTCCACCGCGCGCTGGGCGTCAACCAGCAGCGCGTCGGGGTCGTGCGGGGCGAGGGCGCGCCAGGTGTCCAGCCACTCGGGGCGCGAGCGGGCGAAGGCGGCCAGCCGGCGCGTGTACCGGTCACGGTGCTCCCAGGCGTCCGTGCGCCGGGTGGCGGCGAGCAGTTCGGCGGCGGGCGTGTGGTCGCCGCGCGCGGCGCCGAGCAGTGCCGGGCCCAGCGCGTCGTCGGGTGCGTCGAGGAGTACCTCGTCGTCGCCGGGCAGCGCGACGGAAACGGGGGGCGCGGCGTCCGTCGCCCCTCCCCGCCTCCGGGACGTACGGGTGAACCCGTGCAGCAGAGCCATGGTGTCGACCATTGAAAGTCCGCAGGTCACAGCTACGCCAGAGGCCGCACGGAAGTCATGGAAAGTTGTACGCGCCTCGGTCAAGGCCAGGTAAAAGCAGAGGGTCCCTCATGTTGCGCGGGCCCCTCCCCTCCCACCGGTCCCACGGACCACACACCGCGGACCGGGGGCGTCCGGCGGGGAGCGTCCGCCGGACGGGCCTACGTGCGCCGTAGCGTCCGGGTCGCGCCCGCCGCCACCGTCGTCGCCAGGATCCAGCCGAGCAGGACGAAGGCCGCGGACAGCCACTGCCAGCCTCCGCGCAGCTGCCAGAAGCCCACCTGCCCCAGGTCGATCACCGGCAGCAGCAGGTCCAGCGCGAACAGCGCCGGGTTCCAGGCCGGATGCTCGTCGCTCTTCAGCGGCGGGTGGTCCGCGCGCGCGAAAGCCAGCGAACCGGCCGCCCACAGCACCGCCATCCAGACCGCGGCCCGGCCCGGACGGTATCCGTACGCGACCGTCCAGTCCTGCGCGTAACCCCACAGCTTGGCCGCGATCGGCAGACTCTCGCGGCGGCGGCGCTGCCGGGCGAGCAGCACCTCCCGGGCGTGCTCGTCCTCCCCGCCCGCCCGCAGCACGGCGGCCAGCCGCTCATACGGCTCCGGGTTGTACTCGGCGCTCGCCGCGTCCACCCAGCGCAGCCGCAGCGCCAGCGGGAACGGCCCGCGCGGCACCAGATTCTCGTACTGGAAACCGCCCATCTGCAGCCGGCCGGGGCCCGGCCAGCTGTCCGCCCGGTCCACCAGGTTCACCACCCGCGCCCCGGACAGCACCACCCTGCCGCGCGCCGGCCGCTCCCCGAGGAACCGCAGCTCCGGCGTCTGTACCCGGCGCAGCGACAGCTCCTGCTCGTCGGTCAGGAGGAACCGGGCCCCTTCGAAGTCGACCGCGTCCCCGAACCGTCCGTCGTCCAGCCGCACCCCGCCCCGGCACTCGAACCGCTGGATCCGCGTCCCGCGCGCCGGTGTCATCCCGCTCCGCGCCTGGGCGCCCACCCCCGCCGGGGTCAGATACAGCGTGCGCTCCACGGTCAGCTGCGGCGCGTTCAGCGCGAGCCGGGTGTGCGAGTTGCCCAGCCGTGCGCCGCGCAGGCTCAGCGAGACGCCGATCGTCGCGCTGCGCAGGCTCAGCTCGCCGTGCGACTCCAGCATCTCCGCCTGGAGGTCCTGCCCGACGGTCATCCCGTCGGCGGCGATCGAGCGGCCGCTGCGGTCCCGGTGCACGATCGCCTGGTTGAGCAGCAGGTCCGTACCGATCCGCGCGTCGGTGAGCCGGATGCCGCCCAGGAACCGGCAGCGCGGCAGATGCAGATCGCCCTCGGTGTGCAGCCGGGCCGCCTCCAGACGCGGTACGGAGCAGTCCACCATCCGTACGGTCGTGAAGCGCGTCTCCGGCAGCAGCACGTCCCGCTCGAAGCGGCAGCCGCGCAGTTCCCAGTACGGCACCACCGTGCCCCCGGCCAGATCCAGCACGCCGCTGATCCGCACCCCGACGAGCTTCAGGGACGACACCCGCCCGGCCAGCGCGGGCGGCCCGTCCAGCAGCAGCCAGCACATCACGCGCGCCCGGACCGTCCGCTCCGGTCCCCACGGATGACCTCCGTGCGGATCGTCGACGACCGTGTCACCGCTGCTCAGGTCGTACACGCTGCCGTTGCGGAAGGCCTGCCACATCCCGGCCTCCGTGGCGGTCAGGTCCTCCGGCGGCTCCGCGCCACCCGGTCCCACCCCGTGGGTCACGGACCTCCCTCCCTCCTCACCTACCCGTCGGTTCATGCCTTCGTACACCCGGTGATGCCCGGTGCGGCGACCTGTCGAACACGGAAAGTGAAGAGAATCTTGTATTTGTGCGCGGACCGTTACCGCGGGGGTTCCGTATCAGCCACTGGAACGCGGGGACGGCCCACCGGCCGGGTCTGAGAGAATTGAGCACGTGATCTCACGAATCGATCTGCGCGGCGACGCCCTCCCCGAGGGTTCCGCCCTGCGCGACCTGCTGCCCCGAGCCGACTTCGACGTCGCGGCCGCCCTGGAGAAGGTGCGGCCCATCTGCGAGGACGTGCATCATCGGGGCGACGCGGCGCTGATCGACTTCGCCGAGCGGTTCGACGGCGTCCGGCTCGACCAGGTCCGGGTCCCGGCCGCCGCGCTCACGCGCGCGCTCCAGGAGCTGGACCCGGCCGTCCGCGCGGCCCTGGAGGAGTCCGTCCGCCGCGCCCGGCTCGTCCACCGCGAGCAGCGCCGCTCCACGCACACCACCCAGGTCGTGCCCGGTGGCACCGTCACCGAGAAGTGGGTACCGGTGGACCGCGTCGGGCTGTACGCGCCGGGCGGCCGGGCCGTCTACCCGTCCTCCGTGATCATGAACGTGGTGCCCGCCCAGGAGGCCGGTGTCCCGTCCCTCGCGCTCGCCTCCCCGGCCCAGGCCGACTTCGGCGGGCTGCCGCACCCGACGATCCTCGCCGCCTGCGCCCTGCTCGGCGTCGACGAGGTCTACGCGGCGGGCGGCGCCACCGCCGTCGCGATGTTCGCGTACGGCACCGAGTCCTGCCCGCCGGTGAACATGGTCACGGGCCCGGGAAACATCTGGGTCGCCGCCGCCAAGCGCTACTTCACCGGCCGTATCGGCATCGACGCCGAGGCAGGACCGACCGAGATCGCGATCCTCGCCGACCGGACGGCCGACCCGGCGCACGTGGCCTCCGACCTGATCAGCCAGGCCGAGCACGACCCGCTGGCCGCCGCCGTCCTGGTCACCGACTCCGCGGAACTCGCGGACGCGGTGGAGAAGGAACTGAAGCCGCAGGTCGAGGCCAGCAAGCACATCGACGACCGGATCGTCCCGGCCCTGTCCGGCCGCCAGTCCGCGATCGTCCTGGTCGACGGCCTCGACGAGGGCCTGCGGGTCGTCGACGCCTACGGCGCCGAGCACCTGGAGATCCAGACCGCGGACGCCGCCGCGGTCGCCGACCGGGTGCGCAACGCGGGCGCGATCTTCGTCGGCCCCTGGTCCCCGGTCTCCCTCGGCGACTACGCGGCCGGCTCCAACCACGTCCTGCCCACCGGCGGCTGCGCCTGCCACTCCTCGGGCCTGTCCGTGCAGTCCTTCCTGCGCGGCATCCACATCGTCGACTACACCGAGGACGCGCTGGCCGAGGTCGCGCACCATGTGGTGACGCTGGCGGAGGCGGAGGACCTGCCCGCGCACGGCGCGGCGATCAAGGCGAGGTTTGTCGGAGACGAACAAATGTCGCGTGGGTGGAAGGTGCCTGAGAACAAGTGAGCTTCGGAATCGACGATCTCCCCGTACGGGACGAGCTGCGCGGCAAGTCCCCCTACGGCGCTCCCCAACTGGACGTCCCCGTACGGCTGAACACCAACGAGAACCCCTACCCGCTGCCCGAACCGCTGGTCGAGCGGATCACCGAGCGGGTTCGCGAGGCCGCCCGGCACCTCAACCGCTACCCCGACCGGGACGCCGTCGAACTGCGCACCGCGCTGGCCGCCTATCTGACGAAGACCGCCGGCTACCCGGTCGGCGTCGAGAACGTGTGGGCGGCCAACGGCTCCAACGAGGTCATCCAGCAACTGCTGCAGACCTTCGGCGGACCGGGCCGCAGCGCGCTCGGCTTCGAGCCGTCGTACTCGATGCACGGCCTCATCTCGCGCGGCACCGGCACCCGCTGGATCTCCGGGCCGCGGCGCGAGGACTTCACCATCGACCTCGCCGCCGCCCGGAAGGCCGTCGCCGAGCACCGGCCCGACGTCGTCTTCGTCACCACCCCCAACAACCCCACCGGCAACGCGGTCCCGGCCGAGACCGTCGTCGCGCTGTACGAGGCCGCCCAGTCGGCGGGGCCGTCGATGGTGGTCGTGGACGAGGCGTACATCGAGTTCAGCCACGGCGGCTCGCTGCTCCCGCTGCTCGACGGACGCCCGAACCTGGTGATCTCCCGCACCATGTCCAAGGCGTTCGGCGCGGCGGGTCTGCGCCTCGGCTACCTCGCCGCGCACCCCGCGGTCGTCGACGCCGTCCAGCTGGTGCGGCTGCCGTACCACCTGTCGGCGATCACCCAGGCGACCGCACTGGCCGCCCTGGAACACACCGACACGCTGCTGGGTTACGTCGAGCAGCTGAAGGCCGAGCGCGACCGGCTGGTCGCCGAACTGCGCGCGATCGGCTACGACGTCACCGAGTCCGACGCGAACTTCGTCCAGTTCGGCAGGTTCGAGGACTCCCACGCCGCGTGGCGGAAGATCCTCGACCGGGGCGTCCTGGTCCGGGACAACGGCGTACCGGGATGGCTGCGGGTCACCGCGGGAACCCCGGCCGAGAACGACGCGTTCCTCGACGCCGTACGAGAGATGCAGAGCCTTGTGGGGGACACCCCCACACCCCCGAAGGAGCAGAGCGCATGAGCCGCGTCGGACGCGTGGAACGCACCACCAAGGAAACCTCCGTCCTGGTCGAGATCGACCTCGACGGCACCGGGAAGACCGAGATCTCCACCGGGGTCGGCTTCTACGACCACATGCTCGACCAGCTCGGCCGGCACGGTCTGTTCGACCTGACCGTGAAGACCGAGGGTGACCTGCACATCGACTCCCACCACACCATCGAGGACACCGCCCTCGCGCTCGGCGCCGCCTTCAAGCAGGCGCTCGGCGACAAGGTGGGCATCTACCGCTTCGGCAACTGCACGGTCCCGCTGGACGAGTCCCTCGCCCAGGTCACCGTCGACCTGTCCGGCCGCCCCTACCTCGTGCACACCGAGCCCGAGAAGATGGCGCCGATGATCGGCGAGTACGACACCACGATGACCCGGCACATCCTGGAGTCCTTCGTCGCCCAGGCGCAGGTCGCCCTGCACGTGCACGTGCCCTATGGGCGCAACGCGCACCACATCGTGGAGTGCCAGTTCAAGGCCCTCGCCCGCGCCCTGCGCTACGCGTCCGAGCGCGACCCCCGCGCGGCCGGAATCCTGCCTTCCACGAAGGGCGCGCTGTAGAGCATGAACGGTCTGTCCACCGTCCTGATCGTCCTCGGCCTGTTCTTCATCGGCGGGATCGTTTCCTTCGCCAAGCAGAAGATGCCCACGAGCCTCATCGTGCTGCTCTCGATCGGCGCCGTGATGTGTATCGGTACGGGCCTTCTGTACCTGGAGGTGTGAGGCACGTGAACGCCAGCAAGAAGGTCGTCGTCTTCGACTACGGCTTCGGCAACGTCCGCTCCGCCGAGCGGGCCCTCGCCCGCGCGGGAGCCGACGTCGAGATCACCCGTGACTTCGACACCGCCATGAACGCCGACGGGCTGCTGGTCCCCGGCGTCGGCGCCTTCGCCGCCTGCATGAAGGGCCTCAGGGAGGCGCGCGGCGACTGGATCGTCGACCGCCGGCTGTCCGGCGGCCGTCCGGTGATGGGCATCTGCGTCGGCATGCAGATCCTGTTCGCGCGCGGCATCGAGCACGGCGTGGAGAGCGAGGGCCTCGACGAGTGGCCCGGCTCGGTCGAGCCCCTCCAGGCCGAGATCGTGCCCCACATGGGCTGGAACACCGTGGACGCCCCGGCCGGCTCCGAGCTGTTCGCCGGGCTCGACGCGGACGCCCGCTTCTACTTCGTGCACTCCTACGCGGTCCACGACTGGACCCTGGAGACCACGAACCCGGTGATGCGCGCCCCGCTGGTCACCTGGTCCACCCACGGCAAGCCCTTCGTGGCGGCCGTGGAGAACGGCGCCCTGTGGGCCACCCAGTTCCACCCCGAGAAGTCCGGCGACGCCGGTGCCCAACTCCTCACCAACTGGATCGGAACCCTGTAGAGACATGGCCAAGCTCGAACTCCTCCCCGCGGTCGACGTCCGTGACGGCCAGGCCGTCCGCCTCGTGCACGGCGAGTCCGGCACGGAAACGTCGTACGGCTCCCCCCTGGAGGCCGCGCTCGCCTGGCAGCGCTCGGGTGCCGAGTGGCTGCACCTGGTCGACCTGGACGCTGCGTTCGGCACCGGCGACAACCGCGCGCTGATCGCCGAGGTCGCGGGGGCGATGGACATCAAGGTGGAGCTGTCCGGCGGCATTCGCGACGACGCCTCCCTCGCCGCCGCCCTCGCCACCGGCTGCACCCGCGTCAACCTCGGCACCGCCGCCCTGGAGACCCCCGAGTGGGTCGCCAAGGTCATCGCCGAGCACGGCGACAAGATCGCCGTCGGCCTCGACGTACGCGGCACCACCCTGCGCGGCCGCGGCTGGACCCGCGACGGAGGTGACCTCTACGAGACGCTGGACCGCCTCAACAAGGAGGGCTGCGCCCGCTACGTCGTCACCGACATCGCCAAGGACGGCACCCTCCAGGGCCCCAACCTGGAACTGCTGAAGAACGTCTGCGCCGCCACCGACCGCCCGGTGGTCGCCTCCGGCGGTGTCTCCTCCCTGGACGACCTGCGCGCCATCGCCGGGCTCGTCCCGCTCGGTGTCGAGGGCGCCATCGTCGGCAAGGCCCTGTACGCCAAGGCGTTCACCCTGGAAGAGGCCCTGGAGGCCACGTCGTGAACAAGGACACCGCGCGATGACCTCCGACGCCGTCCGGCGCGTGCAGAGCGGGAACCCCTGGGAGGAAGCCCTCGGCTTTGCGCGCGCCGTGGCGGCGGGCGACCGCGTCCTGGTGGCGGGCACGACCGCCTTCCGGGGCGACGTGCTGTACGGGGAGGGTGACCCCTACGAGCAGGCCAAGGTGGCCTTCACCCTCGCCCTGGAGGCGATCGGCGAGTTCGGGCTCGGTATCGAGTCCGTGATCCGCACCCGGGTTCATCTCGCCCACGCGCGTGACATCGACGCCGCCGGGCGCGCGCACAAGGAACTCTTCGACGCGGTGCGCCCGGTCACCACGCTGCTGGTGGTCGAGGGCTTCATCGACTCGCGCGTACTGGTCTCAGTGGAACTCGAAGCATTCAGAGGAGCCGTGGATTCATGACCCTGGCGGTCCGAGTCATCCCCTGCCTGGACGTGGACAACGGCCGGGTCGTCAAGGGCGTCAACTTCCAGAACCTGCGGGACGCGGGCGACCCCGTCGAAATGGCCAAGGTGTACGACGCCGAGGGCGCGGACGAGTTGACGTTCCTGGACATCACCGCCTCGTCCGGCGACCGCGAGACCACCTACGACGTGGTGCGCCGGACCGCCGAGCAGGTGTTCATCCCGCTCACGGTGGGCGGCGGCGTCCGCACCACCGAGGACGTGGACAAGCTGCTCCGCGCGGGCGCCGACAAGGTCGGCGTCAACACCGCCGCCATCGCCCGCCCCGAGCTCATCCGCGAGATCGCCGAACGCTTCGGCCGCCAGGTCCTGGTCCTGTCGGTCGACGCCCGCCGCACGCCGGCCGGCTCCTTCGAGGTCACGACGCACGGCGGCCGGCGCGGCACCGGCATCGACGCCGTGGAATGGGCGCACCGCGCCGCCGAACTGGGCGCTGGTGAGATCCTGCTGAACTCCATGGACGCCGACGGCACCAAGGACGGCTACGACCTGGAGATGATCGCCGCCGTCCGCAAGCACGTCACCGTCCCGGTGATCGCCTCCGGCGGTGCCGGAAAGCTCGGCGACTTCCCGCCCGCCGTCGCGGCGGGTGCGGACGCCGTGCTGGCCGCCTCGGTCTTCCACTTCGGCGATCTGCGCATCGGCCAGGTCAAGGACACGCTGCGGGAGGCCGGCCACCCGGTCCGGTGAGGTCAGGCGGCCGACGCGGTGAGGTCAGGCGGTCGGCTGCGCCAGCTGGATGAGGTTGCCGACCGTGTCGTCCAGGACCGCGGAGATCACCGGGCCCTGTTCCCGCGGGTCGTGGACGAAGTGGACGCCCTCCCCGCGCAGCCGTTGGTACTCCGCACGGAGGTTGTCCACGGAGAACACGATCGCCGGCAGCCCCGCCTCCCGCACCGCCCGGCGGTACGGCTCGGCGATGGATCCCTGCCCCGGCTCCAGCAGAAGCTCCAGATCCCGCTGAGCGCCCTCGCGCGCGCCCACGGTGACGAACAGCGCACCGTCGCCCATGTCCAGGTGGGTACGCGTCTCGAAGCCGAGGACATCGGTGTAGAAGGCGTGCGCTTTCGCCACGTCGTCGACGTATACGCTGGTCATGGCCACTTTGATCATGAGCTGCGCCTTCCGTGCGGGTCAGATGCCGAGCTGCTTGGTCTCCCGCAGCTTCGCGATCGCGTTCTCGTCGCCCGCCAGCTCCACCTTGGCCGCGCTCTGCCGTCCGTAGGCGAACAGCACCAGCTCGGACGGCTCCCCGGTCACCGTGACCACGGGCACGCCGCGATGGGCCACCGCCGTCCGGCCGTCCGGACGGCGCAGGACCAGCCCCACCGGGACCCCGCGGCCCATCAGCCGCGCGGACCGCTCGAGGCGCGACCACAGGGCGTCCTGGAACACCGGGTCCAGCTCGCGCGGCGTCCACTCGGGCTGGGCCCGGCGGACGTCCTCGGTGTGGACGTAGAACTCGACGATGTTCGACAGCTCGTCGATCTGCTTGAGCGAGAAAGGGGAAAAGCGCGGGGGACCGGTCCGGATGAGCTGGATCAGCTCCTCGTACGGCTTGGCGGTGAATTCCGCCGTCACCCGCTCCAGGCGCGGGGCGAGCTGCTTCACCAGCATGCCGCCGGCCGCGTCGGGGCGGCGCTCACGCACGATCACATGGGCGGCGAGATCCCGGGTCGTCCAGCCCTCGCACAGGGTGGGGGCCTCGGGGCCCATCGTCTCCAGCAGATCGGCCAGAAGGAGTCGTTCACGCTTCGCATGGGTCGACATGCAAGCCAGCCTACGGCCGGGCGTGACGTCCGCCCACCCGTCACCCGGCCCGACGAGACGCGAGCGCCCCCGTTCCCAATCAGTGGACGAGTCCGCGGCCGCCCCGGCTCCACGCGGCACAATGGTCCGCATGACCAGCACGCCCGCCCGTCGCCCGGCCACCACCCCTCACGGAGCGCGCCACAGTGCTCCGTCCAGCCGCCTCGACCCGGAGATCGCCGCGCGGCTCAAGCGCAGCCCCGACGGCCTCCTGCCGGCCATCGCCCAGCAGTACGACACCGGTGAGGTGCTGATGCTGGGCTGGATGGACGACGAGGCGCTGCACCGCACGCTGACCACCGGCCGCTGCACCTACTGGTCGCGCAGCCGCGGGGAGTACTGGGTCAAGGGCGACACCTCCGGCCACGTCCAGCGGGTCAGGTCGGTCGCCCTGGACTGTGACGCCGACACCGTGCTGGTCAAGGTCGACCAGGTCGGCGCGGCCTGCCACACCGGCGCCCGCACCTGCTTCGACGCCGACGTGCTGATGGCCGACGCCGCCGCCACGGATCAGTAGGGTCTGCCGCCATGGACCTCGAGACGTTCCGCAAACTCGCCACCGACCGGCGGGTCATCCCGGTCACCCGCAAGCTCCTCGCCGATGGCGACACCCCGGTCGCGCTCTACCGCAAACTCGCCGGGGAGCGCCCCGGCACGTTCTTGCTGGAGTCGGCGGATGGGGGTACCTCCCAGGCGTTCAGCACTGGGGGAGGGCGGTCCTGGTCCCGGTACTCCTTCGTCGGTGTCCGCAGCGCCGCCACTCTCACCGAACGTGACGGACAGGCCCGCTGGGACGGCACCCCGCCCGTGGGCGTCCCCACCGCCAGCGACCCGCTCGGCGCCCTGCGCGCCACCCTCCAGACCCTGCACACCCCGCGCGACCTCGCCGACGACCTGGGCCTGCCGCCCTTCACCGGCGGCATGGTCGGCTACCTCGGCTACGACATCGTGCGCCGCCTCGAGAAGATCGGCCCCGGCGAGCGGGACGACCTGAAGCTCCCCGAGCTGACCATGCTGCTCACCAGCGACCTCGCCGTCATGGACCACTGGGAGGGCTCCGTCTGGCTGATCGCCAACGCGATCAACCACAACGACCTGGAGACCGGGGTCGACGAGGCGTACGCCGACGCCGTGGCCCGCCTGGACGCCATGGAAGCCGACCTCGCCCGCCCGGTGGCCCAGCCGCCGGCCGTGCTGCCGCCCTCCGAACTGCCCGAGTACACCGCGCTGTGGGGCGGCCCCGACTTCCAGCGGGCCGTGGAGGACGTCAAGGAACGCATCCGCGCGGGCGAGGCCTTCCAGGTCGTTCCCTCCCAGCGGTTCGAGACCCCGTGCACGGCGAGCGCCCTCGACGTCTACCGGGTGCTGCGCGCCACCAACCCCTCCCCGTACATGTACCTGTTCCGCTTCGACGGGTTCGACGTCGTCGGCTCGTCCCCCGAGGCGCTGGTGAAGGTCGAGGACGGACGGGCCATGGTCCACCCCATCGCCGGCACCCGGCACCGGGGCACCACCCCGCAGGAGGACCAGGCCCTCGCCGACGAACTGCTCGCCGACCCCAAGGAGCGTGCCGAGCACCTCATGCTCGTCGACCTGGGCCGCAACGACCTCGGACGGGTCTGCCGGCCCGGCTCCGTCGAGGTCGTCGACTTCATGTCCGTCGAGCGCTACTCGCACGTCATGCACATCGTCTCGACGGTCACCGGCCGGGTCACGGACGACCGCACCGCCTTCGACGTGCTCACCGCCTGCTTCCCGGCCGGCACGCTCTCCGGCGCGCCCAAGCCCCGCGCCATGCAGATCATCGACGAACTCGAACCGTCCCGGCGCGGACTGTACGGCGGATGCGTCGGCTACCTCGACTTCGCCGGTGACTCCGACACGGCCATCGCCATCCGTACCGCCCTGCTGCGGGACGGCACGGCGTACGTCCAGGCCGGAGCCGGAATCGTCGCCGACTCCGACCCGGTCGCCGAGGACACCGAGTGCCGCAACAAGGCGGCCGCGGTCCTCCGCGCCGTGCACATGGCGAACCGGCTGGGAAACGCCTGAGGCTTCCGTGACGAACCCCGGGTGTCGGTTCGCCCGGGGTTCAGGCGATAGTGGATGTCGTGACTGCCGTACCTACCCCCCGCTCCGAGGCCGCCGGCTCCGCCCGCACCGGCCGCCTCAGTCTCGCCGTGGCCCTGCTGTCCGGCGCCCTGGGCGCGGCCCTGACCCTGCTCGCCACCCGGCAACAGTGGTCGGAGGGCACCGCGACGGTGGCCGGTGGCGCGTTTCCCCTGACCGCCACGGGCAGCGACATCACCGGTGTCCCGGCCGCCCTCGCCATCGTGGGGCTGGCCGCGCTCGTCGCGGTCTTCGCCGTCCGCCGGGCCGGCCGCCTCGCCGTCGCCGCGCTGCTCGCCCTCTCCGGGGCGGGCACGATCACCGGGGCGCTGCTCGGTGCGTCGGACCGTGCGGCGCTCGACAAGCAGGCGGCACAGGTGTCCGGTGACACGTCGGCGACAGTGGGCGTCCTCAGCCACACGGCCTGGCCGTACGCCGCCGCCGTGGGCGGTGCGCTGCTGCTGGTGGCGGGGCTGCTGGCGCTGCGGTACGGGCGACTGTGGCCGGCGATGTCGGGTCGCTACGAACGGGACGGGGCGGCGGCGCGCCCGCGCCGCAAGGCTCCGCCGGCCGACCCGGACCGGCCGGAGGACCTTTGGAAGGCACTCGACCGGGGCGAGGATCCGACCGGGGCGTAGCGCGTCACGCGGGCAGTCGTGCCGGGCGGCACGGACGGGCGCCGGGGCACCCCCTCCGGGGGAGGCACCCCGCGAACGCCGGGCCGCGCAACGACCCCCGGCCCACCCCGGCGTACGGCGGACCGGTACGTGCGGGACAATGGCGGGGAGCGCCCTGCTCAGACACGTACACAGCAACGAGGAGCATGCAATGGCGGGCAGCAACCACGGTCACACCCCGGCCGCCTGGACCGGTGTCATCATCGCCTTCATCGGTTTCTGCGCCGCGGGCGCGTTCATGGTGATGGACCAGCCCGTGGGCTTCTGGGCGAGCATGGGCGTCGTCCTCCTCGGCGGTGTCGTCGGCACCATCATGCGCTCGATGGGCATGGGCCAGCCGAAGGACGCCCACCCCGTGCACCGGACCACCGGCGACAGCGCGACGGCCGGCGCCCAGGGCTGAGCACCACCGGCACCCCGGGCAGGGGCGGCGGCCCGTACGGCGGAGCCGGAACCGCCCCTGACCCGTGTCCGGGGCACAATGCACCCTGTGAACGCCCCCAGCCCCAGCGTGCCCCGCGGCGGCAGGGCGGCCCGGCTGGCCGTCCCCGCCGGGGTGCTCGCCGCCGTCACCGGAGCCTTCGCCTACGTCGGCGCGGTCGATCCCAACGAACCCGGTCACTATCCCGTCTGCCCGCTGCTGCACCTCACCGGCCTGTACTGCCCCGGCTGCGGAGGTCTGCGCAGTGCGCACGCCGTCGCCCACGGCGACCTCCTGACCGCCCTCCAGGCCAACGGGCCCGCCGTCCTCGGTTACGCGGGCCTCGCCGTGCTGTGGACCGTCTGGGTGGTCCGCGCGGCACGCGGCGGTCCACCCCTGAGGATCGATCCGCCACCGGTGCTGCTGTGGTCCCTGGGAGCGTTGCTGCTGGTCTTCACGGTTGTCCGGAACCTGCCGTTCGGCGGCTGGTTGCATCCTTGATCAAGTGGCGAACGTCCAGGTAGTGGGACCGGCCCTCACCGGATGTGAGGCATACGCCTGCTCCGGATACCATCGCAGTGAGTCAGTGACCAGTGACGTGCGTCAGTGACCACTGACCACCGAAGTCCGACCGCCAGGAAGGGGGCCGCTCGCGTGAGTGTGCTCGACGAGATCATCGACGGAGTCCGTGCCGACCTCGCGGAGCGGCAGGCGCGCGTCAGCCTCGACGAGCTCAAGGAGCGCGCGGCGAAGGCCCCTGCGGCCAAGGATGGCGTGGCCGCCCTGCGCGGCGACGGCGTCAAGGTGATCTGCGAGGTCAAGCGCTCCAGCCCGTCCAAGGGCGCGCTGGCCGCGATCGCCGACCCGGCCGGGCTTGCCGCCGACTACGAGGCGGGTGGCGCCGCCGTCATCTCGGTCCTCACCGAGGAGCGCCGCTTCGGCGGCTCACTGGCCGACCTGGAGGCCGTCCGCGCGCGCGTGGACATCCCGGTGCTGCGCAAGGACTTCATCGTCACGTCGTACCAGCTCTGGGAGGCCCGCGCGTACGGTGCCGACCTGGCGCTGCTGATCGTGGCCGCCCTCGACCAGCCGGCCCTGGAGTCGCTGATCGAACGCGCGGAGTCCATCGGGCTCACCCCGCTCGTCGAGGTCCACGACGAGGACGAGGTGGAGCGCGCGGTCGACGCGGGCGCCAAGGTCATCGGCGTCAACGCGCGCAACCTCAAGACCCTCGAGGTCGACCGCGGCACCTTCGAGCGGGTCGCCCCCGAGATCCCCGCCCACCTGGTGAAGGTGGCCGAGTCCGGCGTCCGCGGCCCGCACGACCTCATCGCCTACGCCAACGCGGGCGCCGACGCCGTGCTGGTCGGCGAGTCCCTGGTCACCGGCAAGGACCCGAGGACGGCCGTCTCCGACCTGGTGGCCGCGGGCGAACACCCCGCCCTCCGCCACGGCCGCGGCTGATCCGCCGGTAGGCTGCCCCCGATGAAGCTCTCCCGCCTCGTACGTGGCTGCAGGCCCCGTGGCTGCCGCGCGCCCGCCCGCCGGGTGCACGGCCGCAGGGTCCGCTACGTGATCGGCGACGAGCCCGGACAGGTGAACGGGCGGCGATGGCAGCTGGCGCGAAGGGGCGCGGGGCTGTACCGAACACGCGACTGGCGTCGCGTGAGCGCGACAGGCCACGACAGGCCCGCAGCGGCCTGACGACCCCCGCCCCACGGCGAACAGTGCCCGACACAACTCACCGTGAGGTACACGCATGCCCAGCACGTTCTTCATCCCCGACCCGGAGGGTCACATCCCGAACGCCGGAGGCTACTTCGGCGCCTTCGGCGGCAAGTTCATCCCCGAGGCCCTCGTCGCGGCGGTCGACGAGGTGGCCGTCGAGTACGACAAGGCCAAGTCCGACCCGGAGTTCGCCCGGGAACTCGACGACCTCCTGGCCCACTACACCGGCCGCCCCTCCGCGCTGACGGAGGTCCCCCGTTTCGCCGAGCACGCCGGCGGAGCCACGGTCTACCTCAAGCGTGAGGACCTGAACCACACCGGCTCGCACAAGATCAACAATGTGCTCGGCCAGGCCCTGCTCACCAAGCGCATGGGCAAGACCCGGGTCATCGCCGAGACCGGCGCCGGCCAGCACGGCGTGGCGACCGCCACCGCCTGTGCCCTGTTCGGCCTCGACTGCACCATCTACATGGGCGAGGTCGACACGCGGCGCCAGGCACTCAACGTGGCCCGGATGCGCATGCTCGGCGCCGAGGTCATCGCGGTGAAGTCCGGCAGCCGTACGCTGAAGGACGCCATCAACGAGGCGTTCCGCGACTGGGTCGCCAACGTCGACCGCACCCACTACCTGTTCGGTACGGTCGCCGGCCCGCATCCCTTCCCGGCGATGGTCCGCGACTTCCACCGCGTCATCGGGGTCGAGGCCCGCCGTCAGCTCCTGGAGCGAGCCGGGCGGCTGCCCGACGCCGCGGTCGCCTGTGTCGGCGGCGGTTCCAACGCCATCGGCCTGTTCCACGCCTTCATCCCGGACACCGGGGTGCGCCTGATCGGCTGCGAGCCGGCCGGCCACGGCATCGAGACCGGAGAGCACGCGGCCACCCTCACCGCGGGCGAGCCCGGCATCCTGCACGGCTCCCGCAGTTACGTCCTCCAGGACGACGAGGGCCAGATCACCGAGCCGTACTCCATCTCGGCCGGCCTCGACTACCCGGGCATCGGACCCGAGCACTCCTACCTCAAGGACAGCGGCCGCGGCGAGTACCGCGCGGTGACCGACGACGCCGCCATGCAGGCACTGCGCCTGTTGTCCCGCACCGAGGGCATCATCCCGGCCATCGAGAGCGCCCACGCGCTGGCCGGCGCCCTGGAGGTCGGCAGGGAGCTGGGCAAGGACGGGCTGATCGTCGTCAACCTGTCCGGTCGCGGCGACAAGGACATGGACACCGCCGCCCGCTACTTCGGGCTGTACGACACCGACGCCGAGGTCGCCGCCGACGCGGCCGGCACCGCCGAGATCGAGGGGGACGCGAAGTGAGCGGGAACGTACGGCTGCTGGACGAGACCCTCGCCGCGGCGCGGTCCGAGGGCCGCTCCGCCCTGATCGCCTACCTCCCGGCAGGGTTCCCGACCGTGGACGGCGGCATCGAGGCGATCAAGGCCGCGCTGGAGGGCGGTGCCGATGTCGTCGAGGTGGGTCTGCCGCACAGCGACCCCGTCCTGGACGGCCCGGTCATCCAGACCGCCGACGACATCGCCCTGCGCGGCGGTGTGAAGATCACCGACGTGATGCGCACGGTCCGCGAGGCGCACGCGGCCACCGGCAAGCCGATCCTCGTGATGACCTACTGGAACCCCATCGACCGCTACGGCGTCGAGCGGTTCACCGCCGAGCTCGCCGAGGCGGGCGGCGCCGGCTGCATCCTGCCCGACCTGCCCGTTCAGGAGTCGGGGCTGTGGCGGGAGCACGCGGAGAAGCACGGGCTCGCCACGGTCTTCGTGGTCGCGCCCAGCAGCAAGGACGAGCGGCTCGCCGAGATCACCGCGGCCGGCAGCGGCTTCGTCTACGCCGCTTCCCTGATGGGCGTCACCGGTACCCGGGAGTCGGTCGGCGCGCAGGCCGAGGAACTGGTCCGGCGCACCCGCGCCACCACCGACCTCCCCGTCTGTGTCGGCCTGGGCGTCTCCAACCCCGCCCAGGCGGCCGAGGTCGCCCGCTTCGCCGACGGTGTGATCGTCGGCTCGGCCTTCGTCAAGCGGATGCTGGACGCCCCCGACGACGCGGCCGGAGTCGCGGCCGTACGGGCGCTCGCAGGCGAGCTCGCCGAGGGCGTGCGCGGGCGGGCCTGACGGCGCGGATCCGCAGGTGGCCAGCGGGGATCCGCAGCCGGCGAGAGATCCGCAGCCAGTCATACGGGTCCCTCGTACGGGTGGACCTGGGACCGGGAAGGCGCTGTGCGCCTTCCCGGTTCGTTCTGCGGGGTGTGAGCGAGAAGAAGCGAGAGGGAAAGCGCACCGCCCGGGAGCGGCTGGCGGTCGAGCGCGAGAAGCAGAGGGCGGCGGACAAGCGACGACGCGCCCTGATCGTGGGCGCGAGCGTGGTCTGTGTCCTGGGGCTCGCGGCGGTGATCGGGGTCGTCGCCGCGAATTCGGGGGGTGACGACACCGAGAGCGACTCGGCGGGCCCGGTCGTGGCGCCCTCGGGCGCCCTCGGCAAGGACGGCACGGCCATCCCGGTCGGGAAACCGGACGCCAAGGCGACGCTCACGGTGTGGGAGGACTTCCGCTGCCCGGCCTGCAAGTCCTTCGAGCAGGTCTACAGCCCCACCATCCACGAGCTGACCGACGCCGGTCAGCTGAAGGTGGAGTACCACCTGGTCACACTGATCGACAACGGCCTGGGCGGCACCGGCTCCCGCAACGCGGCCAACGCCGCCGCCTGCGCCCAGGACGCGGGGAAGTTCACCGCGTACCACGACGTGCTGTTCGAGAACCAGCCGATGGAGAGCGACGACGCCTTCGCCGACAAGGACAAGCTGATCGACCTGGCCGGCAAGGTCGAGGGACTCGACACCCCGGCCTTCCGCGGCTGCGTCGAGGACGGCACGCACAACGGCTGGGTCGCCAAGTCCCACGAGGCGTTCCAGAGCGGCGGCTTCAGCGGCACGCCGACGGTGCTCTTCGACGGCAAGAACATCTACGCGGACCGCTCGATGACCCCGGAGAAGTTCCAGCAGATGGTCGAGGAGGCGAACAAGGGGTAGCGCCGATTTCCCGGGGAACTCCGGTGTTCCTGTTATGGAGCCGTTGCCGGGCCGCCCGCCGCGCGCCCGGTCCGGCACGGTAGCGTCGACCTTGCCATGGAACTTGCCTACATTCCCAGCCCGTCGAGCGGGGTGCTGTACATCGGCCCCGTTCCGCTGCGCGGCTACGCGTTCTGCATCATCATCGGCGTCTTCGTTGCGGTCTGGCTCGGCAACAAGCGCTGGATCGCCCGGGGCGGACGGTCCGGCACGGTGGCCGACATCGCTGTCTGGGCCGTGCCCTTCGGCCTGATCGGCGGCCGGCTCTACCACGTGATCACGGACTACCAGCTGTACTTCAGCGAGGGCCGTGACTGGGTGGACGCCTTCAAGATCTGGGAGGGCGGCCTCGGTATCTGGGGCGCGATCGCCCTCGGAGCGCTGGGCGCCTGGATCGGGTGCCGCCGCCGGGGCATCGCACTGCCCGCCTACGCCGACGCCATCGCGCCGGGTATCGCCCTCGCGCAGGCGATCGGCCGCTGGGGCAACTGGTTCAACCAGGAGCTGTACGGGCGGGCGACCGATCTGCCGTGGGCGGTCGAGATCACCTCCTCGTCCGACGGGCGGGTCCCGGGCACATACCACCCGACGTTCCTGTACGAGTCCCTGTGGTGCGTCGGTGTGGCGCTGCTGGTGATCTGGGCGGACCGGCGCTTCAAGCTCGGGCACGGGCGGGCGTTCGCGCTGTATGTCGCCGCGTACTGTGCGGGGCGGTTCTGGATCGAGTACATGCGGGTCGACGAGGCGCACGAGATCCTCGGTCTGCGGCTGAACAACTGGACCTCGGTTCTGGTGTTCCTGCTGGCGGTGCTGTACATCGTGCTGTCTGCGCGGAAGCGGCCGGGGCGGGAGGACGTGGTCGAGCCGGGTGTCTCCGACGGGTCGGCCGAGGATGCTTCGTCTGTTGAGGGCGGTGGGTCTTCCGAGGAGCCCGGTTCCTCGGAGAGCTCCGACTCCGACTCCGACTCCGGCTCCGAGTCCTCCGGCTCCGGCTCCGACTCCGAGTCCGAGGACTCCAAGGACGGGGCTGGGTCGGCGAAGAAGGGCTGACTGTCTGTTGTACGAGGTCGAGGGCGCTCGGGGTTTTCCGGGCGCCCTCGGTGTGTGTGGGGCGGGGGTGCGGCGCAGCCCGGCGCCTACGGGGTGCCGTCGCGCCCACCCGTGCCGCCCTGCGGCACGACTGCCCGCGGAAGCGCGGGGGCGCGGGAGGCGGGAGCGCGGAAGGCGGGGGTGCGGGAGCGCGAGGGGTGCGGGGGCGTGGATGGCGGGGCGCGGAAGCGCGGGGGTGCGGGAGTGCGCGAGGCACAGGGTGCGGGAGTGCGCGAGGCACAGGGTGCGGGGGAGCGGGTGTGTGTGGGGGGGGGGGGGGGGTGGGGGTGGGTCAGGGTTTGGGGGTGAGGCTTAGGGTGCGGTGGGCTGTGGTGACTACCGCCGCGTCGATGAAGGTGCCGTCGGGGAGGGCCTGGGCGCCCTGGGTCATGGCTGCCGCCTTGATCACGGTCTCCGCCTGCTCGATCTCCTGCTCCGTGGGCAGGTAGGCCCGTTCGATGACCGGGAGCTGACGGGGGTGGATCGCGGCGCGGCCCAGGAAGCCCAGGGCGCGGCCCCGGGCACAGGAGGCCCGCAGGCCGTCCAGGTCGCGGGTGTCCGGGTGGACGGACTGGGCGGGCGGGGGCAGGCCCGCCGCCCGCGCGGCGACGACCACCCGGGAACGGGAGTAGTCGAGGCCCACGTCGTCGCGTACCCCCAGATCGGCACGGAGGTCCGCCTCCCCGATGGTGATACCGCGCAGGGACGGATGGGCGGTGGCCACCGCGTGGGCGCGCTCGATGCCGAGGGCCGTTTCCAGGAGGGCGTACAGGGGCGGCGTACCACCGCGGGCGGACACCACCTGGTGAGCGACGCGTACGACGTCGGACGGGGACGACACCTTGGGCAGCCGCAGACCGGACAGACCGGGTGCCGGGGCGACGGCCGCGAGGTCGGCACGCGCCCAGGGGCCGGACAGGGCGTTGACGCGGACGTGGACCGGGACCGGCTGGTGGTCGCGCAGCAACTCGGCGGTGGCCGACCGGGCGTAGGCCTTGCGGTCGGGCGCGACCGCGTCCTCCAGGTCGATCACCACGACATCGGCCCCCGAGGTCAGCGCCTTCGCGACCACGGTGGGACGGTCTCCGGGGACGTACAGCCAGGTCAGCGGGAAGCGCCTCACAGGGCACCCTCCGTGCGCAGCCGCGCGAGGTCGTCGGTGGTGAGACCCAGCTCGGTCAGGACCGCCTCGGTGTCCGCACCGTGCGGGCGGCCCGCCCAGCGGATCGCGCCCGGGGTGGCGGAGAGCCGGAAGAGGACGTTCTGCATGCGCAGCGGGCCCAGCTCGGGATCGTCGACCGTGGTGATGGTGTCCAGGGCCTGGTACTGGGGGTCGGTCATGACGTCCCGTACGTCCTGGACGGGGGCGACGGCGGCCTCCGCCTTCTCGAAGGCCGCCAGGACGTCGGTGCGGGTGTGCCGGGCGATCCAGCCGCCGACCGCCTCGTCCAGGATGTCCGCGTGCCGGGCCCGGTCCTCGCCGGTGGCGAACCAGGGTTCGTCGATCAGATCCGGGCGGCCCACCAGCACCATCACGCGCTCGGCGATCGACTGGGCCGAGGTGGACACGGCGACCCAGGTGCCGTCGGCGGTCAGGTAGGTGCCGCGCGGGGCGTTGTTCCGGGAGCGGTTGCCGGTGCGGGGCTGGACGTGGCCGAGCTGGTCGTACCAGGTGGGCTGCGGGCCGAGCACGGTCAGGATCGGCTCGATCAGGGCCAGGTCGACGACCTGGCCCTCGCCGGTACGGTCACGGGCGGCGAGAGCGGTCATGATCGCGTACGCCGTGGTCAGGCCCGCGATGGAGTCCGCCAGACCGAACGGCGGCAGCGTCGGCGGGCTGTCCGGCTCACCGGTGATCGCCGCGAAGCCGCTCATCGCCTCGGCGAGGGTGCCGAAGCCCGGACGGTGCGCGTACGGGCCGAACTGGCCGAAGCCGGTGACCCGGGCCAGGACCAGACGGGGGTTGACGGCGGACAGTTCGGGCCAGCCCAGGTCCCACTTCTCGAGGGTGCCGGGACGGAAGTTCTCGATGACGACGTCGGCGGTCTCCGCCAGGCGCAGGAGGGTGGCCCGGCCGCCGGGGGTGGACAGGTCCAGAGTGATGGCGCGTTTGTTGCGGCCGAGCATCTTCCACCACAGGCCGATGCCGTTCTTCGACGGGCCGTGGCCGCGGGAGGGGTCCGGTTTCCTCGGATGCTCGACCTTGACGACCTCCGCGCCGAAGTCGCCGAGCAGGGTCGCGGCGAGTGGGCCGGCGAAGAGCGTGGCGAGGTCCAGGACGCGCAGGCCGGTCAGTGGGGGTTCGGTGGACGTCATGGGCGGGAGGCCTCCAGATGGGTCAGTCGGGCCAGGGTGTCGAAGCCGGAGCCGTCGAGGCCGCCGACGGAGGTGGCCAGGCGGTTCTTCAGCGGGGCCGTCCAGCGTTCGGGGAGGGCGTCGGGGGTGCCGGCGAGGAGGCCGGCGATGCCGCCGGCCGTCGCGCCGTTGGAGTCGGTGTCCCAACCGCCCGACACCGCACGGCAGATGGAACCGGTGAAGTCGCCTCGGGCGTGGGTGAGGGCGGCGGCGATCAGGGCGGTGTTGGGGACAGCGTGCACCCAGTGGTGGGTGGCGGCGTGGGTGCGGTGGAGGAGATCGACGACGGTGGTGAAGTCGGCGTGATCGTGGGCCAGTCCGATGGCCTGCCGGACGGCCCGGGCGAGGCGGGAGCGGGGCGGGACGACGGTGAGGCCGGTGCGCAGGCACGCGTGGATGTCGTGGTCGCCGGTGGCGGCGGTGGCGATGACGGCGGCGGTGAACATCGCGGCGTAGACGCCGTTCCCGGTGTGGGTGAGCGTCGCGTCGCGATGGGCCTGCTCGGCGGCAGCGGCCGGGTCACCGGGGTTGGTCCAGCCGTGCATGTCCGCGCGGATCAGAGCACCGATCCATTCGCGGAAGGGGTTGTGGTGGCGGGCGGTCAGCGGGGGTTCCAGGCCGCTGAGGAGGTTGCGGTAGGCGACGCGTTCGGCGGTGAAGGTCCGGCCGGCGGGGAGTTCGTCCAGCCAGACGCGGGCCACGTCGGTGGTGGTGAATCCGCGGCCGTGCCGCTGCAGGAGGAGCAGGGCGAGAAGGGGGTAGTTGAGGTCGTCGTCCTCGGGCATGCCGTCGATGTTCTCGGCGAGGGAGGTCGACGCGGAGCGGCGGTTCCAGGGGTGGCGGGCGAGAAGGTCGCCGGGGACGCCGCGGGCTGTGAAATAGGTGGTCAGGGGCCAGTTGCCGACGGCCCGGGCCAGATTCCGGATGGCGGTGAGGGGGAGTTTCTCCACCGGTTTGCCGAGGAGGCAGCCGACCGCTCGGCCCAGCCAGGCGGCTTCCAGGCGGGCGGGGGACACCGGGCGGGGGTGAGGCGGGCGGTCCGGCGCACGCGGGGTGCCGCCGTGCCCGGCCTCCCCCGTACGGCCGTCCGCGGCGAGCGGCCAGTCGGGGCACAGGGACTTGATGGCGGGGAGGTCGGTCGGTTCGTGTTCCGTCAGGGGGCTGGGGAGGTCGGCGAGTTCGTCGAGGAGGCCGGTGGCCAGGAGACGGAGGCGGGGGGAGGCCGGGGTGGGGGAGGCGCCCGCGGTCAGGGGGGCCTCGGGGCCGCCCGCCGCACGCCAGCGGGCGGCGACGGCCGTGGGTGCGCGGCCGTCCTGGGACGCCTGGCGCAGTTCGTGGCCGATCAGGTCCTCCGGCTGGACCCAGGTCAGTCGGAGCAACCCGGGCCTCCCAGTTCCGCGACGGCCCGTTCGTGGGCGCGGCGGCGCTCCACGTCACGCGCGAAGATCTCACGGGTCACCCCGGCCAGCGTGACCGCCGGTGCCCACAGGTCGAGGCGGCTGGCGTCCGCCACCGTCTTGGACCAGTCCTCGGGGACGGGCGAGCCGAGGGCACCGGTCACGGCGCCGGCCATCGTGGCGATGGAGTCGCAGTCGCGGCCGTAGTTCACGGCGCCCAGCACCGCGTGCCGGAAGTCGCCCCGGGCCACCACCACCATGCCGAGCGCGACCGGGAGTTCCTCGATGGCGTGCAGCCGCGACGGGCGACGCGCCCCCAGGGAGGGGGAGCGGTAGTCGGGGCCCACGGTGTCGTACGGGGCCACCGCCTCCCGCAGCGGACGCAGCGCCGACTCGAAGTCCGTGTGCCGGGCCGCCTCTTCGCAGACCCGCTCGATCGCCTCCCGGGTGCCGTCCTTCGCCAGGGACAGACACGCGGCTACCACCGAGTCCGCCGTCGCGCCCGGCGCGCACGCCGCCGCGACGGCCGCCGCGAAGACGCCCGCCGCCTCCCTGCCGTACGACGACTGGTGGGCACCCGCGACGTCCAGCGCCTCGGCGTAGGCGGCGGCGGGGTGGGCGGCGTTGACCAGTCCGGCCGGGGCCATGTACATCGCGGCCCCGCAGTTGACGATGTTGCCGGTGCCGGCCTCGCGCGGGTCGACGTGACCGTAGTGCAGTCGGGCCACCAGCCACTTCTCGGCGAGGAAGATCCGGTGCAGCGGGATCGTCTCCGCCTCCAGTTCCGGGATCCAGCGCGGGTTCGTCATCAGGTCCGGGACCAGGTGGTCGGCGACGGCGTAGGCGTCCAGATGGTCGCGGACCGTCGCGTACACCCGGATCAGCGCGTGGGTCATCAGGGTGTCGTCGGTGATGTGGCCGTCACCCTTGTGGTACGGGGCGATCGGGCGGGCGGTGCGCCAGGCGTCGCCGTTCCACGGGCCGACGACGCCGTGGACGCGCCCGCCGTGGCGCTCGACGATCTGCTCGGGGGAGTACCCCTCGACCGGCCCGCCGAGGGCATCGCCGACCGCCGCTCCGACGAGTGCGCCGGTGATCCGCTCGTCCAGGGACGGACCCCGGGGGGTGATGTGTGCTTTTTCGCGCGTCATGCCCGCATCATCCCTCCGTCGGGGCCGGGTACGCGGCTGCCAGCAGTCCGGCGAGTTCCACCAGGTCGGTGCCGGTGAGCCGGGGGAGCACGCAGCCGGAGAGGGTGCGGCAGCTGTCCCGCCACGACGCGGGGACCGCCGCGCCGCCGCCCAGTGCGCCGGTGAGGGCGCCGACGAGCGCCGGGGCGGAGTCCGCGACCCGGGACAGGCAGGCCGCCGCCGGGACCGCCTCGGCGATCCTGCCGTGGGCGGCGGTGGTGAGCGCGAGGGCGACGGGGACGGTCTCGGCGGCCGCGATGCCGTAGCTGTAGACGTGGTCGACGATCTGGTGCTCGAGCGGTGGGACGAGGGCGAAGGCGCTGTCGGCGTCCGCCGCGAGCTTCAGCGCGTACCGGGCGTTGCGGCCGATCTCCGTGTCCTCGGGCAGTTCGGCGCAGGCGGCGCGCACGCAGGTGTGCGGGTCCGCGCCGGTCAGAGCCAGCGCGACGGCGGCGGCCATGGCGCGGGCGCCGCGCACGCCGTCACCGTCCTGGGTGTAGCGGGCGTCGAACTCGGCGAGGTCCGCGGCGGCACGCGGATCGCCGGGGTGCGCCACGGCCAGCACACAGGCCCGTACGCAGGCCGCGTCGTCGAAGTAGTGCGGATTGTCGTGGCCGGTGGCGGGCGGGCGCAGGCCGGTGGCGAGGTTGCCGAGGCCGGCGCGGACGGAGATGCGGGCCCGCAGGGGGAGCACGGCGGACTCGGTCTCGGGGGCGCGGTGCGCTGCCGCGGCGATCTCGGCGGCCACGGTGTTCCAGGTCAGGTCGATGGCCGCGCGGGTGCGGCGTTCGCGGCTGAGGTCGCCGAAGGCGGTGTCGTCACCGGCCCGGAGCACGGCTTCCGCGGCGAAGGCCGCCCATTCGGCGTCGTCGGAGGGGCCGAGGCGGAGGGGTTCGGAGGGCTGGTTGAGGGCGATGGGGACGGGGAGGGTGGTCGTCGCGTTCTGCTCGGCGAAGGTGTCGAGCTCGCGGGTGAGGCGTCTGGTCCACTCCGGCATGCGTGCGGCGCGGTGGCGGGCGGCGGGCCAGCCGGCGGCGTCGCCTGCGGCCAGGCCTAGGAGGAGGCCTTCCACCTGCGGTCGCTGGGTGAGGGTAACGGCCTCGGCTTCGCCTTCGGCCCGGGTGTTCCCACCCGCACCACCCGTGCGGGTTTCGAGGTCGGGTGCGGGTGGCCCCTGTGGGGGCTGATCACCGTCGGCGGGTGCGGGTGCGGGTGCGGGTGCGGGTGCGGGTGGGGGTTGTGGGGTGGTGGTGGGTGTGGTCATGAGGGGGGCTCCGGGGTCAGGAGGTCCGCGATGGTCAGGACGTGGTGGCCCGCCATGGCGGGCAGGCAGGTGCCCCGGGCCGGGGTGATGGCCGCCGCCCAGGGCGGGGGGACGGCGTCGATGCCCTGGGTGGCGCCCGCCAGTGCACCCGCCACCGCCGCCGTCGTGTCGGCGTCGCGGCCCATGTTGACGGCCGTGAGCACCGCCCGCTCGAAGTCCCCGTCGGCCGCTGCGTACGCGCCGAAGGCGAGGGCGACCGCCTCGGGGGCCAGGTCGGTCCACGGGTAGCCGCCGATCACCACCGCCGCGCGGACCGCGCGTTCGCCGAGGTGGGCCGCCGTCACGGCGCGGCGCAGTGAGCGGGCGGTCCAGGAGTCCTCCGGCACCACGGCCAGGGCCGAGGCCACCACCGCGACCACCGGCGCCCCGGCCATGGCGGCCGCCACGCCCGCCGCGACCGCCTGGCCGCCGTAGATGCCCTCGCCGTCGTGGCTGACCGATCCGTCGATCGCCGCCAGCCGGGCCGCCTCGTCGGGACGGCCCGCCGCGAACACCCCGTGCGGCGCCGCCCGCATCGCCAGCCCGTCGCTCCAGGCGTGCCGGTGCTGGGCCGAGATGGGTGCCGCCAGCCCCCGGCGCAGGTTTTCCAGCGTGCCGCGCTCGCTGAAGCCGGCGCCCCGGAAAGGGCCCTCGGAGCGGTCCGCGATCCACTCGTGCCAGGCCGCTTCGACGTGCGCCGGGGTGAGCGCGGAGCCGTGCCGGGCCAGCAGCAGTCCGGAGAAGATCGCGTACTCGGTGTCGTCCGTGCCGGCCGGGCGGTCGGTGACGTAGCCCGTGATGCGGCCCCACTTCGCGCGGATCTCGGAGGGCTTCATGTTCTCCGCCGGGGCGCCCAGCGCGTCGCCGACGGCCAGGCCGAGCAGCGCGCCGCGCGCCCGTTCACGACGCCCGAGGGCCTCCCCGGGCGCCGGGGGCGAGGGGATGCGGGCGGTCGATACCATCGCGGCTCTCCTCTCAGGCGCGGCCCCGAGAGGGGCGCGGAGCCCTTTGCGGAACTGTCCCCGGTGTGGTGTCCGCCACAGCATCGGCGGCCTCAGCGTCACCCGGTCGACATCTGTGCGTCCATCTACGCAAACGAGCAGAAGGCGCAAAACCGCAGGTTAGCCCAGCCTTTCCTTGCTGGCGGGAGGCGATGTGGAGGCGTACATTGAGTGCCGTCGAAGAATAGAATGTGTCCAAAGAGGAAGCTGTGGGGGACAGGCATGGCCATCATCGATACCGAGGCGGCGCTGCACGAGGCGCACCGCGACAACCACACGCACCGGGATGTGAACGGCGGCTGGCTGCGCCCCGCGGTGTTCGGCGCGATGGACGGACTGGTCTCCAACCTGGCCCTGATCACCGGTGTCGCCGCCAGCGCGGTGAGTCAGCAGACCGTCGTCCTCACCGGCCTCGCAGGACTTGCCGCCGGCGCCTTCTCCATGGCGGCCGGCGAGTACACCTCCGTCGCCTCCCAGCGTGAGCTGGTCGAGGCCGAGCTGGCCGTCGAGCGGCGTGAGCTGCGCAAGCACCCGAAGGACGAGGAGGCCGAACTGGCCGCCCTCTACCAGACCCGCGGCGTCGACGCCGACCTGGCCCGCGAGGTCGCCCGGCAGCTGTCCAAGGACCCCGAGCAGGCCCTGGAGATCCACGCCCGCGAGGAGCTCGGCATCGACCCCGGCGACCTGCCCTCGCCGACCGTGGCCGCCGTGTCGAGCTTCGGCTCCTTCGCGCTGGGCGCACTGCTGCCCGTACTGCCGTATCTGCTCGGTGCGGGCAGTCTGTGGCCGGCCGTGCTGCTGGCGCTGCTCGGTCTCTTCCTGTGCGGCGCGGTGGTGGCCAAGGTGACGGCGCGCAGCTGGTGGTACAGCGGTCTGCGGCAGTTGGCGCTGGGCGGTGCGGCGGCCGGTGTGACGTACGCCCTGGGCGCGGCGTTCGGAACGACCCTAGGATAGTCCTCCTCTCGTCCGGTGCGGAGGGCCGCACCAGTAGTTCGTAACCTGCTGGTTTCGGCGGCATGACCACTGGGCATGAGCCGTAAGCGCTGTGGGCAATGAGGCCGACAACGTGCCCTGCGGGGCGGGCGCAGCAGCCTTTTCCCGCCACCGACCGACGGACACCGATCTGTCCGGCCCGGTCCTCATGGCTTTCGCCGTCAGGCGCGGAACCCCCGCCGCGTCCCGTCCGGTGTCCACGTGATGGAACGTGACATCCCGGTTTCCGGGAACCGCGCCATCATGTAACCTGCACCAGCTTTTGCTCCACGCAGAGGGCCAACGTCGTCCCTCGGCACTTCACATGCCACATGACGACGACGGGAGAGCCGATGCGTACGCCGCGCCAGCCGTCCCAGCATTCTCCGAGCGACCGCCCGAACTGGTCGTTCATGGATGCTCGCCCTGCCGCGCAGGGTATGTACGACCCCCGCGACGAGCACGACGCCTGCGGCGTCGGTTTCGTCGCCACCCTTACCGGCGAGGCGTCCCACACCCTGGTCGAGCAGGCCCTCACCGTTCTGCGCAACCTCGAGCACCGCGGCGCCACCGGCTCCGAGCCGGACTCCGGCGACGGCGCGGGAATCCTCTCCCAGGTGCCGGACGCCTTCTTCCGCGAGGTGGCCGGATTCGACCTGCCCGAGGCAGGCGGCTACGCCGTCGGTATCGCCTTCCTCCCGGAGGACGGCCTCGACGCGGCCGTCGCCCGGATCGAGGAGATCGCCGCCGCGGAGGAGCTGACCGTCCTCGGCTGGCGCGAGGTGCCGGTCGCGCCCCAGCTGCTCGGCGCCACCGCCCGTTCGACCATGCCGGTCTTCCGGCAGGTCTTCGTCACCGCGGGCGAGAGCCGGGGCATCGAGCTCGACCGCAAGGCGTTCGTGCTGCGCAAGCGCGCCGAGCGCGAGGCGGGCGTCTACTTCCCCTCCCTCTCGGCCCGCACCATCGTCTACAAGGGCATGCTGACCACCGGCCAGCTCGAGCCCTTCTTCCCCGACCTGTCCGACCGCCGCTTCGGCTCCGCGATCGCACTGGTGCATTCCCGGTTCTCCACGAACACCTTCCCGTCGTGGCCGCTCGCGCACCCGTACCGTTTCGTCGCGCACAACGGTGAGATCAACACCGTCAAGGGCAACCGCAACTGGATGCGCGCCCGCGAGTCCCAGCTCGCCTCGCGGCTGTTCGGCCCCGCGCAGGCGGACCTGGAGCGGATCTTCCCGATCTGCACCCCCGACGCCTCCGACTCGGCGTCCTTCGACGAGGTCCTCGAACTGCTGCACCTGGGCGGCCGCTCCCTGCCGCACTCCGTGCTCATGATGATCCCGGAGGCGTGGGAGAACCACGACTCGATGGACCCGGCCCGGCGCGCCTTCTACCAGTACCACTCCACGATGATGGAGCCCTGGGACGGCCCCGCCTGCGTCACCTTCACCGACGGCACCCAGGTCGGCGCCGTACTCGACCGCAACGGACTGCGTCCCGGCCGCTACTGGGTCACCGACGACGGTCTGGTCGTCCTCGGCTCCGAGGTCGGCGTGCTGGACATCGACCCGGCGAAGGTCGTCCGCAAGGGCCGCCTCCAGCCCGGCCGGATGTTCCTCGTCGACACCGCCGAGCACCGCATCATCGAGGACGACGAGATCAAGGCCGCCCTCGCCGCCGAGCACCCCTACGCGGAGTGGCTCGAAGCCGGTGAGATCGAGCTGTCCGACCTGCCCGAGCGTGAGCACATCGTGCACACCCACGCCTCGGTCACCCGCCGCCAGCAGACCTTCGGCTACACCGAGGAGGAGCTGCGCATCCTCCTCGCGCCGATGGCCAAGGCCGGCGCCGAGCCGATCGGCTCGATGGGCACCGACTCGCCGATCGCCGCGCTGAGCGAGCGCCCGCGGCTGCTCTTCGACTACTTCACCCAGCTGTTCGCCCAGGTCACCAACCCGCCGCTGGACGCGATCCGCGAGGAACTGGTCACCTCCCTGCGCTCCTCGCTGGGCCCGCAGGGCAACCTGCTCGAGCCGACCGCCGCGGCCTGCCGCAGTGTCACGCTGCTCTTCCCGGTGATCGACAACGACGAGCTGGCCAAGCTCATCCATGTCAACGCCGACGGCGACATGCCCGGCTTCAAGGCCGCAACCCTCTCCGGCCTGTACCGGGTCTCCGGCGGCGGCGACGCCCTCGCCGACCGCATCGAGGCGATCTGCGCCGAGGCCGACGCCGCCATCGAGAACGGCGCCCGCCTCATCGTTTTGTCCGACCGTCACTCGGACGCCGAGCACGCGCCGATCCCGTCGCTGCTGCTCACCTCGGCCGTCCATCACCACCTCATCCGCACCAAGCAGCGCACCCAGGTGGGCCTGCTGGTCGAGGCCGGTGACGTCCGAGAGGTCCACCACGTCGCGCTGCTCATCGGGTTCGGCGCCGCCGCCGTCAACCCGTACCTGGCGATGGAGTCCGTCGAGGACCTGGTCCGCGCGGGCACCTTCCTGCCCGGCATGGAGCCCGAGCAGGCCCTCCGCAACCTGATCCACGCCCTCGGCAAGGGCGTTCTGAAGGTCATGTCCAAGATGGGCATCTCCACGGTCGCCTCCTACCGCGGCGCCCAGGTCTTCGAGGCCGTCGGCCTGGCGGACGACTTCGTCGAGAAGTACTTCGACGGCACCGCCACCAAGATCGGCGGCGTCGGCATCGACGTCATCGCCAAGGAGGTCGCCGCCCGCCACGCCAAGGCCTACCCCGCCTCCGGCATCGCCTCCGCGCACCGTGCCCTGGACATCGGCGGCGAGTACCAGTGGCGCCGCGAGGGCGAGCCGCACCTGTTCGACCCGGAGACGGTCTTCCGCCTCCAGCACTCCACGCGCTCCGGCCGCTACGACATCTTCAAGAAGTACACCGCGCGCGTGAACGAGCAGTCCGAGCGGCTGATGACGCTCCGCGGGCTCTTCGGCTTCGACTCCGGCCGGGGACCGATCCCCCTGGAGGAGGTCGAGCCGGTCAGCGAGATCGTCAAGCGGTTCTCCACCGGCGCCATGTCGTACGGCTCCATCTCCCAGGAGGCGCACGAGACCCTCGCCGTCGCCATGAACCAGCTGGGCGGCAAGTCCAACACCGGTGAGGGCGGCGAGGACCCCGAGCGGCTGTACGACCCGGCCCGCCGGTCCGCCATCAAGCAGGTCGCCTCCGGCCGTTTCGGCGTGACCTCCGAATACCTGGTCAACGCCGACGACATCCAGATCAAGATGGCCCAGGGCGCCAAGCCCGGCGAGGGCGGCCAGCTGCCCGGCCACAAGGTCTACCCCTGGGTGGCCAAGACCCGGCACAGCACTCCCGGCGTCGGCCTCATCTCCCCGCCGCCGCACCACGACATCTACTCCATCGAGGACCTCGCCCAGCTGATCCACGACCTGAAGAACGCCAACCCCCAGGCGCGCATTCACGTCAAGCTGGTCTCCGAGGTCGGTGTCGGCACGGTCGCCGCCGGTGTCTCCAAGGCCCACGCGGACGTCGTGCTGATCTCCGGTCACGACGGCGGTACGGGCGCCTCCCCGCTCACCTCGCTGAAGCACGCCGGCGGTCCGTGGGAGCTCGGCCTCGCCGAGACCCAGCAGACCCTGCTGCTCAACGGCCTGCGCGACCGGATCGTCGTACAGACCGACGGCCAGCTCAAGACCGGCCGTGACGTGGTCATCGCCGCGCTGCTCGGCGCCGAGGAGTTCGGCTTCGCCACCGCCCCGCTGGTCGTCTCCGGCTGCGTCATGATGCGCGTCTGCCACCTCGACACCTGCCCGGTCGGCATCGCCACCCAGAATCCCGTCCTGCGGGACCGGTTCTCCGGCAAGGCCGAGTACATCGTGAACTTCTTCCGGTTCATCGCCGAAGAGGTCCGCGAACTCCTCGCCGAGCTGGGCTTCCGGTCCATCGAGGAGGCCGTCGGCCACGCCGAGGTCCTCGACGTGACCCGCGCGGTGAACCACTGGAAGGCGCAGGGCCTGGAGCTGGAGCCGCTGTTCCACGTTCCCGAACTGCCCGAGGGCGCCGTCCGTCACCAGGTCGTCACCCAGGACCACGGCCTGGAGAAGGCGCTCGACAACGAGCTGATCAAGCTCGCCGCCGACGCGCTGTCCGCGGCCGGTGCCGAGGACGCCCAGCCGGTGCGCGCCCGGGTCGCCATCCGCAACATCAACCGCACGGTCGGCACCATGCTCGGCCACGAGGTGACGAAGAAGTTCGGCGGTGCGGGCCTCCCCGACGACACCATCGACATCACCTTCACCGGCAGCGCCGGCCAGTCCTTCGGCGCCTTCCTCCCGCGCGGCGTCACGCTGCGTCTGGAGGGCGACGCCAACGACTACGTCGGCAAGGGCCTGTCCGGCGGCCGGATCGTGGTCCGCCCGGACCGCGGCGCCGACCACCTCGCCGAGTACTCCACCATCGCCGGCAACACGATCGCGTACGGCGCGACCGGCGGTGAGCTGTTCCTGCGCGGTCGTACGGGCGAGCGGTTCTGCGTCCGCAACTCCGGCGCGCTGGTCGTCTCCGAGGGCGTGGGCGACCACGGTTGCGAGTACATGACCGGCGGCCACGCGGTCGTCCTCGGCCGGACCGGGCGCAACTTCGCGGCCGGCATGTCCGGGGGCATCGCCTACGTCATCGACCTCGACCGGGACAACGTCAACGCCGGCAACCTGGACGCCGTACAGGCGCTGGACGACAGCGACAGGCAGTGGCTGCACGACGTGGTCCGCAGGCACCGGGAGGAGACGGGTTCCACCGTCGCCGAGAAGCTGCTCGCCGAGTGGGACACGGCCGTGGAGAGGTTCAGCAAGATCATCCCCAGCACGTACAAGTCAGTGCTCGCCGCCAAGGACGCCGCCGAGCGGGCCGGTCTGACCGAGACCGAGATCACCGAGAAGATGATGGAGGCGGCGATCAATGGCTGATCCGAAGGGCTTTCTGAACCACGGCCGCGAGGTCGCCAGGTCCCGTCCGGTCGAGGAGCGCACCAAGGACTGGAACGAGGTCTACGTCCCCGGCTCCCTGCTGCCGATCATCAGCACGCAGGCCAGCCGCTGCATGGACTGCGGCATCCCGTTCTGTCACAACGGCTGCCCGCTCGGGAACCTCATCCCCGAGTGGAACGACTTCGCCTACCGGGAGGACTGGGGCGCCGCCTCCGAGCGGCTGCACGCCACCAACAACTTCCCGGAGTTCACCGGCCGGCTGTGCCCCGCCCCGTGCGAGTCCGCCTGTGTGCTCGGCATCAACCAGCCGCCGGTCACCATCAAGAACGTCGAGGTCTCGATCATCGACAAGGCGTGGGAGACCGGGGACGTCGCCCCGCGGATCCCCGAGCGCCTCTCCGGCAAGACCGTCGCGGTCGTCGGCTCGGGACCCGCGGGACTGGCCGCCGCCCAGCAGCTGACCCGGGCCGGCCACACGGTCGCCGTCTACGAGCGGGCCGACCGCATCGGCGGCCTGCTCCGCTACGGCATCCCCGAGTTCAAGATGGAGAAGCGGCACATCAACCGCCGTATCGAGCAGATGCGCGCGGAGGGCACCAAGTTCCGTACGGGCATCGAGATCGGCCGCGACATGCCGGCGACGGCGCTGCGCAAGCGGTACGACGCCGTGGTCCTCGCCGTCGGGGCGACGACCGCGCGCGACCTGCCGGTGCCCGGCCGGGAGCTCAAGGGCATCCACCAGGCCATGGAGTACCTGCCGCTGGCCAACAAGGTGCAGGAGGGCGACTACGTCGCCCCGCCGATCTCCGCCGAGGGCAAGCACGTCGTCGTCATCGGCGGCGGCGACACCGGCGCCGACTGCGTGGGCACCGCCCACCGCCAGGGCGCCGCGTCCGTCACCCAGCTGGAGATCATGCCGCGCCCGGGCGAGGAGCGGGACCCGGTCTCCCAGCCCTGGCCGACGTTCCCCATGCTCTACAAGGTGACGTCCGCCCACGAGGAGGGCGGTGAGCGGGTCTACTCGGTCTCCACCACCCACTTCGAGGGCGACGAGGACGGCAACGTCCAGTGGCTGCACATGAGCGAGGTCGAGTTCGTCGACGGCAGGCTGACGTCGAAGCCGGGCACCGAGCGGAAGATCCCGGCCCAGCTGGTCACCCTCGCCATGGGCTTCACCGGCACCGACCGGGACAACGGCCTGGTGGACCAGTTCGGCCTGGAGCTCGACGAACGGGGTAACATCGCCCGCGACGACGACTTCCAGACCAACGTGCCCGGAGTGTTCGTCGCCGGTGACGCCGGCCGCGGCCAGTCGCTCATCGTGTGGGCCATCGCCGAAGGCCGCTCCGCCGCCCGCGGCTGCGACCGCGCCCTCACCGGGGCGAGCGAGCTGCCGGCCCCGATCCGCCCGACGGACCGCTCGCTGATGGTCTGACGAAGCGGTACCCACAGGACCTGACGGTCCCTCATGTACGTCCCGTACAAAGGCGTACGGGCGGGATATCTGAGGGGGACACCCCCCCAGACCCCCCGAGAAGGCGCCTGCCCGCCCGTCCCCGACCGGACAACAGGGCAGGTGCCTTCACACGTCCGGGCTCACGCCACCTTGTAGGGCATCCCGTACATCTCCCACTCCAGCGGGGTGTCGAGGTCCAGGTTGCCCGCGTCGAGGAAACGGCGCTGGGCGGTGTCGACCCGGCTGGTGTCGTGCCCGGGGTGCAGTTCGCCCATGGCCTCGCGGCGCACGTCCAGGAACGCCGCCAGGTACTTCTCCTCGTCACCGCCCGCGGCGGGGGTGTCCGCCCGCCGCATCGCCGCCGCGCGGATGCCGCCGAAGCTCGTGGGACCGTCACCGGGGCCGTGGTAGACGATCGCGTCGTAGTAGATGAACTGCCCCAGCGCCGACAGGCCGTCGCGCTCGCCCCGCCGCACCGCCGGGTCGAAGTACTCCTCGTCCCGCTTGGCGTCCTGTGCGGCCCGGAACTCCGGCCGCTTCGCCTCCGCCTTCCAGGCGGCCCTGAAACCCGGGTCCAGGCCCTCGTGCGAGTCCGTGCCGTCGACCTCGCGCAGCGCGGGCAGATAACGGGCCAGACCGTTGTTTGGATGGTCCTCGGTGTACTCCTCGACGAGGGTCAGCAGATCGTGCGTACCGGTGCAGAAGCCGATGATGCCCGCGGTGTAGCCCTGTCCGTCGTCGATGTCCTCGATGTAGCCATAGGCGCTGCGCCAGTCGAGCGTGCCGTTCTCGGCACTGGCGACTATGCGCTGCGCGATCTCCTTCTTGGCGGGACTGGCCAGCCCCGCCGCCTCCTCGTTCCCGGAGGCGGACGAGCAGCCCGCCGCCGCGAGCGCGACGACGACGGACAGGGCCGTGAGCAGGGCACGTTTCATGGGGCAAGCGTACGGAGGAGACGGTGCCGGCCGCGCCGCCGTTCGCCGCCGCGGTCCGCCCGTTCACCGGCGTACGGGCGCCCCGGCGTCGTCAGCGCAGCGTGTAACGCTCGCCGTGCATCTCCCACGTCAAAGGTGTGTCCAGACCCAGGTTCCCGGCTGTCAGGAACCGGCGCTGGGCCGTGTCGACTCGGGAGGTGTTGCGGTCCGGGTAGCGGCTCAGCATGGTGGCGCGGCGGACGTCCAGGAAGGCGCTGAGATACGTCTTCTCGGGTCCGCCCGCCGCCGGCGTCCGTGCCCCGTCGAGGGTCCGCGCGCGTACGTCGTAGAAGCCGCCCGCCTCGATGCCGGGCCCGTGGAAGACCATCGCGTCGAAGTAGACGAACTGGCCCAGCGTGCCGAGGCCGTCCAGCTTCGCGAGGCGTACCGCCGGTTCGAAGTATCTGCGGTCGCGCTCCGCCTCCTGCGCCGCCCGGAACGCGGGCGTCCTCGCCTCCGCCTTCCAGGCGGCCGGGAAGCCGGGGTCCAGGCCCTCGTGCGAGTCCGTGCCGTCGACCTCGCGCAGCGCGGGCAGATAGGGCGCCAGCCCGTTGTCCGGGTGGTCCTCGGTGTAGGTCTCGACCAGCGCGAGCAGATCGTGGGTGGCGGTGCAGAAGCCGACGATGCCCGCCGTGTACCCGCAGCCGTCGTCCGCGTCCTCGATGACGCCGTAGGTGCCGCGCCAGTCGGTCGTCGCGTGCTCGGCGCTCGCCACCAGCCGCAGGGCGATTTCCTTCTTCTCCGGGGCGGCCAGCCCCGGCGGCCGGGCGGCGACGAGGGCGTCGTCGGCCGCCCGTTCGCTCTCGGCCCGGTCCTTGGCCTCGTCGAGCGCCGGCTGCGCGGTGGCCGCCGGCGGTGGTGCCGGGATGTCGGAGGAGTCGGACGGCAGCAGGAGGTACACCGCCGCGGCGATCACAGGAACGGCGGACAGCAGAAGACCGGCAGGTCTCACAGCGGGGCACCTCCACTCGTCAGCCCGGACACCTTGGCCGCCGCCGCCACCAGCAGCAACGCCAGCAGGACAGTACAGGCTGCTGCCTGGATCAGCGCCCGGCGGTCGCCCCGGGGCACGTACGCGAAGACCAGCGCCACGGCTCCGCCCGCCAGCAGCCCGCCGAGGTGCCCCTCCCAGGACGTGACCACCGCCGAGATCACCAGCCACAGCAGCAGCCCGGCCATGAACCGGTTGACCTGTCCCATGGGGGCGCCCACGCGCCGCGCCATCACGTAGTACGCGGCCCCCACACCGAAGAGGGCGCCGGACGCGCCGACCACGGCGTCCTCGGGCGCGAGCAGCAGCACCAGGACCGAACCGCCCAGCGCCGACAGCAGGTACAGGGCGAGGTAGTGGACACGGCCGAGCATCGGCTCGACCAGCCGGCCCAGGTTCCACAGCGCCACCATGTTCATCACGATGTGCAGGACCCCGAACGTGCCCCCGGTGGGCGGCAGGTGCAGGAACGCCCCGGTCAGCAGCCGGTACCACTCCCCGCCCACCAGCCCCTCCGGGGTGAAGCCCCCGGGATACGGGTACAGCCACACATAGTGGTCGCCGTCCGGACCCAGCAGCCCCGCGCCCACCATGGCGAACCGGTCCACGATCTCCGGACGCAGCACCTCCGCCAGATACACCAGCACGTTGACGACGATCAGCACGTACGTCACCACGGGCACTGCGGAGACCCGGCCGCCGACCAGGGTGCGGGCCTGCCGCATCGACCGGGCGCCCTCCTTCACGCACTCGGGGCACTGGTGGCCCACGGCCGCCTCCCGCATGCAGTCCGGGCAGATGTACCGCTCGCAGCGCGTGCAGCGGACGTGGCACTCCACCTTCGGATGGCGATAGCAGGTGGTGACGGTGGACTCGGACTCCACGGGCCGGCTCCTCGGGAGGGACGGGAAAGGAAAGAGCCGGTGGGGACGGCGGCGAACAAAATAGCGAACGATGGTGGACGGAGCGAGGGGTGGGGTGGGAGTGCCGTAATCTCGGCAGCGGTTCCGTGACCGAGGGGGAGTCCTGTGGCGGCGATCAGCCTGACCAAGATAGAGGAGACCGCGCCCGCGCTGGTCGGTCTCTACAAGAGCGCCGGGGTCTCCCTCGCCCGGCACGGCCTGGACGGTCTGCGGGCCGCCGTCTACCTGGTCGTCGACTACTCCGGCTCGATGAAGCCGTACTACAAGGACGGCAGCGTACAGGCGCTCGCCGACCGGGTGCTGGGCCTGTCCGCCCACCTCGACGACGACGGTACGGTCCCGGTCGTCTTCTTCTCCACCGAGGTCGACGCCGTCACCGACATCACCCTCGCCGATCACCGGGGCCGTATCGACCGGATCGTGTCCGGCCTCGGCCACATGGGCCGGACCAGCTACCACCTGGCGATGGACGCGGTCATCGACCACTACCTGGACAGCGGCTCCACCGCCCCCGCCCTTGTCGTCTTCCAGACCGACGGCGGCCCCGTCAACAAGCTCGCCGCGGAGAAGTACCTGTGCAAGGCCGCCCGCCTCCCGCTCTTCTGGCAGTTCATCGGCTTCGGCGACCCGCACAGCAAGCAGTTCGACTACCTCCGCAGACTCGACGAACTGGCCGTCCCGGCGAAACGGATCGTGGACAACGCGGGCTTCTTCCACGCGGGCCGGAATCCGGGCAGGGTCACGGACGCCGACCTGTACGACAGCCTGGTGGGGGAGTTCCCCACGTGGCTGACGGCAGCGAGAGCACAAGGGATCGTGCGCGAGCCGTAGCGCCGGAGGTGCGCGGGCCGGATCGATCCGCGGCTCCGCGGTGAGCCCCTACGTGTCACATTCCAGCACCGTCCGGCACAACCCGCACCGCGCCCGCACCCTCCCCTTCACGGGCACCCGGATCCGCTGATGACAGGTGGGACAAGGAAACGACACCCGCAACGGTCCACGCCCGTCCGCCGTGAACCGGTAGGACGCCTCGTGCCGGGCCTCGCCCGCCACGGAGTGACCCTGCGCATACCGCCGATCCCGCGCGTAGCGCCGGCGCCCCGCCCACCCGGCGGAGCGCAACGGTGGCTGCTCCCCGTCCCGCCGCGCCAGCGCCATCCCCTTCTCGTACGCCGTGTACGCCTGCGCGCTGGTGAACCACACCGACGGGTCCTCCCCGAACAGCAGCGCCCGCTTCGCCAGCACGTACCCGAACTCCTCCGGCGTCAGATACCCCAGCTTCTGCGACGACGCCCCGTCCTGGCGGAACGCGTCCAGCAGCAGCCACCCCGCCCCCAGGTACGTCGCCGTCGTGTCCGTCAGGATCTCGTTGTCCCGGGTCCCGGGGAACGACAGCCCCAGCCGGTGCAGATAGACATGCGCCACCTCGTGCGCCAGCGCCGCCCCGATGTCCCGCCGATGCGTCCGGAACCGGTCGTTCAGCTCGATGAAGTACTCCGGCCCCGCCGCCAGTTCCACGTTCGCCGCATGGGTCATCTCACGGAATCCGACGATCAGGCGCGCGTCCGGCAGCCGGTAGTGGAGCACCATCTCGTAGGCCACCCGCTGCGCCCTCAGATGCAGATCGTCCGTGTCGCAGAACGCCACGTCCACGGGCGCCACACTCACCGAGAACGTCCGGACCGTGTCGTACGACAGCCGCCTGTACAGCGCCGTGACGGCCTGCCGCACCGTCTCCAGATGCGGATAGCCGTGCTCCACCGGTCCGCCGTTCGCCACGTCGCACCCCCGCGCGCCCTGAACCCGTTCCACTCTACGGTCCCACCCCGGTCCGCGCCCCGGACAGCGTCGGCCCCCGCCGGCGCCCGCACGTAGGCTGACGCGCCATGACCACCAGCAACACCACGACCGGTGACGCCGACCCCGCCGTCCGCGAGGAACTCGGCCGGCTGCGCGACAGCATCGACAACATCGACGCCGCCGTCGTCCACATGCTCGCCGAACGCTTCAAGTGCACCCAGCAGGTCGGCCGGCTGAAGGCCGAGCACCGCCTGCCGCCGGCCGACCCCGGCCGCGAGGCGCGCCAGATCGCCCGGCTGCGCGCCCTCGCCGAGAACGCCAAACTCGACCCGGCCTTCGCGGAGAAGTTCCTGGGCTTCATCATCGCCGAGGTGATCCGCCACCACGAACGCATCGCCGACGACACCGCAGGCGCCACGCCCCCGGCGAATCCGGCCACAACCTCCTCCGCCGGGGAGTGACAGAACGGCCCGCGCGGAGCATGCTGCGCTGTGCACTCCTTGTCGGCTGACGAGCACCGTCCGTCAGCGTCCGGACAGCCATCCGGTCCCTTCCGAGGAGGGATGTGCGCCATGCCGCCCCACGCCCGGATCCTCATCGTCGACGACCACGAGGACACCCTGTACGCCCTGGAGAGCGCCCTGGCCCCGCTGGGCCACCTGCTGGGCCGGGCCACCAGTGGCGACGAGGCCCTCAAACAGCTTCTGCGCGGAAACGTCGGTCTGGTGCTCCTGGACGTCCACATGCCCGGCACCGGCGGCCTCGACGTCGTGCGCTACATGCGGCGCCTGGAGCAGACCCAGCACATCCCCGTCGTCCTGCTCACCGGCTTCGCCCGCGACCGGCAGCTCGGGGCCGCCGCGTACAACCTCGGCGTCGCCGACCTCGTCACCAAGCCCGTCGACCCCTGGGCCCTGCGCACCAAGATCCGCCACCTCTACGACGCACATCAGCGCCGGCTCGCCCTGGAGGCCGAGATCCGTGCCCTGCGTGCCCGGTTCGACGAACGCACCCCCACCCCCGCGCACCCCGCCCTGCCCCACCCGCACGCGCACATGGCGCCCGGACAGCCCGCGGGGGCGCAGACCGGGGAGCTCGAACGAGACCGGACATAGGCCGCGTACCCGATCCGCCCCTGTGCCACGGCAACGGCATCAGGCAGCATGGCCTGCATGTCCGTACTGACGCGCGACGAAGCGCAGAACCGAGCACAGCTCCTCGACGTCCACCGCTACACGATCGAACTCGATCTGACCACCGGTGACGAGACGTTCGACTCCCGCACCCTGATCAGGTTCGGCGCCCGTGCGGACGCGGACACCTTCGTCGAGATCAAGCCCGCCGAGCTGCGCTACGTCACCCTCGACGGACAGCCCCTGGACCCCGGCGGCCTCGACGGCAACCGGCTGCCGCTGCGGAACCTCACCGCCGGCGAGCACGAACTGCGCGTCGAGGCGAGCATGCGCTACTCCCGCACCGGCGAGGGCATGCACCGCTTCACCGACCCCACCGACGGCGAGACGTACGTCTACACACAGCTGTTCCTCGACGACGTCCAGCGGGTCTTCGCCGCCTTCGACCAGCCCGACCTCAAGGCCGTCTTCGACCTCGCCGTCACCGCCCCCGAGGGCTGGAGCGTCCTCGCCAACGGCGTCACCGAGCACACCGGCGGCGGTGTGTGGCGGGCCGCGCCCACCCCGCTCGTCTCCACCTACCTCGTCGCCGTCGCCGCCGGGCCCTGGCACTCCGTGCGCACCGAACACCGCGGGCTGCCCTTCGGCATCCACTGCCGCCGCTCACTGGCCCCGTACCTCGACGCGGACGCCGAGGAACTCCTCGACATCACCCGCGCCTGCTTCGACCGCTACCACGAGAAGTTCGAGGAGCCCTACCCCTTCGACTCCTACGACCAGGCCTTCGTCCCCGAGTTCAACGCGGGCGCCATGGAGAACCCCGGACTGGTCACCTTCCGCGACGAGTTCGTCTACCGCTCCGCCGTCACGGACACCGAACGCCAGACCCGCGCCATGGTCATCGCCCACGAGATGGCCCACATGTGGTTCGGTGACCTCGTCACCCTGAGGTGGTGGGACGACATCTGGCTGAACGAGTCCTTCGCCGAGTACATGGGCTACCAGACCCTCACCGAAGCGACCCGCTTCACCGACACGTGGACCGACTTCGGGGTGTCCCGCAAGGCATGGGGCTACGACGCCGACCAGCGGCCCTCCACCCACCCCGTGGCCCCCGGCAACGTCCCGGACACCGCCTCCGCCCTGCTCAACTTCGACGGCATCTCCTACGCCAAGGGCGCCTCCGCGCTGCGCCAGCTCGTCGCCTGGCTCGGCGAGAAGGACTTCCTCGCCGGCATCAACACCCACTTCAAGCGGCACCGGTTCGCCAACGCCACCCTCGCCGACTTCATCGACTCCCTCGCCGCCGCCACCGAGCGCGACGTCCACGCCTGGGCCGACGCCTGGCTGCGCACCACCGGCGTCGACACCCTCACCGCGTCCGTCGACTCCCGCCCCGGCCAGTGGACCCTCGCCCTCGGCCGGGACGGCGACCGCCCGCACCGGGTCACCGTCGGCGTCTACGACCGGGACCTCCACGACGGCCGCACCCTTCTGCTGCGGGAGCGCTACGAGACCGACGTCTCCCAGGACACGGCACCCGAGCCGCGCACCGGTACCCGCCCGGCCCTCGTCGTCCCCAACGACCTGGACCTCACCTACGCCAAGATCCGCCTCGACGACACCTCCCTGGAGACCGTCCTGCGCGGTCTGTCCGGCATCCCCGACGCGCTCACCCGCGCCGTCGTGTGGAACGCCCTGCGCGACATGGTCCGCGACGGTGAACTCGCCCCGACCGACTACCTGGCGACCGCCGCCGCCCACCTGCCGGAGGAGACCGACCTCGCCCTCGTCCAGGGCGTCCTCGCCTTCGCCTCCGTCCACATCGCCGACCGCTACCTCGTCCCCGGCCGGCGGCCCGCCGCGCTCGCCACCCTCACCGGACTGTGCCGTGACCTCATCCGCCGCACCGAGGACGGCGACAACCCGGGCCTGCGCCTCATCGCCGTACGGCACCGCATCGACACCGCCGCCCACCCCGACGCCATCGCCGCCTGGCTCGCCGACGGCACCGTGCCCGGCGGCCCGGAACTCGACCCCGAACTGCGCTGGCGGATCCTCGCCCGCCTCGCCGTGCTCGGCGACTGCGACGAGGCCGCCATCGCCGCCGAACTGGAACGCGACCCCAGCGCCACCGGCCAGGAGGGCGCCGCCCGCTGCCGCGCCGCCCTGCCCGACGAGGACGCCAAGGCCCGCGCCTGGGACGCCCTGTTCGGCTCCGACGACCTGTCCAACTATCTGTTCACCGCCACCGCCCGGGGCTTCTGGCAGCCCGAACAGGCCGACCTCGTACGCCCCTACGTGGCCCGCTACTACAAGGACGCCGTCGCCCTCGCCGAACGCCGTGGGCCCGCCATCGCCGAGGCCGTCGGACGCTGGGCCTTCCCCGCCCACGCCGTCGACGCCGAGCATCTCAAGCTCGGCGAGAAATGCCTGCGCAAGGCCGATCCGACGCCCGCGCTGCGCCGCAGGCTCGTCGACCAGCTCGACGACCTGGCACGCGCACTGCGCGTCCAGCAGGCGTAGCCCCACGCCCGCGCGGGGGCGCCTCCGGCCTGGACGGAGGCGCCCTCCGCACACGCGTCCCATCAAACGGGGCATACCCTCTTTTGGGTCAGATCTCCTGTCTTTCCGGGCGTGACGCCCCATCCCCCTACAAGCTGATCCTCCCGCGCACCACCCCGGAGGACAGTCATGAGCACGTCGCCGCCCCCTGCCCCGGGCCCCCAGGGCCCCGACCGTCCGCGGCCGTCGCCCGCCACCGGCCGCACCGTCCCCGGCCGTGCCCGTGCCCGTGCCCGTGCCGACGGCCGGCTCCGGCCGTCGGCCACCCTCCGGGACCCCGCCGCCCGCGCCGGCGAGCCGGCGGGCCTGCTCACCCTCGTCCACCAGGCCCATGCGGAAGGTCCCCGATGACGCCCCCCACCCCGTACGACCTCCTCGGCATCGGCATCGGCCCCTTCAACCTCTCCCTCGCCGCCCTCGCCCACCCCCTCCCCGCCCTGCGCACCGCCTTCTACGACCGGTGCCCCGACTTCACCTGGCACCCCGGCCTGCTCCTCGACGACGCCACCGTCCAGGTCCCCTTCCTCGCCGACCTCGTCACCCTGGCCGACCCGACCAGCCCCTGGACCTTCCTCAACCACCTCAGAGCCCGCGAACGCCTCTACCCCTTCTACTTCGCCGAGCACTTCCACATCCGCCGCACCGAGTACGACGCCTACTGCCGCTGGGTCGCCGACCACCTGCCCGCGCTCCACTTCGGCCACCGGGTCGACACCGTCCGCTGGAACGCCCGCAGCGCCCTCTTCGAGGCCGATGTCACCCGGCCGGCCCCCGACGGCCGCACCGCCGCCACCAGCCGCGTCCACGCCCGCAACATCGTCGTCGGCATCGGCACCGAACCCTGGACGCCCGAACCGCTCCGCCCCCTGGCCGCCGCTCCCGGCCTCCCCGTCGTGCACGCCGAGGACTACCTCACCCATCGCGACACCCTCCTCGCCGCGGACCACATCACCGTCCTCGGCACCGGACAGTCCGGCGCGGAGATCTACCTCGACCTGCTGCGCCACCGGCCCGCCGGCCGGGAACGGCTCCACTGGATCGGCCGCACGGAGGCCTTCGCCCCCATGGAGTACTCCAAACTCGGCCTCGAACACTTCACCCCCGACCACACCCGCTACTTCCACGCCCTCCCCGAACCCGTCCGCGACCGGCTCGTCCCCGCCCAGTGGCAACTCCACAAGGGCGTCGACGCCGCCACCCTCGCCGCCATCCACGACGAGCTCTACCGGCGTACCCTCCACGGCGGCTGGCCCGACACCGTCCTCACCCCCGCCGTCCACGTCCGCGACGCCCGCCGCACCGCCCGTGCGAGGATCGAACTCCACCTCGAACACACCCATCAGCGGACCCGCACGCGCCTCACCACCGACGCCGTCGTCCTCGCCACCGGCCACCGCGCACGCCCCCTCGACCGGCTCCTCGGCCCCCTCGAACCCCACCTGCGCCGCGACCGCGCCGGCCGGCCCCGTATCGACGCGCACTTCCGCCTCGGCCTCGACCACTCCCTCACCGGCAGCGTCTACGTCCAGAACGCCGAACTCCACACGCACGGCGTGGGCGCCCCCGACCTGGGACTGGCCGCCTGGCGCAGCGCCACGATCCTCAACCACCTGGCCGGCCGGGAGGTCTACCCGCTGCCCGCCCGCACCGCCTTCACCACCTTCGGCCTCCAGCCCCGGACGCGGCAGATCCCGCCCGCCCGGAAAGCCGCACGGCTCACCCCACTGGCGGACGGGACCTGAGTCACCCGCGACGACGGACGGCGGTCAGAACACCGGCGTACCGTCCCGCGTCAGCCTCCAGTCCACCGACGCGAAGTCCTTCGGATCCAGCACGCCCTTCTCCGTGACCCATTCCGCGATCCGGGTCCGGATCTCCGTCGACTCCGCCCACAGCTCCTTCGCAGACGCCACGTGCGGGAACGCGCCGCCGCCGTTCGCCCGGTAGTTGTTCACCGCGAACACGAACTGCCGCGCGTCGTCGAGCGCGACGCCGTCGTGGGTGAGGTTCCGGATCCGCGACCCGGCCGGCTGCGCGATGTCGATCTCGTACCGCAGTCCCGACACGTAGTCGTAGTTGTAGTCCGGACGGCCGCCCGCGTTCGTCAGCCTGTCGACCTCCACCGGCGCCCCGGCCGCCGTCTGCGTGAAGTACTCCGCCGAGTACTCCAGGTAGGCCCGGACCTGCGCCCCCGTCATCAGCTTCGCCACCAGCGTGTTGTCGTACACGTACAGGCTGGACAGATCCCGGATCGTCACCTCGCCGGCCGGGATCTCGGAGGTCCGGGAGAACGGCGACGCCTGCGACAGCACCGGCAGCGACGCGTACGCGGTGCCCGCGAGGGCCGCCCGCACCACGTCCTCCTGCACCTTGTTGATCAGGTCGATCACGGGCGCGTCCTTGTACCGCGCCTCCACCGTCGTCAGCGTCTCGGTCGCCGACCCCACCACCTGATGGACGTACTCCACCACCTGCGCGTGCTCGTCGCGCAGCAGCCGGGTGATCCTCGGGTCGTCCCGCACCGTCGCCGCGTCGCGCAGCGACGCCTTCACCGACTCCACCCGCCAGCGGCCCCGCTCGAGGACCAGACCGATGTCGAACAGGGACAGCCGCTCCGCGTAGCACAGCGGCTCCGACAGGACGACCTCCCTGCCGGTCTCCTCGTTGGTGACCCGCAGTTCGGGGATCTCCACATGCGCGTGACCGACCAGGATCGCGTCGATTCCCGGCACCTGCCGCGCCACGTTCGCCGCCGCGTTCTCCACGTACGGCACCTGGTCACCGTACGACGACGTGCCCGACGAGCCCGAGTGCGCCGACACCACGACCACGTCCGCGCCCATCGACCGCAGCTTCGGCACCCACCTGGCCGCCTGCTCCTCCAGACCCGGGAACGTCAGCTTCCCCTGCACGTACGCCTTGTCCCAGATCGCGATACCGGGGTTCGTCAGCCCGAGGACCGCCACCTTCACCGGCGGAGCGCCCTTCACCCGGAACGTCTTGACGAAGTACGGGGGGAAGGCCGGCTTCAGCGTCTTCGCGTCCAGCGCGTTGGCCCCCAGCAGCGGGAAGTCGCACTGCTCCTCGAACTTCCGCAGCGTCTCGATGCCGTAGTTGAACTCGTGGTTGCCGAGTGCCACCGCGTCGTACCCGATGGCGTTCATCGCCTGCGCCATCGGATGCACCGGACCGCCCTCGGCGGCGATCGGGTCGACCTTCGCGTAGTAGTACGTCAGGGGTGTGCCCTGGATGGTGTCGCCCGCGTCCAGCAGCAGCGTGTGGTGCCGGCCCTTCTCCTCGCGGACCTGGTTCACCAGCGTCGACACCCGGGCGAGGCCCTGTGCGTTGCCGGCCGGGTCCGTGTACTCGGCGTCCTTGAAGTAGTCCCAGTTGAAGATGTGCCCGTGCAGGTCGGTCGTCCCCATCACGGTCAGCGCGTACCGCTTCACCCGCTTCCTCCCCCGTCCCGCCCCGGCCGCCTCGGCCGCGGGGGCCGCCGCCGTACCCGCCAGTGCCACCCCCGCCCCCGTCACGGCGGACCTCTTCAGAAACTTCCGGCGGTTCAACGGCATGTCAGGTTCTCCTCGCACCACGACGAACAACGCGCGTAGATTCGCCCGACGATTCTGACCTGAACACGCCCACCAGAACAGGCCCTCCGGGGGTTGCGATCCGGTGACCAGCCGCCCACGGGGCCGGACGTGCTCATCGGAGCACCCCGGCGCACACTTCAACACTTGTCAAAAAGCTTTCACCGACAGGCCGTTGAGTCGTCATGCGTCACCGGATAACTACCCATCGGTAAGCCATAGGCTCGCCCCATGCGCCGAGCGAAAATCGTCTGCACACTGGGCCCCGCCACCGATTCGTACGACCAGATCAAAGCGCTGGTCGACGCCGGAATGGACGTGGCCCGATTCAACCTCAGTCACGGCGAGCACGCCGGGCACGAGGAGCGCTACCACCGGGTGCGCAAAGCCGCCGACGAGACCGGCCGCAGCGTCGGCCTCCTCGCCGACCTTCAAGGCCCGAAAATCCGACTCGGCCGATTCACCGAAGGACCGGTACTCCTCGAACGCGGCGACACCTTCACCATCACCGTCGAGGAAGGCGCCGAGGGCGACCGCCACAGCTGCGGCACCACCCATGCCGGCCTCGCCGCCGACGTCACCACCGGCGAACTGATCCTCGTCGACGACGGCAGGGTCACCCTCGAAGTCGTCGCCGTCGACGGCCCCCGCGTCCGCACCACCGTCGTCGAGGGAGGCATCGTCTCCGACCACAAGGGACTCAACCTCCCCGGTGTCGCCGTCTCCGTGCCCGCCCTCTCCAAGAAGGACGAGGACGACCTCCGCTGGGCCCTGCGCACCGGCTTCGACGTCATCGCCCTCTCCTTCGTCCGCAGCGGGCGCGACATCAAGGACGTCCACCGCATCATGGACGAGGAGGGCCGCCGCCTCCCGGTCATCGCCAAGGTCGAGAAGCCCCAGGCGGTCGACAACATCGAGGACATCGTCGCCGCCTTCGACGGCATCATGGTCGCCCGTGGCGACCTCGGCGTCGAAATGCCCCTCGAGCAGGTGCCCATCGTCCAGAAGCGTGCGATCAAGCTCGCCCGGCGCAACGCCAAGCCGGTCATCGTGGCGACCCAGATGCTCGACTCGATGATCGACAACGCCCGTCCCACCCGGGCCGAGGCGTCCGACGTCGCCAACGCCGTCATCGACGGCACCGACGCCGTGATGCTCTCCGGCGAGACGAGTGTGGGCAAGCACGCCGTCGACACCGTCCGCACCATGGCGCGCATCGTGGAGGCCGCCGAGGAGGACATCCTCGCCAAGGGGCTCCCGCCCCTCACCGAACGCAACAAGCCGCGCACCCAGGGCGGCGCGGTCGCCCGCGCGGCGGCCGAGGTGGGTGACTTCCTCGGCGCCAGGTTCCTGGTCGCCTTCAGCCAGTCAGGCGACACCGCCCGCCGCCTCTCCCGCTACCGCTCCCCGATCCCCGTCCTCGCCTTCACTCCCGACCCGGCGACCCGCTCCCAACTCAGCCTCACCTGGGGCGTGGAGACCTTCCTCGGCCCCGCTGCGCACTCCACGGACGCGATGGTCGCCCAGGTCGACGAGCTGCTGCTGAGGTACGGCCGCTGCGGGCAGGGCGACACGGTCGTCATCACGGCCGGCTCCCCGCCGGGAGTCTCCGGCACCACCAACCTCGTCCGTGTCCATCACATCGGCGAGAGCGACGGTCTCCGGTAGCGGACACGCCCGGCACACAGAAAAAAGCGGATGTTCACCGAAAAGGTGGACATCCGCTCCCAAATGGTGACCTTGAATACAGAGGAAAAGTACCCCGGGTCGGATTCGAACCGACGCTGGATGGTGTTTGAGACCATTGCCTCTACCGCTGGGCTACCGGGGCGCCCTGCAAAACGAAGGTCGACGGTCACCCGCCGTGCCCCCACCTTATCGCAGCTGGGTACGCTCTTGTCAGCAGTACCGGTCTGCCCCGCACCAAGGAGCCCACGTGAGTGCCCCCGAGCCGCCCCAGCCCGTAGACGCGCCCGATGACGACAAGTCGCACGTTCCTCCGTTGACGACCCGTGTGGTGATCGCCGAGGACGAGGCCCTGATCCGGCTCGATCTGAAAGAGATGCTGGAGGAGGAGGGGTACACCGTCGTCGGTGAGGCCGGTGACGGTGAGCAGGCCATCGAGCTGGCACGCGAGCACCGGCCCGATCTGGTCATCCTCGATGTGAAGATGCCGAAGCTGGACGGCATCTCCGCGGCGGAGAAGATCGCCGAGGAGGGCATCGCCCCGGTGCTGATGCTGACCGCGTTCTCGCAGCGTGACCTGGTGGAGCGGGCGCGGGACGCGGGCGCCATGGCCTACCTGGTGAAGCCGTTCAGCAAGAGCGACGTGGTGCCGGCGATCGAGATGGCGGTGTCGCGGTTCACGGAGCTGAAGGAGCTGGAGCGAGAGGTCGCGGACCTGAGTCTGCGGCTGGAGACGCGCAAGCTGGTGGACCGGGCCAAGTCGGTGCTGCAGACCCAGTACGGCCTGACGGAGCCGGCGGCGTTCCGGTGGATCCAGAAGACCTCGATGGACCGGCGGATGTCGATGCAGCAGGTGGCCCAGGCGGTCATCGACGACGCCGAGGAGAAGAAGGCGTCGAAGGGCTAGGACGGCGTACGGCCGAGGCCCGCGCCCCCGTGAGAGGGGCGCGGGCCTCAGCTGTGTGCGGGTGCCTCAGTCCTCGCCGAGGTAGGCCTTGCGGACGGAGTCGTCGTGCAGGAGGTCCTGACCGGTGCCGGAGAGGACGATGTTGCCGACCTCCATGACGTGACCGTGGTCGGCCAGGGAGAGGGCGGCCTGGGCGTTCTGCTCGACGAGCAGGATGGTGGTGCCCTGGGCCTTCAGCTCGGCGATGGTCGTCATGATCTTCTGCATCATGATCGGCGAGAGGCCCATCGAGGGTTCGTCGAGCATGAGCAGCTTGGGCTGGGACATCAGCGCCCTGCCCATGGCGAGCATCTGCTGCTCACCACCGGAGAGGGTTCCGGCGGCCTGCTTGCGGCGTTCCCCGAGGATGGGGAAGAGGTCGTAGGCGCGCTGGATGTCCTTGTCGATGCCCGCCCGGTCGCTGCGCAGGAAGGCGCCGAGGCGCAGGTTGTCCTCGATCGTCATGCGGGGGAAGATGTGCCGCCCCTCGGGGGAGTGGGCGAGCCCGAGGGAGACGATCTTGTGGGCGGGGATCTTCTTGAGGGATTTGCCCTCGAACCTGATCTGGCCGCCGACGGGCTTGAGCAGCCCGGAGAGCGTGCGCAGGGTGGTGGTCTTGCCGGCACCGTTGGTGCCGATGAGGGTGACCACTTCACCGGCGTTGACGCTGAACGAGATGCCCTTGACGGCCTGGATCTTGCCGTAGGCGACTTTGAGGTCCTCGACCTCGAGGAGTGCGGTCATCGGTCGTTCTCCTTGCCGGGCGCGGCGTCCGTAGCGGCGGCGGCTTCGGCGGCGGCTTCGGCGGCCTCGACCTCGGCGGCTTCGGCGGCGCCGGGGTCGTTCTCCATGGGTTCACCGATATAGGCGGCGATGACGCGTTCGTCGCCCTGCACGGTGGCCGGGTCGCCCTCGATGAGCTTCTCGCCCTGGACGAGGACGGCGACACGGTCGCAGAGGTTGAAGATGAACCGCATGTCGTGCTCGATCACGAGGACGGCGATGCCCTGGTCGCGGATGGCGAAGATGAGTTCCTCGGCCGCCCGGGTCTCCTGGGGGTTCATGCCGGCGGTGGGCTCGTCGAGGAGCAGCAGGCCGGGTTCGCTGGCGAGGGCGCGGGCGATCTCCAGCTTGCGCTGCTCACCGTAGGGGAGGTTGCGCGAGAGATGGTCGGCCTTGGCGGCGAGGCCGACGAACTCCAGCAGTTCCATGGCCCGTTCGCGGGAGGCTGCCTCGGCCCTGTGGAAGCCGGGTCCGCGCAGGACGGCCGACCAGAAGCCCTCCTTGGTGCGGGTGTGGCGGCCGACGAGGACGTTCTCCAGGACCGTCATGTTGGCGAAGAGCCGGATGTTCTGGAACGTCCGCGCGATGCCGGCGGCGGTGACCTTGAAGGACTTGGGCGGCAGGACCTTGTCCTTGTAGCGGACCTCGCCCTCGGTCGGGACGTAGAGGCCCGTGAGGCAGTTGAAGAACGTGGTCTTGCCGGCGCCGTTCGGGCCGATGAGTCCGACGATCTCGCCGCTGTTGACGGTGAGGTCGACGTCGCGGACGGCGGTGAGGCCGCCGAAGCGCATGGTCACGCCGCGTGCGTCGAGGACGGGGGTGCCGGGGGCGGGTGCGCCCGGGGCGGTGTCCTTCGTGGTGGTGTCGGTGGTCATGGTGGTCAGGCCCCTGTCTTGCTCAGGACTGTGGGCGCGTCGGCCTCTTCGTGGAACTCCAGTTGGCGGCGCCGGTTGGGGATGAGGCCCTCGGGACGGAAACGCATCAGCAGGACGAGCGCGAGACCGAAGGCGAGGAGCTGGAAGTCACCCAGGAACTGGAGCTTGTTGGGGATCAGGAAGAGCAGCGCCGCTCCGATGAGGGGTCCGGCGATGGTGCCCATGCCGCCGAGGACGACCGCGGCGAGCAGGAAGGCGGAGTTGGGCGGGGTGGTGCCGGCGAACAGGTACTGCTCGGGGGTCACCGTGTAGGTGACGTGCGCCTGGACGGTTCCGGCGAGGCCGGCGAGGGTGGCGCCGACCGCGAAGGCGATGAGCTTGACCCGGAAGCCGTGGATGCCCATGGCCTCGGCTGCCGTCTCGTCCTCGCGGATGGCGACCCAGGCCCGGCCGATGCGGGAGTCCCCGCTGCGCCGGAAGACCAGCACGACGACGGCCGTGATGAGCAGCATCAGGAAGAAGTAGTTGGCGAACCGGCCGATGGTGAAACCGGCGATGTCGTGCTGGACCCCGAGGTCGAAGCCGAGGATCTTCAGGTCCGGGATGGACGCGATGCCGTTGGATCCGTTGGTGAGGTCCGGCCCGGAGGTGCCGTCGGTGTTGTTGGCCGCGATCCGGAAGATCTCACCGAAGCCGAGGGTCACGATGGCGAGGTAGTCGCCGCGCAGCCGCAGGGTCGGGGCGCCGATGAGCACGCCGAAGACGAGCGAGGCGACCGCCCCGACGAGCACGGCGGCCCAGAAGGGGAAGTGGACGCCGAACGGCGAGCTGGGGGAGCCGGAGACGAGGGCTGCCGCGTAGGCGCCGACGCCGAGGAAGGCGACGTAGCCGAGGTCGAGCAGGCCGGCGAGTCCGACGACGATGTTCAGACCGAGGGCGACGGTGGCGAAGATGAGGATGTAGACGCCGAGGGTGGCGTACTGGTCGTCGGTCTGGGTGAAGGGGAAGCAGGCCGCCGCGATGAAGGCGCCGCACACGGTGATGTTGGTGTGGCGCGCGGTGATCTGTGAGGCATGGCTGATCAGACCCGCACGGTGCAGGGCGGTGAACCCGAAACCGGCCGTGATGAGGAAGCCGACGAAGAGTTCGTCGTACTCGGTACCGATGCCGTAGGTGAAGACGACCAGGGCGACCGCCAGGATGCCGACGATGATCAGGATCTCGGCGTAGGACGGCAGGGTGCGCACGGGGCGCGGGCTGCCGGCGGCGAAGGCCGCCCGGAGGGTGGCCCAGCGCTGGCCGAGGTCGTGCTTGAACTGCTCCCAGGAGCTGTCGTCCGGGTCGATGGGGTCGGGTTCGGGCCGCTCGAAGGGGAGGGCCAGGGCGCCGACGAGTGCCGCCAGGGTGGCGGCGGCGACAATGTAGCCGCCGGGTTCGAGGTTGACCAGGCCGCCGAGCTTGAAGCTGATCGCGAGGATCGTGTACCAGGCGGTGGCGAAGGTGCCCAGGACGGCGTACTTGAGGGCCGCGTCGGCGCCGCCCGGGGTGAGCCAGCCGAGTCCCTTGACGCCGTAGGAGGCGACGGCGAACAGCGTGGAGAGCAGGGCGCCCACGAGGACGAGCACCTGCAGTCCGCCGGGATAGCCGTAGAAGGTGAGATCGCCGGGGAACTCGGCGGTCCAGGTCCACGCGAGGAAGGTGGAGGCGACGGCCAGGGCGCTGCCGCCGGTGGCGAGGGCGCGGCCGAGCTGCGGGGGGATGCCGATGAGGCCGGTGGGGGTGCTCGCGGCCGGGGCGGCCGGGCTGGTCGAAGCGGTGGTCTGTGTCGTCATCGGTGTCACGCCCTGTCCGCAACGCGCTCGCCGAGCAGGCCCTGCGGCCGGAACAGGAGCACGAGGATGAGGAGAATGAAGGCCCAGACGTCGGCCCAGGACTGGCTGCCGAACTGACCCAGGCCCGGAATGTCGGCGATGTAGGCGGTGGCCAGGGTCTCGGCGACGCCGAGGACCACACCGCCGATCATGGCGCCGTAGATGTTGCCGATGCCGCCGAGGACCGCAGCGGTGAAGGCCTTGAGGCCGAGGATGAAGCCCATCTTGAAGTCGATCTGGCCGTACTTCAGGCCGCTGGCGACGCCTCCGATGGCGGCGAAGATGGCGCCGAGGGCGAAGGCGACCACGATGATGCGGTCGGTGTTGACGCCCATGAGCTTGGCGGTGTCCGGGTCCTGGGCGGTGGCCTGCATGCCGCGTCCGGTGCGGGTGCGCATCACGAAGTAGGCGAGGAAGGCCATGCTGGCCGGGGCGGCGATGAGCAGGAAGATGTCGCCGGTCTGGATCGTCGCGCCGGCGACGGTGAAGGGACCGCCCTCGATCTGCGGGAAGGCGAGCTTGGACTTCGCGTTGGGGTAGAACGCCCAGATCGCCTGCTGGAGCGCCAGCGAGAGTCCGATCGCGGTGATGAGCGGGGCGAGGCGGGGGGCGCCGCGCAGCGGGCGGTAGGCGAACCGTTCCGCTCCGATGGCGACCAGGACGGAGACGATCATGGCGCCGAGCAGCATCAGGGGCAGTGCGACCCAGATGGAGGTGCCGTCGGGCAGGAGGTACATGTGTACCGTCAGCGCGCCGAAGGCGCCGACCATGAAGATCTCACCGTGCGCGAAGTTGATGAGCTGGACAATGCCGTAGACCATCGTGTAGCCGATGGCGATCAGCCCGTACATGGATCCCAGTAGCAGGCCGTTGACCAGCTGCTGCGGCAGTTCGTTCACCGCATGTCCTCCGAGACTTTCGGAATAGTTCGACGGATGGGGCCGGAACCGAGTCCGCGCGGGGCGCCAGTGGAACAGCGCCCCGCGCGGCTCGTGGGAGTGGTGCGGGCGTGGATCAGCCGGTGAAGGTGCCGGACTTCACCGTGGCCCAGTCGCCGTCCTTGACGGAGTACACGGTGAGCTGCTTGTTGGTGGCGTCACCGAACTCGTCGAAGGCGACCTTGCCGGTCACACCGTCGAAGGAGACGTTCTGCATGGCGTCGACGACCTTGGCGCGGGCGTCGTCGGGGAGCTTTCCGTCGTTGTCCTCGACGACCTTCTTGACGGCCTCGATGATCGCCCAGGTGGAGTCGTACGAGTAGCCGCCGTACGCCTCGAAGGCCTCCTTGTATCCGGCGGCCTTGTAGTTGGCGACGAATTCCTTGGCGGAGGGGAGCTCCTCGACGGGCGCGCCGACCGAGGTGGCGAGGTCGCCGGTGCCGGCGGCGCCGGCCAGCTTGATGAAGTCGCCGCTGTAGATGCCGTCCCCGCCGACCAGCGGGATCTTGGCGCCGGCTTCCTTGATCTGCTTGCTCAGCGGACCGGCCTGCGGGTACTCGCCGCCGTAGTAGACGACGTCGGCGCCGGAGTTCTTGACCTTGGTGGCGACAGCGTTGAAGTCCTTGCTGTCGGGGTTGATGTGCTCGGTCCCGACGACCTTGCCGCCGAGCTTCTTGAACTCGTCGGTGAAGGTGGCGGCGAGGCCGGCGCCGTAGGTCTTCTTGTCGTCGATGACGAAGACCTTCTTCTTCTTGGCGTCGTTGAAGACGTACTGCGCGGCGAACGGGCCCTGAACGGCGTCCGTGGTCGCGGTGCGGAAGTACGACTTGTACGGCCGGACCTTCTCGGTCTGCCACTTCACGCCCTGGGTCAGGGCGGGGTTGGTGTTGGCCGGGGAGACCTCGACCAGCTTGGCCTGATCGAAGACCTTCTGCATGGACTCGCCGACGGAGGAGTTCAGCGGGCCGACGACGCCGAGGACGTCGTCGTTGGCGACGAGCTTGGTGGCGTTCTGCTGGCCGACGGAGGCCTGACCCTGGTCGTCGAGGGCTTCGATCTTGAAGGTGATGCCCTCGACGTACTTCTCCTTGTTGGCGGTCTTGGCCGCGAGGTCCGCGGAGTTCTTGATACCGAGGCCCAGCGCGGACAGGTCGCCGGTCAGCGGCGCGTCGACGCCGATGACCACGGTGGTGCCACCGTTGCCGGAGTCCGAGCCGCCGCCGTCGTCGTCGCGTGAGCCGCAGGCAGTGAGGGTGAGCGCTCCCGCCGCCAGCGCGGCGGTGATGGCTATGAGCGAACGTTGACGCACGATCCAGTCCTTTCCCCTGACAGCCGCTTCCCGGTGGAAACGGCCGAGTCGAGCGCTGGGCCGAAGTGAGAATCAGGCGGCGCGGTGACTGGCCGTGACTCTAAGCCGGGTCGGGAATACGGAGGAGACCCTGGCCAAGGCTGTGACGCTCTTGTTATGACACGACGTATTGCAGAGCGGTACGTCGTGGGGGGAAGGGCAGAATTCTGGCCGATTTGTTCTGTCCGGATGGTGAGAAACCGCAGGACCCGGAGGGGTCGGTTCAGGCGTCTCGGCGGTTTTGGTGATTACCTCGAATCGTTGCCGCAGGCTACCTGTAGGGCTCGGGAGAGGTCCCGCGCGTACGGGGACCCGAGGATGAAGCTGTGTACCTCCATTGCGCGCGCATTACGCAGAGTTACATCCAGGAAAGGCAGTCCGGCATTCCGTGGCACTTTTCCGCATTCCGTCACCCGCATGGTGATGGTGATCTTGCGGGGGGATCCTGCTTTCGTCCGGAAGGGGACGCGTGGGCTGGAGGTCACGGACAGCCCCGCGTACGGCTGGGATATCCGGGTCACGGTGACCGGAGGGCCGGATTCCGTTCTCATCTCGACCTCGAAAGTGAAGCCGGGCGGGGCGGTGTCGGGATCCGCGGGCCGCGGTTTCAGGTAGGCGAAGGCCGTCACCTGGCTCGGGTACGGCGGTTCGGGCGGCGGTTCGGGGCGAGGGCGGGTGATGTAGAGGTAGCCGCCGCCGGTGAGGACGGCGGCGGCGAGGAGGCCGGCCGACACGGTCCTGCGGTGCCGCTCGAACTTCCGTGCGTAGCCGCTCCGCCGGGGGCGGGACGCGGGGGAGACGTCCAGGACGTGGGTGCCCTCTTCGGGCTCGACGGGGCCGACCCCGCTCATCGCCGGGGCCCTTCGTCCGGTCCGCCGGCGCGGTGCCGCGCGCGGGGGCCCTCTCGCGCCTCACGGTCGGTCAACTGCCGCATCGCGGAAGCTCCTTGGCGCCTCGCCGTCCGTGCGGAACGGGCCGCCTCGCGCAGGACGTGGTATGCCCCGCCGGGCAGCCCCATGGACGGGTGGCCGCCGTCGACACGGCCGTCGAGAACCCGGCGCGACCGGTGACCGGCGCTCTTCGTGCACGGGGCCGCGCCGGATGTCACGTGGGGTGACGGTAAGGAGGCGCGACCGCGGCCGGCCGCCCCGGCTCCGCCCTCGGCCGACGGAACTCTTCGCACGTGGCCGGAATCCGTCGCGCCGCACCCGGTCATCGCCGAGTCCGTCGGCGGCGCGGCCGTGAGGGGCAGACCGAACGCCCCCGCCCGCGCCCGAGAGGCGCCTCCCCGTCGCATGCCCGAACGCTAAGGCGCCCGTGCGCCGGAGGCAATGGCGCTGCGCGACGAGGGCCGGGCGGCCGGGGCCCTGGAGCGGTCGGGGTCGGGGTGGCGCACACGGGCGCGGGGGCGCGGGGGCGCGGGGTACGGAGGGGCGGGTGAGGGGCTCGCGTGCGGGTGGGTGTGTCGTCACGTGGAGACGCTCGGTGGTCGAAGAACCGTGGCGCGGTGCGCGCGGGGCCGCGGCGCGGACAGGCTCGCGTGGTGCGGGGCGGCGCGGCCCTTCGGCAGGGGCGCGCGTCCGGTGCGCGTGACGTGTCACGCGGGGCGGTCCCATGGTCCGGACGGGCGGGTGTGGGGGTGCGGTACAGCGGGTCCGGGCGGACACGTGGGATGCCGGGTGGAGGGGGGCGCCGGCGCGGTGCGCGCGGGCTCGTGGGGCGGCGCTGGGGCGCGGGCGGGCCCGTGGGGTGGGGCGGGCTCGTGGGGCGGGGCGGGTGGCCCCGCACCACGAGGCAGGGCCGGTCAGCCCGCCGCCTGTACCGCCTCGCCGGGCCCGGCGTCCCGCAGCAGGCAGGTCAGCCGCGCCGTGCACACCCGCTTGTCCGCCTCGTCGGTGATGACTATCTCGTACGTCGCCGTCGACCGCCCCCGGTGCACGGGCGTGGCGACTCCGGTGACCAGGCCGGAACGGACTCCGCGGTGATGCGTGCAGTTGAGGTCGACGCCGACCGCGATCTTGGAGCTGCCGCCGTGCAGCATCGAGCCCACCGACCCCAGCGTCTCGGCCAGCACGGCGGAGGCGCCGCCGTGCAGCAGCCCGTAAGGCTGGGTGTTGCCCTCCACCGGCATCGTCCCGACGACCCGCTCCGCCGAGGCCTCCAGGATCTGCACGCCCATCCGCGTGCCCAGGTGGCCCGCGGAGAACAGGGCCGGCAGATCGACGCCGAGCGCGGCGTACTCGTCGATGACCCCCTGCGGGAACTTCACCTGCTGCTGCTCTCCCATGGGCCGGCTCCATTCGTTTCGTCGTGCGTCGGTACGGCTGTCTGCTGAGCGAACGCTCAGTCGGTCGCCGATTGTTCCAGACGCACCACCACGGACTTGCTGGCCGGGGTGTTACTGGTGTCCGCGGTGGCGTCCAGCGGCACCAGGACGTTCGTCTCCGGGTAGTACGCCGCCGCGCAGCCCCGCGCCGTCGGGTAGTGCACGACACGGAACCCGGGAGCCCTGCGCTCCACGCCGTCCTTCCACTCCCCGACCAGATCGACGTAACCGCCGTCCGCGAGCCGCAGCTCCCGCGCGTCCTCGGGGTTGACCAGCACCACGCGGCGGCCGTTCCTGATCCCCCGGTAGCGGTCGTCGAGGCCGTAGATCGTGGTGTTGTACTGGTCGTGCGACCGCAGCGTCTGCAGCAGCAGCCGGCCCTCCGGCAGCTCGGGGTACTCGACCGGCGCGGCGGTGAAGTTGGCCTTGCCGGTGGCCGTGGGGAAGCGGCGCTCGTCGCGCGGGGCGTGGGGGAGTGCGAAGCCCCCGGGACGCGCCACGCGCGCGTTGAAGTCCTCGAAGCCGGGGATCACCCGCGCGATGCGGTCGCGGATCGTCGCGTAGTCCTTCTCGAACTCCTCCCACGGCACCGTGCTGCCCTCACCGAGCACACGGCGGGCCAGCCGGCACACGATGGCCGGCTCGGACAGCAACTGCCCGCCCGCCGGCTCGAGGCGACCGCGCGAGGCGTGCACCATGCCCATGGAGTCCTCGACCGTCACGAACTGCTCGCCCGTGCCCTGCACATCGCGCTCGGTGCGGCCCAGCGTCGGCAGGATCAGCGCACGCGCGCCCGTGACGGTGTGCGAGCGGTTCAGCTTGGTGGACACATGCACCGTCAGCCGGGCCCGGCGCATCGCGGCCTCGGTGACCTCCGTGTCGGGGGAGGCGGAGACGAAGTTGCCGCCCATGGCGAAGAAGACCTTCGCCTTCCCGTCGCGCAGCGCGCGGATGGCCCGTACGACGTCGTATCCGTGCTCGCGCGGCGGCGCGAAGCCGAACTCCTTCTCCAGGGCGTCGAGGAACGCCGGCGCGGGGCGTTCGAAGATGCCCATGGTGCGGTCGCCCTGCACATTGGAGTGACCGCGCACCGGGCACACACCCGCGCCGGGACGGCCGATGTTCCCGCGCAGCAGGAGGAAGTTGACGATCTCCCGGATGATGGGCACGGAGTGCTTGTGCTGGGTGAGGCCCATCGCCCAGCAGACGATGACGCGCTCGGATTCGAGGACCATCCGCAGGCACCGCTCGATGTCCCCGCGCGTCAGACCGGTCGCGGTGAGCGTCTCGTCCCAGTCGGCGCCGCGTGCGGCCTCGCTGAACTCCTCGTAGCCGTGCGTGTGTTCGCGTACGAACTCCTCGTCCACCGCGCCCGGCGTGTCCAGGATCAGCCGGTTGAGGAGGCGGAAGAGGGCCTGGTCGCCGCCGAGGCGGATCTGCAGGAACAGATCGGTCAGGGCCGTGCCGGTGGCGAGCCCCTTGGCGGTCTGCGGGTTCTTGAAGCGTTCCAGGCCCGCCTCGGGCAGCGGGTTGACGCTGACGATCCGCGCGCCCTTCGCCTTGGCCTTCTCCAGGGCGGACAGCATGCGCGGATGGTTGGTGCCGGGGTTCTGTCCGGCGACGATGATCAGATCGGCCTGGTAGAGGTCCTCCAGCAGGACGCTGCCCTTGCCGACGCCGATCGTCTCCGACAGGGCCGAGCCGGACGACTCGTGGCACATGTTGGAACAGTCCGGCAGGTTGTTGGTGCCGAGCTCGCGGGCGAACAGCTGGTAGAGGAAGGCGGCCTCGTTGCTGGTGCGGCCCGAGGTGTAGAAGACGGCCTCGTCGGGGGAGCCGAGGGCGGTGATCTCCTCGGCGACGATGTCGAAGGCGCGCTCCCAGGTGACCGGCTCGTAGCGCTCGCCGCCCTCGGGGAGGTACATGGGGTGCGTCAGCCGCCCCTGCTGCCCCAGCCAGTAGCCGCTGCGGCCGGCCAGATCCGCGACGGGGTGCGCGGCGAAGAACTCCGGGGTGACCCGGCGCAGGGTGGCCTCCTCGGCCACCGCCTTCGCGCCGTTCTCACAGAACTCCGCCTTGTGCGGGTGCTCCGGGTCCGGCCAGGCGCAGCCGGGGCAGTCGAAGCCGTCCTTCTGATTGACGCTGAGCAGCGTCAGTGCCGTGCGCTTGACGCCCATCTGCTGGTGGGCCATCCGCAGGGTGTGGCCGATCGCGGGGAGCCCGGCGGCCGTCCGCTTCGGCTCGGCGACCTGCGGGGCGTCCTGAACCGGATCGCCCTTCGGCGGCTTCGTCGGCATCGCGCACTCCTGTCCACGCACACGTGTGAGGTATGTCTCCGATCCTCCCACGCCCCATCAACCCGCCCGAAGTACGCCTTCCGGCCCGCCCGCACCCGCCTTTCGGCCGGCCCGGCGGCTGAGGACGAGGGGTCCTGTCCGCCGTCGTGGTGTGCCGATCACGGTCTGTCGCCTCCGCGTCGGAGCCGTCCGATACGTGCCGCCGAGGTCCGTCGCGCGATCATCGCCGGTCCCGGTTCGGCAAGCCGCAACGGGACCTCCGGCGAAGACGACTCGTGCCGCGACCGGCAGATCACGCCGGGTTGATCGGCTGCACCACGCGGCGGGACGCCGTCGGACGGTGCCCGTAGGGCCCCCGGAGGGTCAGGGGCCCGGCCCGCCGGGGCCGGGAGGGGAATGGGAAGGGGCGGAGGGGGCGAATCCACCTCACCCCACATGGCCGCCCTCGACTGTCAGTGGCACATGGCAGGATCGGACACGTGGCAGACACAGCATCGAAGACGACCGACCAGACCCCCGGCGGCCCCCGCCCCCGCTTGATGCTCATGGACGGGCACTCACTCGCGTACCGCGCGTTCTTCGCGCTGCCCGCGGAAAACTTCACCACCGCGACGGGCCAGCCGACCAACGCGATCTACGGCTTCGCGTCGATGCTGGCCAACACACTCCGTGACGAGGCACCCACCCACTTCGCCGTCGCCTTCGACGTCTCCCGCAAGACATGGCGCTCGGAGGAGTTCACCGAGTACAAGGCGAACCGCTCCAAGACCCCGGACGAGTTCAAGGGCCAGGTCGAACTGATCGGCGAGCTGCTTGACGCGATGAACGCGCAGCGCTTCGCCGTCGAGGGCTTCGAGGCGGACGACGTCATCGCCACCCTCGCCACCCAGGCCGAGGCCGAGGGCTTCGAGGTACTGATCGTCACCGGCGACCGGGACTCCTTCCAGCTCGTCTCCGAGCACACCACGGTGCTGTACCCGACGAAGGGCGTCTCCGAGCTGACCCGTTTCACCCCGGAGAAGGTCTTCGAGAAGTACGGCCTGACCCCGGCCCAGTACCCCGACTTCGCCGCGCTGCGCGGCGACCCCTCCGACAACCTGCCCGGCATCCCCGGCGTCGGCGAGAAGACCGCCGCGAAGTGGATCAACCAGTTCGGTTCCTTCGCCGAACTGGTCGAGCGCGTCGACGAGGTCAAGGGCAAGGCCGGGCAGAACCTGCGCGACCATCTGGAGTCCGTCAAGCTCAACCGCAGGCTCACCGAGCTGGAGCGCCGGGTCGAGCTGCCCAGGGCCGTCCCCGACCTGGAGCGGACCGCCTACGACCGCAAGGCCGTGGCGATGATCCTGGACACCCTGGAGATCAGGAACCCCTCGCTGCGCGAGCGCCTGTTCGCCGTCGACCCGGGCGCGGAGGAGGCCGAGACCAGCCCGGTCGTCGCGGAAGGCGTGGAGCTGGACGGCACGGTGCTGGGCACCGGCGACCTGACCGGCTGGCTCGCGGAGCACGGCACCGGCCCCCTCGGGGTCGCCACGGTCGGCACCTGGGCCCTCGGTACCGGCTCGGTCGCCGAGATCGCGCTGGCCGCGGCCGCCGGACCGGCCGCCTGGTTCGACCCCTCCGAGCTGGACGAGACCGACGAGCAGGCGTTCGCCGCGTGGCTGGCCGACGCGGAGCGCCCCAAGGTGTTCCACAACGCCAAGAGCGCGATGCGTGTCTTCGCCGAGCACGGCTGGAGCATCGAGGGCGTCACGATGGACACCGCCCTCGCCGCGTACCTCGTGACGCCGGGCCGGCGCTCCTTCGATCTGGACGCGCTGTCCCTGGAATACCTGCACCGCGAGCTGGCGCCCGCCGCCGCGCCCGACGGCCAGCTGGCCTTCGGCGCGGACGAGGGCGCGGAGGCCGAGGCGCTGATGGTGCAGGCCCGCGCCATCCTCGACCTGGGCGAGACCTTCGAGGGGCGCCTGGAGGAGGTGGGCGCGGCGGATCTGCTCCGCGACGTGGAGCTGCCCACGTCCGCGCTGCTGGCCCGCATGGAGCGGCACGGCATCGCCGCCGACCGGGAGCACCTCCAGGCCATGGAGCAGATGTTCGCCGGCGCCGTGCAGCAGGCGGTCAAGGAGGCGCACGCGGCGGCGGGGCACGAGTTCAACCTGGGCTCGCCGAAGCAGCTCCAGGAGGTTCTCTTCGGTGAGCTGGCCCTGCCGAAGACGAAGAAGACGAAGACCGGCTTCACCACGGACGCCGACGCGCTGGCCTGGCTGGCGGGCCAGACCGACAACGAACTGCCGGTGATCATGCTCCGTCACCGGGAGCAGGCGAAGCTGCGGGTCACCGTCGAGGGCCTGATCAAGACGATCGCCGCGGACGGCCGCATCCACACCACGTTCAACCAGACCGTCGCGGCGACGGGCCGTCTGTCCTCCACGGACCCCAACCTCCAGAACATCCCGGTCCGCACGGACGAGGGCCGCGCGATCCGCCGTGGCTTCGTCGTCGGCGAGGGCTTCGAGTCCCTCCTGACCGCCGACTACAGCCAGATCGAGCTGCGCGTGATGGCGCACCTCTCCGAGGACGCCGGCCTGACCGAGGCGTTCACCTCGGGCGAGGACCTGCACACCACGGCGGCCGCCCAGGTGTTCTCGGTCGAGCAGTCCGCGGTCGACGCGGAGATGCGCCGCAAGATCAAGGCGATGTCGTACGGCCTGGCGTACGGGCTGTCGGCGTTCGGCCTCTCCCAGCAGCTGAACATCGAGGCGGCCGAGGCGCGTGCCCTGATGGACGCGTACTTCGAGCGGTTCGGCGGCGTACGGGACTACCTGCGCCGGGTGGTCGACGAGGCGAGGGCGACCGGTTACACGGCGACGCTGTTCGGCCGCCGCCGCTACCTGCCCGACCTCAACAGCGACAACCGTCAGCGCCGCGAGGCGGCCGAGCGCATGGCGCTCAACGCACCGATCCAGGGCACGGCGGCGGACATCGTCAAGATCGCCATGCTGAACGTGGACCGCGCACTGCGCGAGGCGGACCTGCGCTCCCGCATGCTCCTCCAGGTCCACGACGAGATCGTCCTGGAACTCGCCCCGGGCGAGCGCGCGACGGTGGAGGACCTGGTCCGCCGGGAAATGGCCACCGCCGTCCGGCTCCGGGTCCCCCTGGGCGTCTCGGTGGGCGCGGGCCCGGACTGGGAGTCGGCAGCGCACTAGTGACTCGTCCCGCGTCGTTGGCCGCGCAATCGACGTGCCGCCCGTCGGGTGAGCGGCCCGCTCGCTGATACCGGGGCTGCCGGCCCCGCGTCCCTGACTACCGCCTGGCGCTGCCAGGCAGGGGCTGACCTCCTCCCGGCGACGCCTCGCCTCCGGCGCCTGCTGTCAGTCGGGAGGAGCCCCCCTGACGTCGGTGGTGGGATGTGCCGGACATCCCGGGCCGTTGGAGGTCAGGCGGCGTGAGGGTGGGCGGCGGTGCGTTCGCTGACGGGTCGTCGGCGCAGGTGCGTCTGCTGGAGAGCCGGTGGCACGTAGGCCTGGTCGAGCGTGCCGACGTCGGTGCCGGGCGGGACGATCTCGTCGATCCGGTCGAGGATGTCGTCGGTGAGGGCCACGTCGACGCCCCCGAGGAGGTCGTCGAGGTGGCTCATCGTGCGCGGTCCGACAATCGCGCTGGTCACCCCGGGATGGGCGATCGCGAAGGCCATGGCGAGGTGGGTCAGCGGCAGGCCCGCTTCCTCGGCGAGCGAGATGAACCGCTCGACGGTGTCGAGACGGTGCTCGTCGCCCAGGTGCTTGAAGAAGCCTGCGCGGCGGAGTTCGTTCGGCCCGCCCTTGCGGACGCGTCCCGTGAGCAGTCCCTGCCCGAGCGGGCCCCACACCAGCGTGCCCATCCCGTGGCGCTGCGCGGTCGGCAGCACCTCGCGTTCGATGCCGCGGTTGAGCAGCGAGTACGGCGGCTGCTCGGTGTGGAACCGTGTCAGGCCGCGCCGTTCGGCGACCCACTGGGCTTCGACGATGTCGGAAGCCGGCATGGTGGACGTCCCGATCGCACGGACCTTCCCGCTGCGGATCAGGTCGGAGAGCGCGGACAGCGTTTCCTCGATGTCCGTGGTGGGGTCGGGCCGGTGGATCTGGTAGAGGTCGATGTGGTCGGTCCGCAGGCGGCGCAGCGAGTTCTCGGCCGCGGTCACGATCCAGCGCCGCGAGGCGCCCTGCTGATTGGGGTCGTCGCCCATCGGCATGCTCACCTTGGTCGCCAGGACGACGTTGTCCCGGCGCCCCTTGATCGCCCTGCCGACGATGTCTTCGGAGTCGCGGTAGGCGTCGGCGGTGTCGATGAGGTTGATGCCCGCGTCCAGCGCTTTGTGGATGATGCGGGCCGATTCGTCGGGGTCGGGGTTGCCGACGGACGTGGCGAACATCAGCGCGCCGAGTGCATAAGGGCTGACCTTGATACCGGTCCGGCCGAGCGTGCGGTACCGCATGCGAACCATGCCTTTCTCTCACGAAAAGATCCGGATCATTCGGAACACCGGCAAACCCGCGAACGACGGGATACGACCGTCGGGCGGGCACCGCGTGTGCCACGCGGCACGGTGCTCGTCCCGTCGCACCCGCAGGGCGCCGCCGGTCCGCCGGGCCGGCTTCCAGCGTGCGGTGGTGCGGGCCCCGGCGGGAGAGACGTCCTTGTCCAGGGACGGGCTGTCCCTGGCTGCGTCCGGCGCCGCGGGGCATGGTGGAGCGGTGGACAGAACCGAACTGGCCGACTTCCTGCGCCACCGCCGTACCCGACTCGCCCCTGCCGACGTGGGGCTGTCGCAGGGCGCGCGGCGCCGCACCCCGGGACTGCGCCGCGAGGAGGTGGCGCAGCTGGCGGGCATGTCCACCGACCACTACACGCGCCTGGAGCAAGCCAGGGGCTCACGCCCGTCCCGTCACATGCTCGCCGCCGTCGCCCGCGCGCTGCGGCTGACCGGCGACGAACGGGACCACCTCTTCCATCTGGCCGGCGAGGAGCCCCCACGCAACCAGACGGCCACGGAGCACGTCCGTCCCGGCCTGCTCCTCGTCCTCGACCGGCTGACCGACACTCCCGCCCAGGTGGTGAGCGACCGCGGCGACATCCTCGCGCAGAACGCGATGGCCAAAGCCCTCCACGGTGACGCGTCCGCCCGCCCCGAGCCGGAGCGCAATATCGCCTGGCGCTACTTCACGGACCCGTCCGCGCGGGAACTCTTCCCGGCCGAAGACCGTGACCGCGCCGCCCGCACGGCGGTGGCGGACCTGCGCGCCACACTCGCCCGCCGCCCGGACGACCCGCGGCCGGCGGAGCTCGTACGCCGGCTCCGCGCCCGGAGCGAGGAGTTCTCGGCGCTGTGGGACACCCACGACGTCGCCGTCCGCCGCGCCGACGTCAAGCGCTTCCTGCATCCGGTCGTCGGCCCGCTGGAGCTGGACTGCGAGGTACTGCTGACCCCGGAGCACGACCAGCGACTGATCGTCCACACCGCCCGCCCGGGCAGCGACTCCCACGAGCGGCTGGAGCTGCTGCGCGTGGTCGGCATCCAGGACCTGACCCGCGGCTGAACGACCACGCAGGCCCCGTCGGCGCCCGCAGCAGCGATACGCCTGGGCGCCGCGCCCGGTCGCCGACATCGCCCTCCGCTTCCCTGCGCACAGTCGACATCGACGGCCGGGCCCGGGATGCACGCCGGGCCAGACGGGCGGCTGCCGCGGCCCCCGACGGACCGCTTCCGTCGCAGCCTGACGGTCGACACGCCGGACCAAGGCCCCGGCACGGCAGTGCCCGCGCCGGGGCCGGGCCCGCGCGGTGTCGCCCCCCGGCAAGGGTCCCCCTCCGTCGAACCCCCCGGAGGGAACGTCACTCGCGTGGCCCTTGCGGGGATGCCGTCGGCCGGGGCGGCTCTCGCGTGGTGTCGCCCCCCGGGCAAGGGTGCCCCCCGTCGAACCCCCCCGGAGGGAACGTCACTCGCGTGGCCCCCGCGGAGACGCCGTCGGCCGGGGCGGCCGACAGGATGCGACGCATGGGTATACGCATGCTGCATCGCACAGCGGCACCCCCGCGGGCCGACGCCGACGGACCCCCTCTCAAGGCGTTTCCGCCGGCTCCGGTCTTCGCGGCCGCCGCAAGTACCGCCCGCATCCCCGTCACCCTCACGACCGCGCTGCGCCACGCCACCGCGGACCTCGGCCGCCGCCTCACCGCCGGCCGCCGGCCGGACGACCGCACCTCCACCGGCGAGCGGGCACCCTGGAGGCTGTGGGCCGAACTGGCCCGCGCCCGTCTTACCCTCGTGGTCACCCTGCTGTCCCGGCCCCGCCCCGTCCGTACCGTCACCGTGTTCGTCGCCGCGAGCGACACCCTCAGCGTGCGACCGTACGGTCCGGCCGCCGCGTACCGCCGTCCGCAGGGCCCGCCGTGGCCCGGCCGGCCGGACGCCACGCCCTGACGGCCAGGGCGTACAGCGGAAGAGCGAGGACCAGTCCCGCGCCCGCGCCGAAGCACACCGTGGGGATCAGTTCCCAGGGCTTCGCGGCCGCGCCCCAGTAGGCCCACCACCGCGAGGCCCGCTGCACCGCACCCCCCAGCGCACACCCGCCCAGCAGCGCGACGGCCCCCCACCGGTCGGAGGCCGAGAGGACCGGCACCCCCGCCGGTCCCGCCGCCCCGGCACCCCCGGGCACCACCCGGCGCAGCGCCCGCGCGACGAACGACGCGACCACGACCGCCGCCACCGCTGAACCGCCGTACTGCAGGTACCAGTACAGCGGCGACCCCGCGATCTCCTCGCCCAGTACGGGAAACACCCGCATCCCCCACCGGTCGGGATGGGTGAACGCGTCCCAGACGACATGCGTCAGCGCCCCCAGCACCGCGGAGACGTACCAGCGCGCCACCAGCGACAAACGCACGCGCGCCCGCGGCGCACCACAGCGCGCCAGCGTCGCCACCCGCCCCTGCCGTGCTCGCGGCAACAGCGCCACCAGCGGCTCGCGGACCAGCAGCCACAACCCCACCAGTGCCCAGGCGATGAGCACATCGACCGTGAACACACCCCGGAAGGCATGCGTCACATCGCCGAACTCCATGGCTCCCGACAGGACACTCGCCGCGTAATAGGTCATGTCGGGAGCGAAGCTGCCCGCGATGAGTACGGAGGGGACCAGGGTGCCCCGGCCGCTCCCGTCGGCGCGCACCGCCGGCAGCACCGCCATCGCATGGCTCAGCGTGAACGGCAACTCGGCTCCTCGCGGCACGTGTTGACCGGGCCCGTCGGAGGCCGTCGATCGGTGGGCCCCAGTATGCGGGACTCCCCTCCTGGCCCGATCGCGGCGGGAACGTGGCCAACCGGTGAATATCGGTCATGAACAGGTGTCCGCGCAAAGGAAGTTGTCGTAGGGTCGCGAGGGTCGCCATGCCGCACGGCCGTACGCGCAACCGGCGGGGCGGCGAGATCGTCACAACAGGGCGGGCACAGCACACGTTGACGGGCGCCACAGCGTCCTCGGGAGGGGTTCACTCTATGGCGGCGCATTTCGGCAGGCGGCTGCGCAAGGGAGCGGCGACCACCGCTTTGGCCGCGGCAGCGGTGGCGGCCCTGTCCGCCTCCCAGGCCCCGGGTGTGACCCTCGACGACCAGGGCAGACGGTCCGCCTCCGACGCCACGCCCTCGCCCGAGGAGGCCGCCGACGGCGGCAGCGCGACCGGCAACTCGCCGTACTACACGGACCTGCCCCCGCTCAACAGCCCGAATCCCTCACCGAGTTCCGCTACGGAGACGGTCGCCTCGGGCGAGGCCGAGGCGGGCATACCCGCGACCGTCCTCGACGCCTACAAGCAGGCCGAGGCCGCACTGCGCGAGAAGAAGCCGGGCTGCCACCTGCCCTGGCAACTCCTGGCCGCCATCGGCAAAGTGGAGTCCGGTCAGGCCCGCGGCGGAAACGTCGACGCCGACGGCACCACGCTCTCCCCGATCCTCGGCCCCCAGCTCGACGGCAACGGCTTCGCCCTCATCAAGGACACCGACAACGGCGCCTACGACGGCAACAGCGCCTACGACCAGGCCGTCGGCCCCATGCAGTTCATCCCCTCCACCTGGGACTGGGCGGGCCGCGACGGCAACGCCGACGGCCGCAAGGACCCGAACAACATCTACGACGCCGCCCTCTCCGCCGGTCACTACCTGTGCCGCTTCGACTGGGACCTGTCCGACCGCGGCGACCTCAGGAAGGCGATCCTCAGCTACAACAACTCGACGGACTATCTGAACACCGTCCTGTCGTGGCTGGAGTACTACCGCAAGGGCACCCACGAGGTTCCGGACGGCACCGGCGCCCTGCCCGGGGGACGCAGCGACGACACGACGACCCGTCCCTCGCCCTCCCCGAAGGCACCGGTCACCTCGTCACCGAAGCCCAACCCCGAGCCCACCAGGCCGGGCGGCTCCGGCCAGACTCCGAGTCCGAAGCCGCCCGGCTCCGGAAGCCCGACCACTCCGCCGCCCACCACTCCGCCGCCCACCACTCCGCCAAGCACCACCCCTCCGACTCCGACCGACACGGTGGACCACCTGGAGGACGCGGGTTCCGCGACGCTCACCGCGATGGCCGGCGACGTCTTCACCGACAGGGTCAGTGCCCGCGCGGAGACGGCAGCCGGCAAGGCGGTGGCCAAGGTGCGGATCCGCTTCAGCGTCCTCGGCGACACCGACGCCACCTTCTCCGGCGGCGAGAGCGTGGCCACCGTCGTCACCAACAGCTCGGGCGTGGCCGTGGCGCCCGCGCTCCGGGCCGGGGAGAAGACCGGCGTGTTCGCGGTCCGTGCCGTCGTCGTGGGCCGTGAGGTACCGGGCGTCGTCTACAAGGCGACGGTCACCGAACGAGCCGCCGACACCCTCGTCCGTACCGGCGACGCGGCACTGACCTGCACCCCGGGCGGCGAGTTCGCCGAGCCGGTCGAGCTGAAGGCCACCTACGACGGGGCGGTCGCCGACAAGGTCGCCGCCACCGCCACGCTGGTCAGGTCCGCCGACGACCCGGCCGAGAACGACAAGGGCCCCTACTTCAAGGACGCCGACGGCAAGGCGGTCCGCACGCTGAGCGGTCTCAGGACCGACGCGAACGGTCTGCTGAAGCTGCCGAAACTGTACGCGGACGACACCACCGGCACGTTCCTGCTCCGCGTCACCACCGCGGGCGGAGCGACCCTCACGGTCGAACTGACCGTGGCGGCGGCGACGGAGACCGAGGCGCCGTCCCCGGCCCCGTCGGCGAGCCCCACCGCCTGACGGCACGGCACGGAACCGGACGGTACGGCACGCGCGCGAAGGCGCCCCCACGCACCACGGAGGGGGCGCCCTCACGCGTGCCCGCAGCGGCGCGGCTCACCGCCTGAGCCGCGCGTTGGTGTGCCGGGTCGGCTCGGCGCCAGCCGGATCCTCCGGCCACGGATGCTTGGGATACCGCCCGCGCAGCTCGGCCCGTACGCCCTTGTAGCCGTCCCGCCAGAAGGAGGCGAGATCGGCGGTCACGGCCGCCGGCCGCCCGGCCGGGGACAGCAGATGAACCAGCAGCGGCACCCCGGCCACCCGGGGCGACTCCTGGAGCCCGAACATCTCCTGGAGCTTCACCGCGAGCACCGGCCGCAGCGGGTCGGAGTAGTCGATCCGGATCGCGGAGCCACTGGGCACGGTGATCCGTTCGGGCGCGAGCTCGTCGAGGCGCGCGGCCTCTCCGGAGGCCCAGGGGAGCAGCCGCCCCAGTGCCTGCCCGGCGTCGATCCTGGCGAGGTCGGCGCGCCGCCGGGCCCGGCTCAGCTCCGGCTCCAGCCACTCCTCCACACGCGTGTGGAGCGCCTCGTCGGACACATCGGGCCACGGCTCGCCGAGCCGGCCGCGCAGAAAGGCCAGACGCTGCCGCAGTACGGCGGCGCCGGCGGGCCACCGCAGCAGCCCGAACCCTTCCTGCCGCAGTCCGTCCAGCAGGGCGGCCCGGACGCGTGAGGGGTCCGCGCCGGTGTACGGCCGTACGGCCAGCTCCACCGCCCCGAGCCGCTCGACCCGCCGCGCGACGACGTCCCCGTCGGCCCAGCGCACCTCCTCACGGTGCTCCAGCAGCACGCCGGCCGCCTGCCGCGCGATCCGCTCGTCGACGACCGCCCCGAGCCCCACACGCGCGTGCCCGCGTCCCACCGGCCGGTCGGCCACGGCGACGGCGAGCCACTCCGCACCCCGCAACACGGAGCCCGCCCCCACCTCGGCCCGTGTCCCGGACACCATCAGATAGGCCCCGCCGTCCACCCGGGCCACCCGCTCGGGAAACGCGAGCGCGACCACCACCCCGACCCGCCCGTCCTCCCCACCGACCTCGAATCCCTCACCGGCCGCCGAGCCCGACACCCCCGGCGAGAACCCCGCCCCCTGCCCCACGCCCTCCTCGGACGGCGGACCCGCTTCGGCCCGGTCACCGTCCTGCGGGCGTGACGGGGAGCCCGGTGCCGGGGCCGTCACCCGGCCGCGGCCCTCCGCCCCGGCAGGCGAGCCCGCCACCACGGGTCCCGCGCCGTCCTCCGGGCATGGTGCGGCGCCCGGTGCGGGTGGTCGTTCCGAGTCCTCGGTGTTCTGGGCCGTGGCGGGCTCGGAGCGGTGCCGGGGGTGCGGCGGGGAGCCCGATGCCGGCGTCGCCGTCCGGCCGCGGCTTCCGCCCTCCGCCCCGGACTGCGGGCCCGCCTCGGGCCTGGCACCGTCGTCCGGACGCGGGGAGGAGTCCGGTGTCCGGACGGTGGTCCGGGTGTGAGGGACGCCCTCCGTCCCGGACAGCGTGCCCGGCGCGGGTCCGGCGCCGTCCTGGGGGCGTGGCGGGGAGTCCGGTGCCGCGGGCGCGGTGGGCGGGGGCACGTGGGTGGCACGGGTGCCGGTTCCGGGCAGTCGATCGGGTGGGGAGTCCGGTGCGGGGTGCCGGACCGGGGTCCCGGGGGTGAGGCGGCGCAGCCGGCGGACCTCTGTGCGCCAGCGGGCGGCGTACGCGTCGCCGCCGTGCCGAGCGGTGCGCAGCGCGCCGGCCAGGTCGTCGCCGTAGCCGCGCGGTGGCTCCTCGCCGATCAGGGCGACCACCTCGGCCGCGAGGCCCGCGCCGACCACCGGCGCCGCGTCCAGCAGCGCCCGCCCCAGCCGGGGATGCAGTCCCAGGCGCGACAACCGGGTACCGCGCTCCGTGGCACGCCCGTCCGGGCCCACCGCCCCGATCGCCGTCAGGACGGAGCGGGCCGCCGCCATCGCCCCGCCCGGCGGGGGATCCAGCAGCGCCAGCCCCGAGGCGTCCGGATCGCCCCAGCAGGCCGCCTGGAGCGCGAACGCCGTCAGGTCGGCCACCTTGATCTCGGGGGAGGGGAACCGCGGCAGCCGCGCGTCCTCCGCCTCCGCCCAGCAGCGGTACACCGCACCCGGTGCCTCACGCCCGGCCCGCCCCGCCCGCTGCCGCCCCGCCGCGCGGGAGGCCCGCACCGTCGCCAGCGCGCTCAGCCCCCGCGCGTGGTCGACCCGCGGCTCCCGTGCGAGCCCCGCGTCCACGACCACCCGCACCCCGGGAACCGTCAGTGACGACTCCGCCACCGACGTCGCCAGCACCACCCGGCGCCGCTCCCCGGGCGCCAGTACCGCGTCCTGCACGGCGGCCGGCGCCCGCCCGTGCACCTGGAGCAGCTCCACGCCGGCCAGATCCGCGAGCTGTCCGGCCACCCGCGCGATCTCGCCCACGCCGGGCAGGAACGCCAGCACGTCCCCGTCCCGCTCGGCCAGAGCCCTGCGCACCACCGACGCCACATGCGTCAGCAGCACCGGGTCGACCCGCATGCCGTGCGGCGGCCGTACCGCACGCACGGGGGGCGCCCAGACCACCTCCACCGGGTACGCGGCACCGCGCGCCTCGACCACCGGCGCGCCGCCCAGCAACCGCGCCCAGCCCTCCGCGTCCGTCGTCGCCGAGGCGGCCACCAGCCGCAGCTCCGGCCGGAGCGTCTCGCGCACGTCCCACAGGAACGCCGCCGCCGTGTCCGCGTCCAGATGCCGCTCGTGGCACTCGTCGAGCACCACCACGTCCACCCCGGCCAGCTCCTGGTCGTGCTGCAACCGCTGCACGAGCACACCGGTCGTGACGACCTCCACGCGCGTGTGCCGACCGACCGCCCGTTCCCCGCGCACGGTGAAACCGACCGACTCGCCGACCCGCTCACCCAGCAGCCACGCCATCCGCCGTGCCGCCGCGCGGGCGGCGATCCGCCGCGGCTCGGCGACCACCACCCGCCGCGCGGGGCCCGCGCCGAGCAGCCCCGCCAGCGCCAGGGGCACCAGCGTGGTCTTACCGGTCCCGGGCGGTGCCACCAGCACGGCGGTGCCGTGCGCGTCGAGCGCGTCGGTCAGCCCCGGCAGGGCCTCGCGTACGGGAAGGGCGTCCAGCGCGTCGTGACGGATCACGCACTCAGTCCCGTACGCACACGAAGATCGCCGTCCCCGGGATCAGATTCCCGCGCAGCGGGGACCAGCCACCCCACTCGGAGGTGTTCCAGGCCGGCCACTCCGGCTCCACCAGGTCCACCAGCCGGAACCCGGAGGCGACGACATCACGCACCCGGTCCCCGAGCGTCCTGTGGTGCTCGACGTACACCGCGCGGCCGTCCTCGTCCTGCTCGACGTACGGCGTGCGGTCGAAGTACGACCCGGAGACGCTCAGTCCCTCCGGGCCCGGCTCGTCGGGGAACGCCCAGCGGATCGGATGCGTCACGGAGAACACCAGCCGGCCCCCGGGCCGCAGCACCCGGCGCACCTCGCCCAGCACCAGCCGCGGATCGGCGACGAAGGGCAGCGCCCCGTACGCCGAGCAGGCCAGGTCGAAGGAGCCGTCGGCGAACGGCAGCGCGCCCGCGTCGGCGCACACCAGCGGGACCGGCCCGCCGATCCGCAGCGCGTGCTGCAACTGCCGGTGCGAGATGTCCAGGGCCACCGGACGCGCCCCCTGGGCGGCCAGCCAGCGCGAGCACTGCGCCGCGCCGGCGCCCAGCTCCAGGACGTCCCGTCCCTTCAGCTCCTCCGGCGGGCCGAGCAGCTCCGCCTCCACCTCGTCCAGACCCTCGGGACCCCACACGAAGCGGTCGTCGCCGAGGAAGGTGCCGTGCTCGGTCTGGTACTCGTCCGCGTTGCGGTCCCACCAGCCCCGGTTGGCGCGTGTGCTCTCCGCGACGTCGGCCTCCCGCCGGGTCGCCTCCGGTTCGGGTGCTACGGGCTCTTGGATGATCTGCTCCCTCGTCGTACTCTTCCGTCCAACCGGACTCCGGCGTGTCGCGCAGAGGCGGGTTCACAGCCCCTGCGTGGCCTCGGATGATGGGACTTGTGCCGGTTATGCGGCGATCCTCCCCGGGTGGGCGGCTTCGCACATTGACCCTGCCCGGCTGCCCCCGTATGCTACAAGTTGCGCTGCGAGCTTGCGCGCCTCAGACGTAGCAGGCTGCGCTCGCATCTGTTGTATGTCCCCTCGGTTCTCGAGGCGTCGTCGCCAGTATCTGGTGGGGCGCTTCCTTGGCTGTCCGGCTTCTGCAGAGCGAAACGGGCTCCGGCGTAGCAGTACCTACGACTTCAATGTCCGTACCGGAGCCCTTTCCCACATGACGAGCAGCACCGAGACCACCGCCACCACCCCGCAGGTTGCGGTCAACGACATCGGTAACGAGGAAGCATTCCTCGCCGCGATCGACGAGACGATCAAGTACTTCAACGACGGCGACATCGTCGACGGCGTCATCGTGAAGGTCGACCGGGACGAGGTCCTGCTCGACATCGGTTACAAGACCGAAGGTGTCATCCCGAGCCGCGAGCTCTCGATCAAGCACGACGTCGACCCCAACGAGGTCGTCGCCGTCGGTGACGAGATCGAGGCCCTTGTTCTCCAGAAGGAGGACAAGGAAGGCCGCCTGATCCTCTCGAAGAAGCGCGCCCAGTACGAGCGTGCCTGGGGCACCATCGAGAAGATCAAGGAAGAGGACGGCATCGTCACCGGTACCGTCATCGAGGTCGTCAAGGGTGGTCTCATCCTCGACATCGGCCTCCGCGGCTTCCTCCCGGCCTCCCTGGTCGAGATGCGCCGTGTCCGCGACCTCCAGCCCTACGTGGGCAAGGAGCTCGAGGCGAAGATCATCGAGCTGGACAAGAACCGCAACAACGTGGTCCTGTCCCGCCGTGCCTGGCTGGAGCAGACCCAGTCCGAGGTCCGCCAGACGTTCCTCACCACCCTGCAGAAGGGTCAGGTCCGTTCCGGCGTCGTCTCCTCGATCGTCAACTTCGGTGCCTTCGTGGACCTGGGTGGCGTCGACGGTCTGGTCCACGTCTCCGAGCTGTCCTGGAAGCACATCGACCACCCCTCCGAGGTCGTCGAGGTCGGCCAGGAGGTCACGGTCGAGGTCCTCGACGTCGACATGGACCGCGAGCGCGTCTCCCTGTCGCTGAAGGCGACCCAGGAAGACCCGTGGCAGCAGTTCGCCCGCACCCACCAGATCGGCCAGGTCGTGCCCGGCAAGGTCACGAAGCTGGTTCCGTTCGGTGCGTTCGTCCGCGTGGACGAGGGCATCGAGGGTCTGGTCCACATCTCCGAGCTGGCCGAGCGCCACGTGGAGATCCCGGAGCAGGTTGTCCAGGTCAACGACGAGATCTTCGTCAAGGTCATCGACATCGACCTCGAGCGCCGTCGCATCAGCCTCTCGCTGAAGCAGGCCAACGAGGCCTTCGGTGCCGACCCGTCGGCGGTCGAGTTCGACCCGACCCTGTACGGCATGGCCGCGTCCTACGACGACCAGGGCAACTACATCTACCCCGAGGGCTTCGACCCCGAGACCAACGACTGGCTCGAGGGCTACGAGACCCAGCGCGAGGCGTGGGAGACCCAGTACGCCGAGGCGCAGTCCCGCTTCGAGCAGCACCAGGCGCAGGTCATCAAGTCCCGCGAGGCGGACGAGAAGGCCGCTGCCGAGGGTGGCGACACCGCGGGTGCGGCTCCGGCCGCGTCCGGTGGTGGCGGTTCGTACTCCTCCGAGGGCGGCGACCAGTCCGGCGCGCTGGCTTCGGACGAGGCGCTGGCCGCGCTGCGCGAGAAGCTGGCGGGCGGGCAGAGCTGAACGCTCTCCGCTGAGGCCTAGCCGTTGACTGAGGGGCCGTACCTTTCGAGGTGCGGCCCCTCAGTGCCGTCCCGGTTCCGGGCGTGCGGACCGGCTGCGAGCCGGTGAGGTCCTGTCGCGCAGTTCCCCGCGCCCCTGGGGGAGTTCCCTCGCCCTTGAACGAGAAGTTGCCCCTGATGGGCTCGTGCCCGGGAATTCCGGTGTCGGCGGCCACGTTGTGGTCTAGGGACACGAGGAGGAGCGGTCACTGTGCTTGATCCGCAGGGTTTGTACGCATGGGAGCCGAAGGGGCTCGGCGTCGTCGACATGGCGCTGGCCCAGGAGTCGGCCGGACTTGTCATGCTCTACCACTTCGACGGATACATCGACGCGGGGGAGACCGGGGACCAGATCGTCGACCGGCTGCTCGGCTCGCTGCCCCACCAGGTCGTCGCACGCTTCGACCACGACCGACTCGTCGACTACCGCGCCAGGCGCCCGCTGCTGACCTTCACCCGCGACCGCTGGACCGACTACGAGGTGCCCGCGCTGGAGGTGCGTCTGGTCCAGGACGCCACCGGGGCGCCCTTCCTGCTGCTGTCCGGTCCCGAGCCGGACGTCGAATGGGAGCGCTTCGCCGCGGCCGTCCAGCAGATCGTGGAGCGGCTGGGCGTCCGCCTGTCGGTGAACTTCCACGGCATCCCCATGGGCGTCCCGCACACCCGCCCCGTCGGTATCACCCCGCACGGCAACCGTACCGACCTCGTCCCGGTGACCAGCAGCGTCTTCGACGAGGCGCAGGTGCCCGGCAGCGCCGAGGCGCTGGTCGAGTACCGGCTCATGCAGGCCGGACACGACGTCCTGGGGGTCGCCGCGCACGTGCCGCACTACATCGCCCGTTCCCCTTATCCGGACGCGGCGCTGACCGCCCTGGAGACGGTCACGGCCGCCACCGGCCTGGTCCTGCCCGGGGTCGCGCACTCCCTGCGCACCGACGCGCACCGCACCCAGACCGAGATCGACCGCCAGATCCGGGAGGGCGACGACGAACTCACCGCCCTCGTCCAGGGCCTCGAGCACCAGTACGACGCCGCAGCGGGCGCGGAGACCCGGGGCAACATGCTGGCCGAGCCGGCGGAGATCCCGTCGGCGGACGAGATCGGCCGCGAGTTCGAGCGCTTCCTGGCGGAGCGGGAAGGCGACCACTGACGTCGTCGGCCTTTCCGGCGCCGTCCTCGGTCGCCGGTGTCACGTCGACGCCCTCCCCGACGGTTGCCGCCGGACAGGCCCTAGGCTGCTGTGCATGCTGACAGTGGGTCTGACCGGCGGTATCGGGGCCGGCAAGAGTGAGGTGGCGCGGCTGCTCGCCGAGTGCGGGGCCGTACTGATCGACGCGGACCGCATCGCCCGTGAGGTCGTCGAACCGGGCACGCCGGGTCTCGCCGCGGTCGTGGACGCCTTCGGCGAGGAGGTCCTGGCGGCGGACGGCACCCTCGACCGGCCCCGACTGGGCTCGATCGTCTTCACCGACCCGGAGAAGCTGGCGGTCCTCAACTCGATCGTCCACCCCCTGGTCGGCGCCCGCTCCCGCGAACTGGAGGAGGCCGCCGCCGAGGACGCCGTCGTCGTCCACGACGTCCCGCTGCTCACCGAGAACGGCCTCGCGCCCCTCTACGATCTCGTGATCGTCGTCGACGCGAGCCCCGAGACCCAGCTCGACCGGCTCGTGGGCCGGCGCGGCATGACGGAGGAGGACGCCCGCGCGCGGATGGCCGCCCAGGCGACCCGCGAGCAGCGCCGGGCGATCGCCGACATCGTCATAGACAACGACGTACCCCTCGGCGAGCTGGAACGACGCGTCAAGGACATCGGGGCCGAGCTGGTCCGCCGGGCGCGGGCGCCCCGCCCGGAATAGAGGGCTTCCAGCGGGTGGTTCACACCGTCGAGCAAGGGAAGGATTCCGCCGTGCCCGAGATCAGTGGTCCGACCGGACGTACGCCGGAGACCCATGTCATCGACTTCCGTGCCGCCGAGCGACTGCTCGCCTCCCGGGATCCGCAGGGCGCGGTGAAGCTTCTGGACGGCGTGATCGACGTCCATCCGGAGAACACCGCCGCGCGGCTGCTGCGTGCCCGTGCCTTCTTCGCGGCGGCCCAGCTACGGCCCGCCGAACTGGAGTTCTCCCTGGTGCTGGAGCGCGAGCCGGACAACGCCTTCGCCCACTTCGCGCTCGCCCGCACCTATCAGCGGCAGAACCGTCCGCATCCGGCCAGGAGGCACTTCCGGCTGGCGGCCGCCCTGGACCCGAACCCGGAGTACCTGAAGGCGGCCCGCTTCGACGCGTGACGGCGGCGCGCACGGTCCGCCGCTACGGCCGCGGCCTCGGCGGCTCGTACGGGGGGACGTCCGGGCCCGGCTGGTAGTGCGGCCCCTGACGGATGTGCCGGACGACGACGATCAGGTCGACCGTGACGAGCAGCCACAGCGCCCCGCACGCCACCGCCCAGCCGGGGTGTCCCGCGAGCGCGAACGCCACGGTCCCGGCCACCGTCCAGACCACACCCCAGATGCTCAGCCAGAACCGCATCCGCAGCGCACTGCGGGCGGTCGCCGGTTCACTGCCCGTACGCATCGTCCTCACCACCCATGCCGCCCGCGAGCCGCGGTTCTCCCCGTCCGAGTGCCCGGATCGGCCCGGTTCACCTCGCGCACAAGGCCGGTACTCACTCGGACGGGTGAACCTGCGGCGGGTAGGAACGGGCGTGCGGACGTCGTCCGTTGGACGGACATGGAACTGCGCATGCGTGACGGGTACGAGGGGACGGGCCCCGGGGCGATCACCCCGGACGGCTGCGCGGTGGAGCTTTACTCCCGGCTCCCCGTCGGGGACGAGCCGGACATCGTCGCCGCCGCGGTGCCGGCGGGAGCGCGGGTGCTGGAGCTGGGCAGCGGCGTGGGACGGATGACCCACGCGCTGCTGGAGCGAGGATTCGACGTCACCGCGGTGGACGAGTCCGCGGAGATGCTGGAGCGCGTGCGCGGGGCGCGGACGATACGCAGCCGCATAGAGGACCTCGACGTCGGTGAGACGTTCGACGTGGTGCTGCTGGCGTCCTTCCTGGTGCACGCGGGGGACGTCGAGGTGCGGCGGGGCCTGCTGCGCACCTGTGCGCGGCACCTGGCAGAGGGCGGCTGCGTGCTGATCCAGCGGGAGGGCGAGGACTACCACACCGACGTGCCGCGCGAGCGGGTCGACCCGGCCGGCTGCACCCTGCGGATCGTGTCGGCGGAGCCGGTGGGCGACGGGGCCGACTCGGTGCGCGCGGAGTATGTGTTCCCGGACGCGGTCTGGACACAGACGTTCCGCGCCCGGCCCCTGACCCCGCAGCAGTTCGAGGAGGCACTGGAGGAGGAGGGGCTGAGGGTGGACCGGTATCTGACGGCGGACGGGACATGGGTGAGGGTGGTGCCGACGGCCGGGAACTGAGCGCGGAAAACGCCTTGGGCAGCGATGAGTTCACGGGCGGCGAGCGGTCTGCCCCTGTGACAGCGAACGGACCGTATCCCCCAGGAGACTCCCGTGCCCGAGACCACCGCTCCCGCCCCGCCCGCCGCCGCTTCCTCTCCCCGGACCGTCGCCGCGTCCGCGTCCGAGTCCGCGTCCGCCCACAGACGGCGTGCCCGTGTCGCCCTGCGCGGACTGCGGATACTGCTCGCCCTGTTCTACGCCGTCGCCAGCGCGCTGCCCAAGCTGATCGCTCACTCCTCGGCGGTCGGGACCTTCGACGAGATGGGCTGGGGCAGTACGGGGATGTACGCCATCGGCGTGCTCGAACTCGCGGGAGCGATAGGCCTGTTGGTGCCGGTGCTCCAGTCGGCGGCGGCGACGGGGCTCGCCGCGCTGATGGTGGGCGCGTTCGTCACGCAGATCACGGTGTTCGACGGTGAGAACGCGGCGACACCGGTCATCCTGATCGTGCCGCTCGTCCTCATCGCCTGGGCCCGCCGGGACCGGAACACGGAGCTGCTGCGGCGGCTGCGCCACCGAAGCTGAGGTCCCGCGGGACGGATACGCGCCCTCGCCGACACCGTCCGGCCACGGCCGTGCGACGGAGGGGACTACCCCGGCACCGTCCGGTGGCGCCCGATGGGTCAGCACGTGGTCCGCCGCGGAACCTGCGGTCGGCCCCCGGACGGCCGGGCCCGGACGGTCGGGCCCGGCCCGCCCTCGTCAGTGGCGCGGCCACGATCCCTGGTTCCGCCGGAGACCGTCCGGTCGCGCGCGGCCCAGGGTGCCGAGTCGTCCGCCGCGGGGCCCGCGGTCACCGGTGGCGGCCCGGCCGAGGCGCTGCCACCGTCGGTGGTCCCGCCGAAGATGTCCCGCCATGGCCACCGGCCGTCCGGCGACCACCGGTCCTGTCGCCCGCACGCCGGCCACCGCTTCCGCCACAGGCCCCGGCATCACCGAGCGTCCGGCGCCCAGGCCATCGGGTCCGACGCGTCAGGCCGGCCCACCGCTGCCGCGGCGGCCGCCGGGCTCCGCGGGGCCGCCGGAAGCGAGCGGTCCGCCCAGCCCGCGCAGGCGTTCCATCTCGCGACGGTCGCGCTTGGTCGGGCGGCCGGTGCCCCGGTCGCGGATTCCGGCCGGGGCGATCGCATCGCGGGGCGGGGGCGGCGGGGAGTTGTCGACGTAGCACTGGACGGCCACCGGAGCGCCGACCCGCTTGCGGATCAGCCGCTTGACGACGACGATCCGCTCGCGGGTCTCGGCCCGCAGCCGCACCTCGTCACCGACGCGGACGGAGTGTGAGGGCTTCACCCGCTCGCCGTTCACCCGGACATGTCCGCCCCGGCAGGCGGCGGCACCGAGAGACCGCGTCTTGACCAGCCGTACCGACCAGATCCAGCTGTCGATCCGCACGGATCCACCGCTCCCCGGTCCGGCCGCCTCGGCGGCCGCCACGGCAGCGGCGGTCCTGGGGTCCTCGTCACTCTCGGAAGCCATGGTGCCGACTTTAGTCTCCGGAGCCGACCGGTGACGCGGGCATTTCTCCGGCCGGGCCGGCGCCTACCGTGGAGCCATGGACCCCAGCGGCCTCTCCCGTCTCGATCAGCGCGTCGTCGGCTGCCGTGCCTGCCCCCGGCTGGTCGACTGGCGTGAGGAGGTCGCCCGTACCAAACGGGCCGCGTTCGCGGACTGGACGTACTGGGGCAGGCCGGTGCCCGGCTTCGGGCCGCCGGACGCCCGGCTGCTGATCGTCGGGCTGGCGCCCGCGGCACACGGTGGGAACCGTACGGGGCGGATGTTCACCGGCGACCGTTCCGGGGACGTGCTGTACCGGGCGCTGTACGACGTGGGGCTGGCCTCGCAGCCGAGCTCCACCCACCTCGACGACGGACTGGAGCTGTACGGCGTGCGCGTCACCTCGCCCGTGCACTGCGCCCCGCCCGTCAACAAGCCCACCCCCGAGGAGCGGGACACCTGCCGGCCCTGGCTGGTGCGGGAGCTGCACCTGCTGCGGCCGACGGTCCGGGCCGCACTCGTCCTCGGTGCCTTCGGCTGGCAGGCGGCGCTGCCCGCGTTCGCCGAGGCGGGCTGGACCGTACCCCGGCCCAGGCCGGCCTTCGCGCACGGCGCCCACACCGTTCTGGACGCCCCCGACGGCCCCGCTCTGCACCTCCTCGGCTGCTTCCACGTCAGCCAACGCAACACCTTCACCGGCCGGCTCACCCCCGCGATGCTCAGGGAGGCCCTGCGCACGGCGGCGGCCGCGGCGGGACTCGGCACGTCGGAAACGGGACCGGGCACATCGCAAAGGGGATGAGCGGGCCCGGCCCATGGGGCTACGGTGCTCCGATGAGCAGATACCCGGAGATCGAACCGTACGACCGCGGCATGCTCGACGTCGGTGACGGCAACCGCGTGTACTGGGAGACCAGCGGGAACCCGCGGGGCAAGCCCGCGCTGGTGCTGCACGGTGGCCCCGGCTCCGCGGCCGGTCCGAATCTCCGGCGCTACTTCGACCCGGCCGCCTATCGGATCGTCATGCTCGACCAGCGCGGCGCCGGACGGTCGCTGCCCCCGGCGAGCGACCCCGCCACCGACATGAGCGTCAACACGACGGCCCACCTCATGGCGGACCTCGAACTGCTGCGTGTCCACCTGGGGATCGAGCGGTGGCTCGTCTGGGGCGTGTCGTGGGGATCGGTCCTGGGACTCCGGTACGCGCAGACCCACCCGGGGATCGTGTCCGAACTCGTCCTCACCGGCGTCGCCACGGGTTCGAACGCCGAAGTGGCCCTGCTGACCCGAGGGCTGGGGGCGATCTTCCCCGGGCCCCACAAACGGTTCCTCGCCGCCCTGCCCGCCGACGCACGCGACGGCAATCCGGCGGCGGCGTACAACAGGCTGCTGGAGTCGCCCGACCCGGAGGTCAGGGAACGCGCCGCGCGGGCCTGGACCGACTGGGAGACGGCGATCATCCCCGCCCCGCCCGGTTCGGTCGAACGCTTCCGGGACCCGGAGTTCCGTCTGGGCTTCGCCCGTACCGTCACCCACTACTGGGGCAACGACCACTTCCTCGGCGAGGGAAAGGACGCACGGGAGGGCGCCGACGAGGGTGTCGTCCTGCGCGACGCGCATCTCCTGAAGGGCGTTCCCGGCACGCTGGTCCAGGGCAGCCTCGACTTCGGCAACCTTCTCGGCATCGTCTGGCGGCTGCACCACGCCTGGCCGGACAGCGAGCTGGTGATCGTGGACGAGGCCGGCCACGACGCGGGTGCGGTCGGCGACGCGGCGCTGGTGGCGGCGACGGACCGGTACGCCCGCTCCCGCACCTGACGTCCTCCCCCCACCTGACGTCCTCCCCCCACCAAGCGTCCGTCCCCGCACACCTGACGCCTCACCGCTGGCGAGAGGTCCTACGGCCGCCACACGTACCGCACGTCCGGCTCCCGCTCCTCGTTGCCCGAGCCGTCCGTGCGCTCCACGGCAGTGAAGCCGTGCCGCTCGTAGAAGCGGTGCGCGGGCGCGTTGACCTCGAAAGTCCACAGGAACAGCCCGCCAGGGCTGCGTTTCTTCGCCAGGGCGAGGAACCGGTCACCGACCCCACGGCCGCGCCACCCCGGGGCGAGGTACAGCTGCTCCAGCTCCTCACCCGCCAGCACCAGCACACCGACGACACCCTCACCCGCGGCCTCCGCCACCCATGTCTCCCGCAGGGGTACCAGAACGTGCCGGAAGTACTCCCGGACCTCGTCGTCGGACCGGGGCCGGACCACGCCCGGCAGCGCGGCGGCGAAGGAGCGGAGCCAGACATCGGCCGCGTCCCCGGCGTCGGAGGCGACGGCCCGGCGCAGGACCACCGCCCGCTCGTCGGCCGTCATGAGCCGGACGGGTCCGGTACGACCGCCGTCGCCGTGATCTCCACGAGCTGCCCGGTGTATCCGAGGCACGCCACCCCGATCAGGGTCGACGAGTGGGGCCCCGCGCTCAGCCCGGACGCCTCGACGACGTCCCAGACGGAGTGGAGCACGGTGGGCTCACCGCTCACGACGTACACGTCCGTCGTGACGACGTGCTCCGGGCCGCTGCCCACCGCCCGCAGCTGTTCCTCGAGGTTGGCGATCACCTGCCGGGCCTGCCGCACCGGATCCCCCTCGCCGACCAGCTCCCCGTCCGCGTCCAGGGGGACGGAACCGGCGAGGAACGCCAGCCTGGTGCCGGCCTCGACGACGGAGGCGTGGGAGTAGGCGGGCGGTGCGAAGAGCGAGGGCACGGTGACGCGCTGGATCACGAGGGCTCCTGAAGCGGTGGACGATCGACGCCGTCGATCGTCCACCGCGCGGAACGCGCCCGCATCCGAATTACGTCCGCGTCCGCGGTGCCCTGTGCGGCGGTGCTACGGGTGCAGTACCACCTTCGTGTAGCCCTCGATCCGCTTGTCGAACTTGTCGTAGGCCGACGGGGCCTGGTCCAGGGGCAGTTCGTGGGAGACGACGAAGCTGGGTGTGGCCCGCCCCTCGATGATCATGTCGCGCAGCTGCCGGTTGTAGCGCTTCACGTTGCACTGCCCCGTGCCCAGCTTCAGGCCCTTCTCGAAGAGCTTGCCGACCGCGACGAGGAGCATGCCCTGCTTGGACTGCTCGTCGGGGGCTCCGGGGTCGGAGGGGACGTAGAGCCCGGGAATGCCGAGCATCCCGGTGGCCCGGACCGTGCGGACCAGGGAGTTCAGGACCGTCGCCGGTTCCTCGCGGTCCGTTTCCGTGCCGCCCGCCGACGCCTGGTAGCCGACGGCGTCGACGCCCTTGTCGGTGCCCATGCCCTCGGTCTGCTCGTAGATCTGCTCGACCGGGTCGCCCTCGGCGAAGTTGATCGGGACCGCTCCGATCTCCTCGGCCTTCTGCAGCCGCTCGGGGACCCGGTCCACGACGAACACCTTCTTCGCGCCGCGCAGCAGCGCCGAGTAGGCGGCCATGAGACCGACCGGGCCCGCGCCGTACACCGTGACGCTCTCGCCGGGGCGTACCTGGGCGAGTTCACAGCCGTGGTAGCCCGTCGGGAAGATGTCGGCGAGCAGGATGAAGTCGTTCTCGTGTTCCTTTCCCGGCGGCAGTTTCAGGCAGTTGAAGTCGGCGTAGGGGACGCGCAGGTACTCGGCCTGGCCGCCCTTCCACGGGCCCATGGCCACATAGCCGTAGGCGCCGCCCGGGAAACCGGGGTTGACGGTCAGACAGTAACCGGTGAACCCCTCCACGCAGTTGGTGCAGAAACCGCAGGCGACGTTGAAGGGCATGACCACACGGTCGCCCTCCTTGAGCGAGGTGACGCCCGAGCCGACCTCCGCGATGGTTCCCATGTTCTCGTGGCCGAAGGTGATGCCGGGCTCGGCGGCGGTACGGCCCTCGTACATGTGCAGGTCCGAGCCGCATATCGCGGTCGAGGTGACGCGTACGATCACGTCGTTCGGATGCTGGATGGTGGGATTGTCGACGTCTTCGACCGCGACCTCGAACGGTCCCTTGTACACGACGGCCTTCATGGCTGTGACCTCCACTCGATGGCATGCATGGGTCCGGTGGCGCGCCCCGCCCTGATGTTCCGCGTGACCGATATCTCATGATTCTCCGGTCTGTCCGACGGGGCAAGCCGGTAATGTCCGCACACAGGTCGTCCGGCGAGGACGACGCACACCCCCGCGTGTCAGACGCGCGGACGCGTACAGACACGAACCGACGAGAACGGAGAGGGGTCGAGATGGCGGCGCAGCGGCTGGGAACCCTGCTTGTCCCGGTGCCCGGGCTGTCCGGCACCACCTATCCGCCGGGCACGACGGTGACGGTCCGTGGTCGCGGCGCGACGGTAGACGGCTTCGTGAACGGCGACTGGCTGCCCTTGTCGTGGTGGGAGTTCTCCGACGGCCTCCGCGAGGACATCGCCGACCGCTGACAGCTGACCGCTGACCGCTGACCGTCCCGTCAGTCGTCGCTCAGTCGTCGCTGACCTTGACCCAGTCCAGCGTGCGCTCCACCGCCCGTTTCCAGTCCTGGTAGCCCTCCCGGCGCCGCTCCTCGCTCCACTCGGGGGTCCAGCGCTTCGACTCCTGCCAGTGAGTGCGCAGTTCGTCGGTGTCCCGCCAGAAGCCGACGGCGAGCCCGGCGGCGTAGGCGGCGCCCAGCGCGGTGGTCTCGGCGACCACGGGACGGCTGACCGGTACGCCCAGCACATCGGCCTGGATCTGCATGCACAGGTCGTTCGCGGTGACGCCGCCGTCGACCTTGAGCACGTCCAGATGCACGCCCGAGTCCTGCTCCATGGCCTCGACCACATCACGGCTCTGGTAGCAGATCGCCTCCAGCGTGGCCCGCGCGATGTGGCCCCCGGTGTTGTACCGGGCCAGGCCCACCATGGCGCCGCGGGCGTCGGACCGCCAGTAGGGCGCGAACAGACCGGAGAAGGCCGGCACGAAGTACATTCCGCCGTTGTCCTCCACCGTGCGCGCCAGCTGCTCGCTGTCCGGCGCACTCCCGATGATCTTCAGCTGGTCGCGCAGCCACTGCACGGCCGCGCCGGTGACGGCGATGGAGCCCTCCAGGGCGTAGATCGCGGGGCTGCCCGCGAACTGGTACGCCACCGTCGTCAGCAGTCCGCTGCGGGAGCGCACCAGCTCCTCGCCGGTGTTGAGCACCAGGAAGTTGCCGGTGCCGTAGGTGTTCTTGGCTTCACCGGGGGAGAAGCAGACCTGGCCCACGGTCGCGGCATGCTGGTCACCGAGCATCCCGGTGATCGGGATGGCGGCGCTCAGCGGCCGGGAGGTGCGGGCGTGGCCGTACGCCTCGGCGTCGGACGAGGCGTGGATCTCCGGCAGCATGGAGCGGGGGATGCCGAAGATGCCCAGCAGCTCGTCGTCCCAGTCCAGGGTCTCGAGGTTCATGAGCATGGTGCGGCTGGCGTTGGTCACGTCCGTGGCGTGCACACCGCCGTTGGGCCCGCCGGTGAGGTTCCACAGCACCCAGGCATCGGTGTTGCCGAACAGGGCGTGGCCCGCCTCGGCGGCCTCGCGCAGCCCGTCGACGTTCTCCAGCAGCCACTTGATCTTGCCGCCGGAGAAGTACGTGGCCGGCGGCAGCCCCGCCTTGTGGCGGATGACGTCGCCGTGGCCGTCGCGTTCGAGGGCGGTGGCGATACGGTCGGTGCGGGTGTCCTGCCAGACGATCGCGTTGTAGTACGGGCGGCCGGTGCGCGGGTCCCAGACCACGGTCGTCTCACGCTGGTTGGTGATGCCGATGGTCCGCAGATCGGTGGCCGACAGGCCCCCGTCGCGCAGGGCGTTCTGGATCACCGTGTTGGTGCGCTCCCAGATCTCCACCGGGTCGTGCTCGACCCAGCCGGACCGCGGCAGGATCTGCTGGTGCTCGAGCTGGTGCTTGGCCACCTCGTTTCCCGCGTGGTCGAAGATCATGAAGCGGGTGCTGGTGGTCCCCTGGTCCACCGCGCCGACGAATTCGGGCATCACTGCCACCTCTCCTGGTGTGACGACAGAGCCTGGGGATCTTCTACGGTTCCTCGGTGGCCGGGCCCTCCTCCTGCGCCCCTGCCCTGGCATCGATCACCGGCTTGATGATCAGGTCGTATACGAGGACGCCCGCGATCCCACCGATCAGCGGGCCGGCAATGGGGATCCACCAGTAGCCGCTGAACCACCCGAATGACCCCGGCAGGGCGATCGAGCCCCATCCCTCGAAATACGTGAACAGCCGGGGCCCGAAATCTCGTGCGGGATTGATGGCGTATCCGGCATTGGTGCCGAATGTCAGACCGATGGCCACGACCACCAGGCCGATGAGGAACGGGTGGAGATTCGACAGGGGAGCCACGTTGCGCAGGTCGATGAGGGAGCAGACGAGCAGCAGGAGAATTCCGGTTCCCACGATCTGGTCGAGCAGAGGACCCCACCAGGAATCACCGAAGTATTCGGCGGGGAATGTGGCGAAGATGGAGTACGTACCCAGCGATTCGTCCCGTGGGAGTCCCGCTTTGGCGTCGGCCGCGTCGATGGCCCACCGGTAGCAGGCATAGACGAGCGCGGCGCCGACGAAGGCTCCGACGACCTGGGACAGCCAGTACGGCAGGACCTTGCGCCAGGGGAAGTCCCTGCGTACGGCGAAGGCAAGGGTCACCGCGGGATTGATGTGGGCGCCGCTGATGCCGCCTGCCACATAGACGCCGAAGACGACGGCGAGACCCCAGCCCCATGCGATGATGAGCCAGTTGGCCGGCCCGAACTCCACGAATTGTCGCCCCGAACCGGGCAGACCGACGACGGCGACAGCCACCGATCCCGCGCCCAGGAGAAGCAGGACGAATGTTCCCAGGAATTCTGCCAGCATCTCACCGCCGAGACCTTCTTTATAACCCCGACGACGCGGTGGAGCTGTAACGCGTTCAGCCATCGAATCTCCTCGGCAGGAATGGCGTGGGCCTTTCCTCCCCCTCACGGCAGCGTAGATCGAACCGGGTGCTCGGGCGCGCGGGGCGGCGTAATTCCTTCCAACAGCCCAATCGCGGGACGCGAAGGCCGTGACCGATCCCATGGCCGGCCCCGTGCCGCGGGCGTGGGCGGAGTCCGCCGGGTTCGCTCCGCCCGGCAGACCGCGTGGAGCGAAGCGCGAGGGTGAGCCCCGCGACCGCTGATCCCGGACCCGGGGCACTGCCGTGGCCGGGGGAGTGCGCCTCGCGGGCGGCATCGCCATGTCCCTCGCCATGTCTCTCGTCATGTCCCGGAAACACGGCCGTTCGCTTTCCTGCCACGCCCCCGCTTACCGTGGAGATCACACGTCCCTCGGCCCGGTCACCGTCGCCCGCGAGCACCCTCCCGACACGTCGACTGGAGCCCCGTGACCCGCCCCGCGCCACCTCCATGGCTCGCCCATGCCCTCCGCGCTCAGCGTGGACCCGTCCCATGGAGCGCGGTCACCCGAGGCGCGCTCGGTGGTGGCCCCCTGCTGCTCGCCGCCGTTCTCGCCGGGCGGCCCACCGTGGGGGTGGTCGCGGCCATCGGTGCCATGTTCGCCGGGATCAACGACCGGCCCGGCAGCCGTCGCGCCTCGGTCGGACGGATCGGCGGGCCCGCGCTCGCGGGAGCGGCCGGGCTGCTCCTCGGGACGTACGCCGGCGATCACCTTTCCGCCGTGCCGCTCACCCTGATGCTGACCGCACTCGGGCTGCTCGCCGGAGCCGTCAGCGCGCCGGGACCGGTGGGCTCCTCCGCCGGTACGCAGTTGCTGGTCGGTGCCGCCGTCGGGGCCGGCATGCCGCTGCCCGAAACGGGATGGCAGCGGGCGCTCGCCTTCCTCGCCGGGGCCGGGTGGCTGCTGCTTCTGCGGCTCGCGATGCCGGGAGCGTCGGCCAGGAACCTCCGGTCCGGCGCCCGGCTCGACTTCCGGCTCGACTTCCGGTTCGACGGCGAGCGGGCCGCCGTCGCCGGGGTGTACGAGGCCATCGCCGCGCTCCTCGACGCCGCCGGTACGGACACCGCCACGGCACGCCGCGCCGCACTCACCGCCACCCTCGACCAGGCGCAGGACGCCCTCGCCGGGCCCCGGCTGCGGCGGTACGCCTCCTCCGCCACGGAACGCCGGCTGCACGCCCGGTACGCCGCCGCCCTCCCGCTCGCCGAGGCCGCGACCGCACTGGCATGGGCGGGGGACCCCGTGCCGGCCCGCGCCTCCGAAGGACCCCGCCGCCTGGCCGTCGCCGTACGCGCCGGCACCCCCACCGGACCGCTGCCCGCCCCCTCCCGGACCGTCCCCGCACTGCGTGCCCTCGACGACGCCCTGCTGCGTGCCGCGGAGGCCTTCGACCGGGGCGAGGGCGGCGACCTGCACAGCCGGAAGCGGTCCCGGGCCGTCCGGCTGAAGACCGTTCTGGGCGCCCGCGGGCGTGAGTACGGCATGCGGGTCGCCCTGAGCTTCGGCGTGAGCGCCGCCCTGGCCCAGGCGCTCCATCACTCCCGCTGGTACGGGCAGCACGAACACTGGTACTGGCTGCCCGCCACCGCCGTCTTCCTCGTCAAGCCGGACCTCGGGCCGCTCGCCTCCCGGGTGCTGTCCCGGGCCGCCGGAACCGTCCTCGGGGCGCTGCTGTTCGCCGGGTTCGCCGCGCTGCTGCCCCGTCCGGAAGGGCTCGTCGCGCTGGTCGTGGTCAGCGGGGCGCTGCTCCCGGTGGCCGCCCGGCACTTCGCGGCGCAGACCGCCGTCGTCACCGTGCTCGTCCTCGCCCTGGTCATGGCCGGCGGCGAACCCCAGGCATCGACCGCCCGCATCGGCGAGACGCTGCTGGCCTGCGCCGTCATCCTGGTCGTCGGCCATCTGCCGATGCCGGGACAGCGCGGCGACGCCATCCGCGCCAGACTCGCCGAAGCGGGCGCCGCCGCACAGACCTACCTCGACCACGTGCTCGGCGCGTCCGGTGACCGCGAGACCCGCTGGGCGCTGCGCCGCGAGGCCTACCGCACCCTCGCGGAAGCCCGTACGGCCATCGCCCTCGCCTCCGCCGAACTGCCCACGCTCGCCCGGCACGCGCACGGCGCCGACGAGATCGCCGCCACCCTCGAACTGTTCGTCGACACCACCACCGCCTGTGCCGTCCACCTTGACGACACCGGCCGGATCGATCCCCGGCATGTGGCACGACTCGCGGGGCTGCGGGACGAACTCACCCGGCGCCACGGCCGTGTGCGGCTCCGGGTGCCGGACCTGCTGACCGCGGGATGACTTCGGCCGGGCCGCCGGGCTCGGGGTGCCGGTCCTGGATCGCCGGGCTCGGGGTGCCGGACCGGCGGGCGACCGGATGGCTTCGGCCGGTCCTGGGTCACCGGGTCCTGGGTCACCGGGTCTTGGGCCACCGGGCTTTGGGCCACCGGGCTTTGGGGGCCGGACCTGGCGGCGACCGGGTGGCTTCGGCCGGGTCCTGGGCCGTGGAGCTTGGGGTGCTGGTCTGGGGGCCGGTCTCAGCCCGCCAGATCCGGGTGCCGGACATGGCGAGGCGTCGGATGGCCTCGGCAGGTCTCGGGTCGCCGGGCCTGGGGCGTCGGTCCGGGTGCCGGGCTCGGGTCGCCGGGCCTGGGGCGTCGGTCCGGGTGCCGGGCTCGGGTCGCCGGTGCCCGGGCAGGGCGGTTGCACCCGGCCGGTCAGGCCACCCGTACCCATACCGGCGCGTGGTCCGATCCCGCCGCCCCACGCCGCTCCGCGGGGTCCGGCCCGACCGACGGCAGTCGCGGCGCCCCCTCGTCCGGCAGCCCCGTACCCGCCTCCGCCACCCGCCGCACCAGACGATGACTGAGCAGCACATGGTCGATCAGCTCCCGGCGTCCGGCATTGACCCGGGAGTAGCGCTGGGCTGCCGGGATGAGCGGGGCCACGTCCCACAGCCGGGCCGCGTCGCCGTTGTCGGGGCGGTCGTAACCCGGCGTGCCGATCTCCGATCCCGGCGGGCCGAGCAGGATCTGTGTGGTCGCCGCCTGCACCTCGTCGTTGAGATCGCCGAGCACCGCCACGTCCCGGTCCCGTCCGTCGCCGTCGAGCAACTCGTCCGCGAGGGCGCGCAGCGTCGCCGCCTCCGCCGCCCGCCGGTACAGGGCGTAGGCGCCGTAACGAGCCCGCTCACCCTCGTCCCGCGGATGGAAGCGGCCGTTCGGATACGACAGCAGCTTCGACTTGAGATGACACACCGCCACCCGCAACGGCCCCTGCTCGCCGGCGACCTCCACGGCGAGGAAGCCCCGGCCCGCCGCACCGGCGGTCGGTCCCGCGTCGTCCGCCTGCACCGGGCGCAGCTTCGCCGGGAACGCCGCGGTGTCTGCGACCACCGTCAGCTCCCTGCGGCTCAGGAAGCCGACCCGTATGCCCCGGCCGTCGGGGTGCTCCGAGAGGGCGATGTGCCAGGCGTCGTCCAGCATCCTGGCCAGGTCTTCCAGTGCGCTGGGGTCGCCGACCTCCTGCACGCCGAGCAGCTCCGGATCGAGCTCCGTGATCACGGCGGCGAGCGCCGCCAGTTTCGACTCGTACGCGGCCTCGTCCCCGGGACCGAAGGGGCCGCCGGGCCGGTAGAGGTTCTCCAGATTCCAGGTGCCGAGGAGCATCGCGGGCCCCTTTCAGCCGTGGGCGGGTTCGTGGTGAGGCCAGGGTGCGTGCCCGGCCCGCCCCGCGACAGAGCCGCGACGGGATGTCACGGCTCGGCTCACCCCCGGTCAGGAACGCGTCGTACGTCGACGTGATGACGCCTTCTGCGGTGGAGAGTCCCGCCGGGCTCATCATCACCGCACGCGCCGTCCGCACGCACGACGATCAAGGACGTGGTCGTGCCACGAGGACCGGGTGCCTCGCGTACCACCGGCGCCACGGTGAGTGCCCGGTCGGCCGATACCACGCGTGCGAGCACCGCTACGGAAGGTGACGGGTTACTCCGTAAAGTCGAGAGCCCGCTCACACTTGGCGGTGAACGGATGTCAACTACGTCTCAGTACCGTCACTGAACGAGGTGTTCACCCCATGGTTGGCGTTTAACTCTACGAGTACAGCGTGACATGGAGGTGGCAGGGTGAACGGGCGAACTGTGCTCGAACGCTTTCCCGCAGGTGGGCCGCGCGGCTCGTGGCCGGCGGAGGAGTTCGCGCATGCGCGGCGCCTGGAGGGCCTGCCCGCCGAGGTTGTCATGGACCTCGCGACCGACATGTTCCTGGTGATCGTCCGCGCGGACGGTGGCGGTGATGTGACGGCGTGAGCGGATGCCGGAGGGCGCCCGTGCCCCGGGGAGCCTGGTGACGGGCTGTTACGCGGTGACCGGGCGGGACCAGGCGGGGGCGGTTCCCGTCAGACGGCAGACGGCCAGATAGAGCGGTATCGGCGGCGTGTAGGGGAGCGTGCCGTCGGGGCGGTGGATCAGACCGGGAAGACCGGGTGCCTCCGCGTCGGGAAGCACTGCGCCGGCCGCGTAGTGCGCGGGGGCGGGCCACTCCAGGGCGTAGTCGGAGTCGGACGGGACCAGCCACCACCAGTGCGCCTCATCGGCGTAGACGCACCCGACCCGGGGCAGCCGGGGCAGCACCAGCGGGCCGAAGCGGGCGGGTACCGCCACGGCGTCACAGCCCATGGGGGCCGTCATGCCCTCGGGGACCTGCAGACGCCGGGAGACGGCTCGGGGGTCCCGTCCGCGCCGGAGGCCGACCAGCGAGTCCAGGGTCAGCACACGGGTGCCGGTCGCGCTCGTCACGCCGGCCCTCCGTCCCGGTGGGCGGCCTCGTCGGTGTCGCCCTCGCCGTCGCCGTTGTCCGGGCCGTCGGATGAACCGGGCTTCGGGCGGGCGCCCCAGCCCAGGTCGTTGCGGGGCTCGGCGGGGTCGCGCGGGGTGTCCGCCTTGTGGGGGAGATCGGCCCAGACCAGCAGCCCGGGACCGTGCTCGTGGGCGCCCCAGGAGTGACACAGGGCGTCGACCAGAAGCAGTCCCCTCCCGTGCTCGTCCTCGGGCCGCTGCCGGATGTTCGCCCGGGGCCTGTCCGGTGCGCAGCCCTCGTCCCGCACGGCTATGCGCACCACGTCGCCGCCGTCGTGCAGCTCGCAGACGATGTGGCTGCTCGCGGTGTGCACGATGGCGTTGGTGACGAGTTCGGAGACGACCAGTTCCGCCGTGTCGCAGGTGTCCTCGCACACCGACCAGCCGGTCAGCCGTGCCCTCGTCAGGCGTCTCGCCTGAGCCGGGGAACCCGGATGGGCGGTCAGTTCGAAACGGAACCGGCGCTCGGCTGCGGCCCCGGAAGGGGCGGGTACCGAGGCGGCGCCGAGGCCGACGGATCCTGCGGCGGCGTCTGTTCCTAAGGGCGCGGACGGAATCACGCTTGCCACTATCGCCCCGCCGTGAACACTTGGCAAGTGTCACTCTGAAAAATGCAGAGTGCTGTGTGACGGTCTGCACGGCCGTGGCACACTGCTCGCAACAGCATCTCGCGCGGCGCCAGTTGGGATCGCCCGAAGCCAGGTTCGAACGAAAGTTCGAATCGTAAGAGTCTTCGAAACGATCTTCGAATGGCGCCGCCGGGCTGTCAGGATTTGTTCGAGGGAGGTGGAGTGTGAGCGAACCCCGGTCCGCGCCGACGGTCGGCCAGGTCGTCCTCGGCCGGCGCCTGCTGGACCTGCGCGAACGCGCGGGACTCAAGCGCGAGGAGGCCGCCCGTGTCCTCCGGGTCGCCCCCGCCACCGTGCGCCGCATGGAGATGGCCGAGGTCGGGCTGAAAATCCCGTATCTCCAGCTCCTGCTGAAGGCGTACGGCGTCTCCGACGACGAGGCCGAGGCCTTCGTGCAACTGGCGGAGGACGCCAACCGCCCCGGCTGGTGGCAGCGCTTCCACGACATCCTGCCCGGCTGGTTCTCGATGTACGTCAGCCTGGAGGGCGCCGCCTCCCTCATCCGCAGTTACGAACCCCATTTCGTCCCCGGAGTGCTCCAGACCGAGGACTACGCGCGCGGCGTGCTGCGCTCCGGTGCCATAGGGCAGACCCGGCCCGAGGACATCGAGCGCCACGTCGACCTGCGCATGCAACGGCAGGAACTGCTCACTCGTGAGGACGCGCCCCGCCTGTGGGTCGTGATGGACGAGACCGTGCTCCGCCGCCAGGTCGGCGGCCCGGAGGTGATGCGAGCCCAGATCGACAAGTTGCTCGAGGCCACGAAGCTGGCCAATGTGACACTGCAGGTCGCGACCTTCGCCGGCGGACCGCACCCCGGTACATACGGGCCGTTCGTGCTGTTCCGATTCGCCGTGCCCGAACTTCCGGACATGGTCTACAGCGAGTACCTGACCGGTGCCGTCTACCTGGACGCGCGCACCGAGGTGGCGACCCACCTCGAAGTCATGGACCGCATGGCGGCGCAGGCCGCCACGGCACATCGCACGAAGGAGATCCTCCGGGATCTCCGCAAGGAGCTGTGAATGGAACTCATGGAGTCCCGTAAATCCCTGTCCCCGTCGCGGGGCCGCACCGAGCGGATCTACAACGGCATGCCCGCGCGGGAGCTGGGCAGCGAGGGCTGGCACAAGCCGTGGAGCGGCGGCAACGGAGGGAACTGCCTGGAGGCGATGAAGCTCGACGACGGCCGGATCGCCGTACGCCAGTCCACCGATCCGGACGGTCCCGCGCTCATCTACACCTCCGCCGAGATGACGGCCTTCATCGAGGGAGCGAAGGCGGGAGAGGCGGATTTCCTGCTGTCCTGAGCCTTGTTGTCCGCTCTACCTTTGCGCTCGTCCCCTTTCCGACGTGGCATCGACTTGATCATTAACGCTTGCAGAGACTTATGGAGTCCGTCATGACCGGGCAGCACCCCGTGGAGATCGACACGAGCAGGCCGCACCCCGCGCGGATGTACGACTGGTACCTCGGAGGCAAGGACAACTACCCGGTCGACGAGGCCATGGGCCGGCAGATGCTGGCGCTCGATCCGCGAGTGCCGGTGATGGCGCGCGTGAACCGTGCGTTCATGCAGCGAGCCACCCGCTGGCTGGCCGGCCAGGGTGTACGTCAGTTCCTCGACATCGGCACCGGTATCCCCACCGAGCCCAACCTGCACCAGGTGGCCCAGAAGATCCAGCCGGACGCCCGCGTCGTGTACTGCGACAACGACCCCATCGTGCTGGCCCACGCGGCGGCGCTGCTGCGGGGCACGGACGCGGGCGTGACCGAGTACCTCCAGGCGGACGTACGTGATCCGGAGGCCATCCTGGAGGGCGCGCGCAAGGTCCTCGACTTCAACGAGCCGGTCGCCCTGTCGCTCATCGCGCTGCTGCACTTCGTTCCCGACGAGGACGGCGCGCACGAGCTGGTGAGGCGGCTGGTGGACGCACTGCCCCCGGGCAGCCACCTCGTCATCACCCACGCGACGTCCGACTTCACTCCCGAGGAGTCGGCGGCGGCAACCGAGAAACTCAGGGCGGCGGGCGTCACCCTCGCCCTGAGGTCCCGAGAGGAGTTCACCCGCTTCTTCGACGGCCTCGACCTGGCCGCCCCCGGTGTCCAGGTCCCCCAGGAGTGGCACCCGGAACTGGGTGAGCCGGTCCCGGGCCAGGGTGACGGCATCATCCCCGGCTACGGAGCGGTGGCCCGCAAACCGTAATTGCCCGCGAGGCGCCCCCGCGCTCGACGGGGGCGCCCTCGCCACCCTCCGGGCCTGCCCCGCCCCCGCGGGCAGCCATGCCCCGGGCACGGGGCAACGTGCCGGCACCGGGGTGTCCCGGAGCCCGCCCCGGCACATGCGCTCAGACGGTCATCGGACGGTCGAAGGGGCCGATCGGAGCCGGCAACCGGGCCTCACCACCGGTCAGATGGCTGTCGACCGACGCCGCCACGGCCCGCCCTTCCGCGATCGCCCACACGATCAACGACTGCCCCCGTGCGGCATCCCCCGCCACGAAGACCCCCGGCACATTCGTGGCGAACCCCGCATCCCGTGCGATGGTGCCACGAGGCTCCGTCTCCAGCCCCAGCCGGGCGATCAGCCCGTCCCCCCGGTCCGGTCCGGAGAACCCGAGCGCCAGCAACACGAAATCCGTACGCAACGACCGCTCCGTTCCCGCCACGGCCCGCCGCCCGGAGTCGACCTCCACCAGATCCAGCCGGCACACCCGGCCTTCCGCGTCCCCGGCGAAGCGCAGCGTCGACGCCGCGAACACCCGGACATCCGCATCCGCCTCCGGCGCCATGCCCAACCCGCCCGCCTCCTCGTGCGCCGGCGTCATCCGGTACAGCTTCGGATAGGTGGGCCAGGGATCCGCGTCCTCGTCCCGCGCGGTACCCGCCCGGGCGTAGATGTCGAGTTGGGTGACCGACGCCGCGCCCTCCCGCACGACCGTCCCCAGACAGTCCGCACCGGTGTCACCACCCCCGACGATGACCACATGCCGGCCCGCCGCCGACAACGGCGACGACTCCAGGTCCCCCTCGCACACCCGGTTGGCCAGCGGCAGATACTCCATCGCCTGGTGAATCCCCGCCAGTTCACGGCCCGGCACGGGCAGTTCACGCCAGGCGGTGGCCCCCGTCGCGACCACCATCGCGTCGTACCGGGCCTGCAGTTCCGCCGCGTCCACATCCCGCCCGACCGTCGTGGACGTACGGAACTTCGTCCCCTCCGCCCGCATCTGCGCGAGGCGCCGTTCCAGATGACGCTTCTCCATCTTGAACTCGGGGATGCCGTATCGCATCAGCCCGCCGAGGCGGTCGTCCCGCTCGTACACGGCGACGGTGTGACCCGCCCGGGTCAGCTGCTGAGCGGCGGCCAGGCCGGTGGGGCCCGAGCCGATGACCGCGACCGTCCGGTCCGAGAGCCGGTCCGGCGGAGCCGGCGGAGCGAAGCCCTCCTCCCACGCCCGGTCGGCGACGGCGCACTCGACGTTCTTGATGGTGACCGCCGGCTGGTTGATGGCGAGCACACAGCCCGCCTCGCACGGCGCGGGACACAACCGCCCGGTGAACTCGGGAAAGTTGTTGGTGGCGTGCAGCCGCTCCGCCGCCGCCCGCCAGTCCTCCCGGGACACCAGCTCGTTCCACTCGGGGATGAGATTGCCCAGCGGACAGGCCTCGTGACAGAACGGGACACCGCAGTCCATGCACCGGTCGGCCTGCCGGCCGATGATGGGCAGCAACGCACCGGGAACGACGACCTCGTCCCAGTCACGAACCCGTTCCGCCACCGGCCTGCGCGGCCACTCCTCGCGGGGTGTGGTCAGGAAACCCTTGGGATCGGCCATGGCCGTCTTCCTCGTGTCCGCGGGTGACAGACCGTGCGGCGTCGGACACCACGTCGTCGGACGACACTCCTCCGGCCACGATACGTCCGCCCGGCCCCGCCCGCAGAGCGCCCCGACATCGTCCGGCCGCCCCTGCCGCGCCGCCGGCCCGTCACCCGGTGAGGGCCAGCACGTACGCCAGCGCCGCCCCGCCCGAGGCGAGCGTGCGCACGTGGTTCCACCTGGTCCACTCGCGCACGAAGACCGGCCAGTACGCGGCCGCCTCGGGGCTCCCCGGTTCCAGCCGGGCCAGCGCATCGTTGCGCGGTATGTGCGCGATCACGGTCAGCCCGAACGACCCCAGGAGATACAGCGCACCGCCCACCGTCAGCTCGACCGCCCCCTCCTCCGGCCGGCGCACGAACGTCACCACCGTGAGCACCGCGCACAACACGGCCGAGCACAGGAACACCAGCATGAAGCCCGGCCGCACCGCCGCCGCGTTCACCGCCTGCATCGCCGCCACGCCCCGCGCGGGCGGCAGCGCCGCGAGCCCTCTCATCACGAAGGCCGAAAAGGCGCAGAAGGCACCCGCCACCAGCCCGGTCCCGAGCACGCCCAGCACCGTCAGCACGAAGTACGGTCCATCGATCATGTCCTCACCCCCGTCTCCCGGCCGGGACCCTGCCCGGCCGACCCACCACCAGTGAACGCGTGGCCCGCACGCCCGGCCATGGCCGGGCGACGCCGACGCATACGCGAGCGTCCAGCACCGCTGTGGTGAACGCCCCGTTCGCCACCCCGCGGAACCCGGCCGGTCCTGCGACCACCGTCTCCGCACCCTCCCCACCGCCGCGTCTGTCCTGCGGTACCCGCTCATCAGCAGGCGGCCGCGGGTGGGCGGGGGCCTCCTCCCTGATTCCCTGCCTTCACCGGCCCCGAGCCGCGCCCCGGACACCGGGCGGCGCATCATGGCCGTGTGCGACTCGAAGCGATCACCTGGGACCGGCTCGGCGACCTCCTCGCCGACCGCCTGCTGGAGCTGAAGACGGCCGACGGCGGACCCTGGCCCCGGGTGGCCCTCGACGGCGCCCCGGCCGCTCGCCCGGGAGACCTCGCCGAGCGGGTCGCCGAGGCGCTGCGGATACGCGGCCGTCCCTCCCTGGTCGTGGGCACCGAGGGCTTTCTGCGCCCGGCCTCGGTCCGGCTCGAGTACGGCCACCAGGACGAGGAGTCCTACTACAACGGCTGGTACGACACCGGAGCCCTGTGGCGCGAGGTGTTCGGACGCCTCGAACCGGGCGGGAGCGGACGGGTCCTGCCCGATCTCCGGGACCCCGTCACGGACCGGGCCACCCGCAGTCCCTACACCGAACTACCGCCCGGTGGTGTGCTGTTGCTGCACGGCCCCCTCCTTCTGCGCCACTGGTTCCCCTTCGATCTGAGCGTCCATGTCCTCCTCTCCCCGGGAGCCCTGCGCCGTCGTACCCCCGAGGCCGACCACTGGATGCTCCCGGCCTTCGCGCGCTACGAGCAGGAGACCGACCCGGCCCGCACGGCCGACGTACTGGTGCGGGCCGACGATCCCCGCCATCCGGCCTGGCGCGGCTGACCTCCGCCGGCAGGGTGGCTCCTCCCGGCTCTCCCCGCTGTGCCCGGCCTCGTCCCGCTCCGGGTGCCGTCCGCGGAAGGCGCGACGAGAATGAGGGACGTCGGGACTCGCGGTGCGACCCGCGCCGCGCCGGCCGTCCGGAAACAGGAGGTACTCCATGACCACCGCCTCAGACATCATGCACCGCGGCGCCCAGTGGATCCCCGCTCACGAAACCCTCGACCGTGCCGCCCAGTTGATGCGCGACCTGAACGTCGGCGCGCTGCCCATCAGCGACGAGAACGAGCGGCTCTGCGGCATCCTGACCGACCGCGACATCGTCGTCGGTTGCGTGGCGATGGGCCACGATCCCGCCCAGGTCACCGCCGGCGAGATGGCCAAGGGCACCCCGCGCTGGATCGAGGCGGATGCCGGTGTCGACGACGTCCTGCGGGAGATGCGGACCCACCAGATCCGCAGGCTCCCCGTCATCGACAACAAGCGCCTCGTCGGCATGATCAGCGAAGCCGATCTCGCCCAGCACCTGACGGAGAGCCAGATCGCCACCTGGGCCGAGAGCGTCTACGCCAGGTCCGCCACGGGCTGACCCGCCCCGGACCACGGCGCACCGCACCAGTCACACCGTCTCACACCGTCGATATCAGTCCGCTCACCATCAGGCCCCCTCACGTCCCCTCGCGCGGCTTCCTCACGCGGTGGTCCTTCCTCGCGCCGCATCGGCAGTCTGCCAGTCCGCCGGGAAACGCGGGCGGGCCTGTGGACAACGCCTGCCCCGCTCCGTTCCCGCCTGTGGACAACGGGGGTGTGCCCCGGCGAGGGCCGCGCGTCAGGCGCGTGCCGGCGGGCGGCCACCGGTCCGCTCCACCGCCAGCGCGCCCGCCCCGCAGCCCTCGGCCGCCGCCTGCTCCGGGTCGGCGCCCGTGAGCAGGGCCGCGAGGAACGCGCCGGTGAAGGCATCGCCGGCGCCCGTGGTGTCGTGGGGCGTCGCCGGCACGGCGGGGACGCGGGCGTACACCTCGCCGGACCGCGCCAGCAGGGCGCCCCGCGCCCCCTGCTTGACCACCACCAGCGGAACATGGCGGCTCAGCCCCGCCGCGGCGTCCGCGGCATCGGACGCCCCGGTCAGCAGGCACGCCTCGTCACGGCTGGGCAGCAGCACGTCCACCCCTTCGACGAGGGCCGGGAAGCGGTCGGTGCCCAGCGTGACGAGGAACCCGGCCGACGCCGGGTCCAGGCTCACCGGCACCCCCCGCGCACGCGCCGCCCTCAACGCGACCGCGACGAAGGCGCGGCTCGGCTCGGTGAACAGCAGATAGCCCGACAGATGCAGTCGCGCCACACCGTCCAGCAGTGTGTCCGACCAGTCGCCGGGACCGAGCCGCAGCGACGCGCCGCTGTCGGTGAGGAAGGTCCGCTCGGCCGCCGCACCGTCGTCCACCAGGCAGATCACCGTCCCCGTCGGCGCCTGTCCGTCCACGACGAGCAGGGGGCGGACCCCACTGGCGGCCAGCTCCCTCTCGTGCCAGGCCGCCGAGTCCGAGCCCACCCGCCCCAGCAGACGCACCTCGACGCCGCCCCGGCGCGCCGCCCAGCAGGCCACATTGGCGCCCGCGCCACCCGGCACCGTCCGGATCACCGCCGGCGTGTCCGTTCCCGAGGCGAGCGGGCCCCGGTGCCGGGCCACCACATCCGTGATCACATCGCCGACGACCAGCAGCGCCCCCTCCCGCACGGTCCCGTCACTCCCCGGCGGCCCAGGCCGACGCGACGCGTGCCGCCAGGCGTACGTTGCCCCGGACCGCGGCCAGGTTCGCGGCGAGCGAGGCGCCGTCGGTGCCACGGACCAGATGACCGAGCAGGAAGGGGGTGACCCCCTGCCCCGTCACCCCTTCCGCCTCGCATGCGCGCAGCGCCTCGTCGAGCACCCGCGCGTGCACCCCGGGATCCAGCTGCTCGTCCTCGGGAACGGGGTTGGCCACGATCAGCGCCGACTCCGGCCCGCCGAGCGCACTCTGGGCCCGCATGACCCCCGCCACCTGCTCCGGGGTGTCCAGCCGCCAGTCCACGGGGTGACCCGAGTCGGACAGATAGAAGCCGGGGAAGCGGTCCGTGCCGTACCCCGCGACCGCCACCCCCAGGGTCTCCAGCCGTTGCAGGGTCGCCGGTACGTCCAGGATCGACTTCACCCCCGCGCACACCACGGTGATGCGCGTCCGCGCCAGCAGACCCAGGTCCGCCGACTCGTCCTGGGTCACCGTCCACTCCCGGTGCACACCGCCGAGCCCTCCGGTGGCGAACACCCGTATCCCCGCTCGCGCCGCGAGCAGGGCCGTGGCGGACACCGTGGTCGCCCCGCTCGCCCCGGTGGCCACCGCGAGAGGCAGATCACGATGGCCCAGCTTGCGGATGCCGTCCTCGTTCGCGACCCGCTCCAGCTGCTCCTTGTCCAGACCGACCCGAGGACGACCGTCCAGCACGGCGATGGTCGCCGGGACCGCGCCCTCCTGCCGTACGGCCGCCTCCAGTTCCAGAGCCACCCGGAGATTGCGCGGCCGGGGCAGCCCATGCGCGATGATCGTGGACTCGAGGGCCACCACCGGCCGGCCGGCGGCGATCGCCTCCCGCACCTCTTCGGACACCGTGAGCACCACGCGCCTGCCTCCTGTCTGCCGCCTCTCCCTCATCTCTGGCGGGCCACGCCCCGGGCCAAACCCCTTGCGTGCCCCGACACCGATCACGGAGGCTGGCAGACATGACGGACCAGACGACTCGTCTCGACCACATCGTCCTGTGGGTGCGTGACCCCATCGCGGCCGCCGGCTTCTACGACAAGGCGGTGGGCCTGGAGCCCGTCCGGCTCACCGAATACTCCGCGGGCGAGGCACCCTTTCCCTCGGTGCGGGTCAACGAGGAGACGATTCTCGACCTCATGCCACTGACCATGGCGGAACGCATGACGATGCTTCCCGGCGCCGCGGAAAGCTCGGGCCACCCCGTCAACCACGTCTGCCTGTCCCTGCCGGCCGACCGCTTCGACGCCCTCCGCAGCCGGCTGGAGGAGCAGTCCGTACAGGTGACGGACCTCTCGTACGACTCCTTCGGGGCCCGCGGACAGGCCCGGCGCAGCTTCTACTTCCGCGACCCGGACGGCAATGTGTTCGAGGCGCGGCACTACGACTGACCGGCCGGTGGCGCCCGGTGCTCCCGCGCCGTCAGAACAGCGGCTCGGGCAGTACACCCTCCAGGGCGAGCAGCCGGCGCTTGGTCTCCAGCCCGCCGCCGAAGCCGCCGATGCCCCCGTCGCGTTCCACGACCCGGTGGCAGGGCACGACCACCGGCAAGGGGTTGGCGCCCATGGCCGCCCCCACCGCCTGTGCGCCGCCCGGCTGCCCCACCCGTCCGGCCAGATCGCCGTACCCGACGACCGTGCCGAACGGCACACCGGCGGCCAGCTCCCGCAGCACCTCGCGGGGGAAGCCGGATATCAGCGACCAGTCCAGTGGCAGCTCGAAGGACTGCCGCTCACCCGCGAAGTACGCCTCCACCTGGCGCATCGCCTCATCCAGCAGCACGGAGCCGGACTCCTCGGCCGGCACACTGCCCCGCTCGGCCGGTTCGGTGCCGAGCCGGGACGCCAGCCGCTCCAGGGCTCTGTCGCGCACCTCCTCCGTGGCGTGGAACACGACGTTGACCAGGCCCTCGCGGGTCGTGGCCAGCAGCAGCGGGCCGATGCCGGTGCCTACGACGGCCCACACGACCCGTTGCCTGTCCTGCCCATGGCTGTTCATGCGCCCCACCGTACGACCCGCCGCTGACAATGCCGGGCGGACGCCGGTGCCCCGGAGGGACGATCAGCCGCCCACCGCGTCCCGCACCACGTCGGGCGTGTTGGTGATGATCCCGTCCACCCCGAACCCGGCCACCCGGCGGGCCGCCGCCGCGTCGTTCACGGTCCAGGTGAGCACCTCCATCGGCTGTCCGTGCGGCCCCCGGAAGCCGTGTATGGCGGCGACGTAGGGGGTGGACAGCGAGCCGTGCGAGGGGTTGATCTGATCGGTGAAGGTCGCGTACGAGGGCAGGTCCGCGACGGGCGGCGTTCCGAGGAACCCGGTCTTCACGGCGGGCTTCAGATCATGGACCGTACGCACGCTGTCCGCGCTGAAGCTCTGCACGACCAGCCGGTTCCGCACATGCCGGTCGTCGAGCCACCCCTCGTTGCTCAGGACCTCGAGCGTCTCGCCTTCGATGCCCGGATAGAGCTGTGGGTTCTTGAGCTCCAGCAGCAGCTTCTGGTCGTTCCGCTCCACGCGGTGCACGAACTGCTCAAGTGTGGGAACGCGCGCGCCCGCGTACGCGGGGTCGAACCAGCTGCCCGCGTCCAGCCGGGCGATCTCCGCCGCGGTGAAGTCCTTCACCTTCCACGGAGCCCGGTCGGGGTAGACCTCCTCGACGTCGGTGGTGCGCTGCAGGCTGTCGTCGTGGAGGACGACGAGTTCTCCGTCCCTGGTGCGCTGGACGTCGTTCTCCACCCACTCGGCACCGAGCGCGGCGGCCTTGTCGACGGCGGCGAGCGTGTTCTCGGGCGCGTAGGCGGAAGCGCCCCGGTGGGCGACGATCACGGGGTGGGCGGTGCCGTGGTCGACGATCACGGGGCGGGGGATGCCGGCGTCGGCGATCACGGGCCGGGGACCGCCGTGGTCGGCGGCCCGCGCGGGGGTGAACGGGAGCAGGAAGGCGGCTGCTCCCAGGAGCGCGGTGGTCGAGGCGGCGACGGCGCGTGCATGCATGCGTACTCCTCGCGTCGAACGATCACGGTCAGCTCAACTCTGACAGCAGAGGGTCAATACGAGACGGGCGCGGGATGGCCATGAATTGAACGAAGTTGCCCGAAGTCCGCACACCGGTGCCACACACCTGGGGCAAGGACGTGTTTGTTTACTGGAAAGTCGTTCGACCATTCCGGTGGGGGTCATACTCTCTGCGGCAACCCGGGACGCCGTCGCGGATCTGGGAGGGGGCTGACATCGGGATATCGCGAGACCAACCGGGCGGAAGGGCAGCCGCGCATGCAAGGCACGGTCGACGGATTCAGTTACGGCCTGGTCACACCGCTGGTGGCCTTTCTCATGGCCTGCCTCGGCGGCGCACTGGGTCTGCGCTGCACCACCAGATCCAGGTCGGCGTCCCGGCGCCGGCGGGCCGGCTGGCTCACCCTGGGATCCGTCGCCATCGGTTCCGGCATATGGACGATGCACTTCATCGGCATGATGGGCTTCGCGATCAAGGGCACCCCGATCCACTACGACCGCGCCCTGACGTTCGCGAGCCTCGCCGTCGGCATCGTCATGGTCGGCACCGGGATCTTCATCGTCGGCTACCGGGGCGCCTCCGGAACGGCCCTGTTCACCGGGGGCACTGTCACCGGTCTCGGCATCGCCTCGATGCACTACCTCGGCATGGCCGGCATGACTCTCGACGGAACGCTGGAGTACCACACCGGCCTGGTCGCCGTCTCCGTGGTCATCGCCATGGCCGCCGCCAGTGCCGCCCTGTGGGCGGCCGGACAGGACAGGGGCTTCCAGTGGAGCGTGGGCGCCAGTCTCGTCATGGGGCTCGCGGTCACCGGAATGCACTACACCGGCATGGCAGCGCTCGACGTCCACGTCCACGGCACGGCCACCCCCGCACAGGGAGAATCCGCCGCCGCGCTGCTCGGACCCCTGATGGTCGGTCCGCTCTCCTTCCTCGTCCTCGCGGGCATCGTGGTGATCCTCGACCCACTGATGGTCACCGGCGGGTCCGGCAGGCCCCCCGCCGAGCACAGGCCCGGCATTCCCGCCCACCCTCCGGCCCACCATCCTCCGGCGCGCGCACGCCTGCGGCTGCGCGGACCCGTCGAGCACCGCTCCCGGACCCCGCAGCGCCACTGATCCGGACCCGTTGTCAGTGCGGGGTCGTACGGTGGAAGGCATGCGGCCCGTTTCCCAGATCGAACGCACGGTGGCGCCCTTCGAGGTCGTCAGTCCCTATCAGCCGAGCGGCGACCAGCCGACGGCCATCGCCGACCTCGCGCGGCGCATCGAAGCAGGTGAGAAGGACGTCGTCCTGCTCGGCGCGACCGGCACAGGCAAGTCCGCCACCACCGCGTGGATGATCGAGAAGCTCCAGCGCCCCACCCTGGTCATGGCGCCGAACAAGACGTTGGCCGCCCAGCTGGCCAACGAGTTCCGCGAGCTGCTGCCGAACAACGCGGTGGAGTACTTCGTCTCGTACTACGACTACTACCAGCCCGAGGCGTACGTCCCGCAGTCGGACACCTACATCGAGAAGGACTCCTCGATCAACGAGGAGGTCGAGCGGCTGCGCCACTCGGCCACCAACTCGCTGCTCACCCGCCGCGACGTCGTCGTGGTCGCCTCCGTCTCCTGCATCTACGGCCTGGGCACACCGCAGGAGTACGTGGACCGCATGGTCCCCCTGCGCGTGGGCGACGAGTTCGACCGCGACGAGCTGTTGCGCCGCTTCGTGGACATCCAGTACACGCGCAACGACATGGCCTTCACCCGGGGCACCTTCCGCGTGCGCGGCGACACCATCGAGATCTTCCCGGTCTACGAGGAGCTCGCCGTCCGTATCGAGATGTTCGGCGACGAGATCGAGGCGCTGTCCACGCTCCACCCGCTCACCGGCGAGATCATCAGCGACGACCAGCAGCTGTACATCTTCCCGGCCTCCCACTACGTCGCCGGCCCGGAGCGGCTGGAGCGCGCGGTCAACGACATCGAGAAGGAACTCGGCGAGCGCCTGGCCGAGCTGGAGAAGCAGGGCAAACTACTGGAGGCCCAGCGCCTGCGCATGCGCAGCACGTACGACATCGAGATGCTCCGCCAGATCGGCTCCTGCTCCGGCGTGGAGAACTACTCGATGCACTTCGACGGCCGCTCTCCCGGCTCCCCGCCGAACACCCTGCTGGACTACTTCCCGGACGACTTCCTCCTCGTGATCGACGAGTCGCACGTCACCGTCCCGCAGATCGGCGCCATGTACGAGGGCGACGCCTCCCGCAAGCGCACCCTCGTCGACCACGGCTTCCGGCTCCCCTCCGCCCTGGACAACCGCCCGCTGAAGTGGGAGGAGTTCCAGGAGCGCGTCGGCCAGACCGTCTACCTGTCGGCCACCCCCGGACCGTACGAACTCTCCCGGTCGGACGGCTTCGTCGAGCAGATCATCCGCCCCACCGGCCTCGTCGACCCCGAGGTCGTGGTCAAGCCCACCGAGGGCCAGATCGACGACCTGGTGCACGAGATCCGCACCCGGGTGGAGAAGGACGAACGCGTCCTGGTCACCACACTCACCAAGAAGATGGCCGAGGACCTCACCGACTACTTCCTGGAACTCGGCATCCAGGTGCGCTATCTCCACAGCGACGTCGACACCCTGCGCCGGGTCGAGCTGCTGCGGGAGCTGCGCAGCGGTGAGTACGACGTCCTCGTCGGCATCAACCTGCTGCGTGAGGGCCTCGACCTGCCCGAGGTGTCCCTGGTCGCCATCCTCGACGCGGACAAGGAGGGCTTCCTGCGCTCGGGCACCTCCCTGATCCAGACCATCGGCCGCGCGGCGCGCAACGTCTCCGGCCAGGTCCATATGTACGCCGACAAGATCACCCCGGCGATGGCGAAGGCCATCGACGAGACCAACCGCCGCCGGGAGAAGCAGGTCGCGTACAACCGGGCGAACGGCATCGACCCGCAGCCCCTGCGCAAGAAGATCAACGACATCGTCGCGCAGATAGCCCGCGAGGACATCGACACCGAGCAGTTGCTCGGCTCGGGCTACCGCCAGGCCAAGAAGGACGGCGGCGGCACCAAGGCGCCCGTCCCCGCCCTCGGCGACAAGGCCGCCAAGGGCACGAGGAAGGGCAGGGGGAAGGCCGCCGAGACCGTGCCCACCGATCGCCCCGCCGCCGAACTCGCCGGGCAGATCGAGGAACTCACCGCGCGGATGCGGTCCGCCGCGGCGGACCTCCAGTTCGAGATCGCGGCACGGCTGCGCGACGAGGTGTCGGAGATGAAGAAGGAACTGCGGCAGATGCAGGAGGCCGGCCTGTCCTGACGTCCCGTACGGGATGTGTTGCAAGACCGACACAAAGTGCGGGCCTGGGTACGTCACTGTCAGTGCCCCTGCGTAGGGTTCTGGTCAACCGCGGTTCCGCGGCAACAGGGGACAGTTCGAGAGGGGAATCAGCGCGTGACCGTCAACATGACCAAGGGTCAGGCCATCAGTCTGGAGAAGAAGGACGGTGGCAGCCTGACCGCGGTGCGCATGGGTCTCGGCTGGCAGGCGGCTCCCCGTCGTGGCCTGTTCGGCTCGCGCACCCGCGAGATCGACCTGGATGCCTCGGCCGTCCTGTTCGCCGACAAGAAGCCGGTCGACGTCGTCTTCTTCCGTCACCTCGTCAGCGACGACGGCTCCGTGCGCCACACCGGTGACAACCTCGTCGGCGGTGTCGGCCAGGGCGGCGACGACGAGGCCATCCTCGTCGATCTCGCGCGCGTCCCGGTCCACATCGACCAGATCGTCTTCACCGTGAACTCCTTCACGGGCCAGACGTTCCAGGAGGTGCAGAACGCGTTCTGCCGCCTCGTCGACGAGACCAACGGACAGGAGCTGGCCCGCTACACACTGGCCGGCGGTGGCGCCTACACGGCCCAGATCATGGCCAAGGTGCACCGCTCCGGCACCGGCTGGACGATGACGGCGCTCGGCAACCCGGCGAACGGCCGCACCTTCCAGGATCTGATGCCGGCCATCGTGCCGGTTCTGTAGGACTCCGCGGGCGAACCGGTCCCGGGGCGGGGCCGGTGAGCGGCACACGACTCATCACACGCGACGCAGGGGGACGAAGGCGATGACGGCCGAGCTGGTGCGGGGACAGAACCACCCGCTCTCCCAGTCCCGTCTGGAGATCCGGATCTCGGCCGGCACGCCGGTCGTGGCCACGGCCGCGCTCGGCGACGAGAACGGCAGGATCCACGGAGTGGAGTGGGTGGCGCACCCCGGTGCACCCACCCAGCCAGGTCTTGAGGTGCCGCGTCAGGCGGCCGCCGACCACCGTCTCGCGGTGGACCTGGACGCCATGACGGACGCGGTCCACCGCGTCAGTGTGCTGCTCGCCCTGCCCGCCCCGGGCGGGCCGGGACCCACCCGGTTCGGCGCCGTGGCGGCCCCCTTCGTCGCCGTCACCGGTCTGAACGGCGACGAGGTCGCCAGTTACACCATCACCGGCCTGGAATCCGAGTCGGCCGTCGTCGCGCTGGAGCTCTACCGGCGCCAGGGCGCCTGGAAGGTACGCGCCGTCGGCCAGGGCTACGCGGGCGGTCTGGCCGAACTGCTCACCGATCAGGGCCTGCCCGAGGCCGTACAGCTCGCGGGCAGCATCAACGAGGCGGTCGCGCGGGGCCTCGCCCGCTCCGTGCAGGCGCCGCCGCCCCGACCCTCCGACGGCGACCGCTCCCGGCAGGCGGCCGCGCCGGCGGTCGGCCCCGACCAGAGCGGCACCGCGCCTCAGGGCGCACCGGGCCCGGTTCCGCCGTCGTACGGCGGACAGCCGGCCGATGGACCCGGTCAGGGGGGACCGCAGCCGGCCTACGGCGCGGCCGACGTCGCGGACCCGTCCGCGACGACCGGCGGTGGCCCGGTCGACTACAGCCACCCCCGGCGGCAGAACTCCGCTCCGCCGTCGCCTCCGCCCACCGCGCCGCAGTCCCGGCCCGGGCAGCCCGCGCAGCCGGTCGCGGGGGACGCGACCGGCTGGTCCATGGAAGAGCGGCTCTACAACCAGGTCTGGGGCATGTTCGAAGACCTGGCCCGCACCACCGCCGCCTATCGGAGCGCCGTCGACTTCGCCGAGTCGCGGATGGACAAGGAGCTCGAGCAGGCCCTGTCCGACCCGCGCAGCCGGATCGGCGGCCAGGGCGACGCCGCCCGGGAGACCGCACGGGCCCGGCACGCCCAGCTCGTCGGCCAGGCACAGGAGGCCCTCGATCGGGACCTCGCCCAGCTCGTCGCCGAGGCCGAGGTCGTCGAACCCGCCCTCCCCCCGGCGTTCGCCCGCTGGGACAACCCCGCCTGGCACGCCTACCGGGTTCCCATGGAGATACCCATGGCGGTCCGCCTGGGCGACCTGCGCCTCCCCGAGGCCGACCGGATCCGCATTCCGATGCTGCTCCGGCTGCCCCTGGAGCGGGGCGTGTGGATCGACAGTGGACGGACCGACTCCCTCGACGGGTCGTTCACCGACTCGCACGACGCGCGGCGCCTCGCCGTGGAGACGGCGGTCGCGCACGCGGCCCGGCTGCTCGCCGTGTACCCGGCGGGCGAGTTCACCGTGCACGTCATCGACCCGGCCGGCTCGGGCGCGCAGGCTCTGGCGCCGCTGATCCGGACCGGAGTACTGGCCGGCCCGCCCGCCCAGGGTGCCGCGGGCGTCACGGACGTGCTGGGCCGGCTCACCCAGCGGGTCGACCTGGTGCAGATGGCGCTGCGCGGAGGTGCGCCGGACGCGCTGCCGCCCGGTTTCGACACCTCTCAACAGCTGCTGATCGTCAACGAGTTCCCGCACGGCTTCGACGACCGGGCGGTGAACCAGCTGCGCTATCTCGCGGACGAGGGCCCGTCCGTCGGTGTCCATCTGATGATGGTCGCGGACCGTGAGGAGTCCTCGGCCTACGGTCCGCTGCTGGATCCGCTCTGGCGTGCGCTGCTGCGGCTGACTCCCGTGCCCGACGATCACTTGGCCGACCCGTGGGTGGGCCATGCCTGGACGTACGAGCCGCCGCTGGTGCCGCCGGGCAGTCAGATTCTCGATCAGGTGCTCACCCAGGTCGCCGCGGCCCGCCGCGCATGGAACCGGTGACCCCGTACCCGCCTTCACCAAGATCATGCAAAGGCCCCTGAGCAGTGCACTTGTAGATTTCTTTACCCATCCCTTTACCAACCCTTGGTGATTGGGTACGGTGGGGAGCACGGAGGGGAGTACTCCCTGTCTGTGCGGCGACCCCGTCAATACGGATCAGGCCAGATCCCGGGGCGTCGGCCCGAAGGACCGTCCGGACGTGTACCAGCGCCCGGCGGCCCGGGTGGAAGAGACCTCCGGCAGCGACGACGCTGACATTGCCTGTGACGCATCTGCCGGAGGCGCAGTGGAAGTTTCCATGACCCTGTGGGTCCTGACCGTGGTGGGGCTGTGCGCCCTGATCGCGGTCGATTTCATCATCGGCCGCAAGCCGCACGACGTATCCATCAAAGAAGCCGGAATCTGGACCGTCGTCTGGATCGTGCTGGCCGCACTCTTCGGCGTCGGCCTGCTGATCTGGGGCGGGGGACAGGCAGGCGGCGAGTTCTTCGCCGGCTACATCACCGAGAAATCGCTGAGCGTCGACAACCTCTTCGTCTTCGTCCTGATCATGGCGAAGTTCGCGGTGCCGTCGCAGTATCAGCAGCGGGTTCTCCTGGTCGGTGTCCTCATCGCGCTGGTGCTGCGCGCGATATTCATCGCCGCCGGTGCCGCGATCCTCGCCAGCTTCTCGTGGGTGTTCTACCTCTTCGGCGCCTTCCTCATCTGGACGGCCTGGAAGCTCATTCAGGAGGCCCGCGCAGACCAGGACGAAGAGGAGTTCGAGGAGAACAAGCTCCTCAAGGCCGCCGAGCGCCGCTTCGGCGTGGCCGACCGCTACCACGGCACCAAGCTGTGGATCGAGCAGAACGGCAAGCGGGCCATGACCCCGATGCTCGTCGTCATGCTCGCCATCGGCACCACGGACGTCCTGTTCGCGCTCGATTCGATCCCCGCGATCTTCGGCCTGACCCAGGACCCGTACATCGTGTTCACGGCGAACGCGTTCGCGCTGATGGGCCTCAGGCAGCTGTACTTCCTCATCGGAGGACTGCTGCGGAAGCTGGTCCACCTCTCCTACGGCCTGTCGATCATCCTCGGCTTCATCGGTGTGAAGCTGGTGCTGCACGCACTGCACGAGTCCGGGGTTCACGTCCCCGAGATCAGCATCCCCGTGTCGCTGGGCGTGATCTGCGGAGTCCTGGTCATCACCACGCTCACCAGCCTGCGGGCCACCCGGAAGATGGCGGAGGCCACGCCGGCCGCCGATCAGGGCGAGAGCTCCGCGAAGAACAGCATCGACGTCTGACCCCGTCGGACGCACATCGAGACACCGGCACCGGGAGCGGGGCGCAGTACATCGCCGGCCACCGCTCCCGGTGACCCTCTGTCTCCGCACGCGCCGCTCACCGGCGCCGCCGACCGATCCGACCCGTACCAGGAGGCCATGTATGACCCTGATGACCCCGAGGCGATCAGGAGGACGTCGCGGAGGGATACGCCGCACGGGGGTGACAACTCCCGTACCGACCTCGGTCGCCCCGCGGGCGGGCGCCTCCAGCAAGGTGCGGTGCCCCTTCACGTCTGCGACGATCACACCATGATCGCTCGGCTCAGCGCCCTCGCGACGCGGTGGACGACCATCGTGCCCGTGCTCGCCGTGCTGCTGCTGCTGCTGACCTGGGGACGCGATCTGCCGGGCGGGATCGTCGCCCTGGTGACCCTGGTCCTCGCGGCGTCCGTGCTGGCAGCCGTGCACCACGCCGAGGTGGTCGCACACCGGGTCGGCGAACCGTTCGGCTCCCTGGTCCTCGCCGTCGCCGTGACCGTCATCGAAGTGGCTCTGATCGTCACGCTGATGATCGACGGCGGGGACCAGAGCGCGACCCTCGCCCGGGACACGGTGTTCGCGGCCGTGATGATCACCGTCAACGGCATCCTCGGGATCAGCCTCCTGGTGGGCTCACTGCGCCACGGCACGGCGGTCTTCAACTCGGAAGGCACCGGAGCGGCCCTCGCCACGGTCGCGACGCTGGCGACGCTCAGCCTCGTCCTGCCGACGTTCACGACGAGCAAGCCCGGACCGGAGTTCTCCACCGTGCAACTCTCGTTCGCGGCGGTCTCCTCACTGGTCCTCTACGGCCTGTTCGTCGCGACCCAGACGGTCAGACATCGCGACTACTTCCTGCCGGTGGCCAAGCAGGGCGAGACGCCCAAAGCGGAGGAGCACGCCCCGGCGCCCTCCAACCGCACCGCCCTGATCAGCCTGGGCCTGCTGGGCCTTGCCCTGATCGGCGTGGTCGGTCTGGCCAAAGGGGTCTCACCCACCATCGAGTCGGGCGTACAGGCCGCGGGGCTGGGCCACTCCGTCGTCGGTGTGATCATCGCCCTGCTGGTCCTCCTCCCGGAGACCATCGCCGCGGTGCGTGCCGCGCGCCGCAACCAGGTGCAGACCAGCATGAACCTCGCGCTCGGCTCGGCGATGGCCAGCATCGGCCTGACCATCCCGGCCGTCGCACTGGCCTCCCTCTGGCTCACCGGCCCGCTCGTCCTCGGGCTCGGCAGCACCCACATGGTGCTGCTCGCGCTGACCATGGTGGTGGGCGCGCTGACCGTGGTCCCCGGGCGGGCCACACCCCTCCAGGGAGGGGTGCACCTGGTGCTGCTCGCCGCCTACCTCGAACTGGCGATCAACCCGTAGCGGGCGGTTCCGCCCGGCGTCCGTACGTGACGGTGACGCGCCGGGCGGAACCGTCGACGCGGACGACGTCCCCGGAGAGGACCACCCGGTGCGGGCCGGTGCGCCCGGGGTCCACAACGCACACGGGGAGGCGCCGGGTGCGCAGGTCCGCGTCGCCCGCCTCACGGACCGGGAGGCAGGGCCCGACAGGCCCGCGCCGCACCGTGATAGACCGGGGGCGAGCAGCGGTTCCGCCGGGAACCGCCCGCCCCCGACGGACCGGAGGAACCGTGCCCCGCAATCTGGCCAACGCCCCGATCATGATCCTCAACGGCCCCAATCTGAACCTGCTCGGGCAGCGCCAGCCGGAGATCTACGGGTCCGACACGCTCGCCGACGTCGAGGCGATGTGCGCCGGGGCGGCGGCCGCCCGGGGCGGCACGGTGGAGCTTCGCCAGTCCAACCACGAGGGGCAGTTGGTGGACTGGATCCACGAGGCCCGGCTGAACCACTGCGGGATCGTCATCAACCCCGGCGCCTACTCGCACACCTCCGTGGCCATCCTGGACGCCCTCAATGCCTGTGACGGGCTGCCGGTGATCGAGGTCCACATCTCCAACATCCACCGGCGTGAGTCGTTCCGGCACCACTCCTACGTCTCACTCCGCGCGGACGGGGTCATCGCGGGATGCGGCGTCCAGGGCTATGTGTTCGCGGTGGAGCGGATCGCGGCGCTCGCCGGCCCGGGACTGGCGCGGACGTAAGCCCCACCCGCCGGGGCGGACGCCCCCGTGCGGGAGCGCCGCCTACCAGCCCCGCGCGCGCCACTCCGGCAGATGCGGACGCTCCACGCCCAGGGCGGTGTCGTCGCCATGGCCGGGGTAGATCCACGTCTCGTCGGGCAGGACGTCGAACAGCTTGGCCTCCAGGCCGTCCATCAGGGTGTCGAACTCCTCCGGACGTGTCGTCCGGCCAGGACCCCCGGGAAACAGGCAGTCCCCGGTGAACACGTGCGGGTGCCCGTGGGGATCGTCGTAGACCAGGGCGATCGAGCCGGGTGTGTGCCCGACCAGGTGACGCGCGGTGAGTTCCACCTGCCCCACCCGGACGGTGTCGCCGTCGTCGACCAGCACGTCGGTCGGCACCGGGATGCCCTCGGCGTCGTCCCGGCCGGCGTGGGTGCGGGCGCCGGTGGCCGCCACGACCTCGGCGAGCGCCTGCCAGTGGTCGCCGTGCCGGTGGGTGGTGACGACGGACGCGATGCCGTCGTCACCGATGGTGCCCAGCAGGGTCTCCGCGTCGTTGGCCGCGTCGATCAGCAACTGCTCGTCGGTGGCCCGGCAACGCAGCAGATAGGCGTTGTTGTTCATGGGGCCGACCGCGACCTTGGTGATCATCAGGTCCTTGAGTTCGTGCACGTCGGCTGGGCCGCCGACCGTCACCCGACCGCTGTACGTCATGACGGTCAGCCTATCGCCGGAACCGGGGCGGGACAGACCTCAGAGCGGGGGGAGCGACGGAAGGCCGCCGCCCTTCACCGCCAGCCCGGCCCCGTCCCTGCGGCCGGCGAGCCAGCCGAGCAGATCGGCGGCCGTTCCCTCCACCGTGACAGGGGAGCCGTCCGACCCGCCGCCGGTCGTCCAGGTCCGGCCGTCCACGGTGGCCAGGGTGGTCGGCGGCACGTCCTGGTGACCGCTGAACCGCGCGGCGAGGAAGCCGATCTCCCGCTCGGTGAACCTCTCCGGCAGGTCCTCCAGCTCGTAGCCGATCCCGAGGTCCACGTGATGCAGCTCCACCTCGATCCACCGTCGGAACGGCACCCGCTCCGCGCGGTCCGTGACCCCGTTGCGCAGCTCCACCGTGCGGGACCAGTCGGCCTGGGCGGCACTCACCGCGCGCAAGCGCTCCGCGCTGTCCCGCACGTCGGCGAGGTGGACGTCGAGGGGGCGGGGGGCGTCCCGCTCGATGTCGGCGTCCCTGGCCTCGCCGGAGAGGTACATGGGGCGGCCCTCCAGCACGTTCACCAGAGCGTCCGCGTTGCGGGCCAGGTGGGCCAGTACATGGCCGCGGGTCCAGCCGGGCAGGCGTGACGACTGGGTCACAGCCGCGTTGTCCAGTGCGCCGAGCGCGGTGAGCAGCCGGTCGGTAGCCGTTTGTAGGGACGCCAGGTCATCAGCGTGATCAATCATGGTGCTGACCTTAGCTCCGTCACACCTTCGGGTGAAGGTGGTGCAGTGCGCCACTAAATCGAATGCACGTGCTATAGGCTCGGGTGTGGCGTCGGGCATGCTGGAGAGCCGGGGTTTGTTGACAACCCGTGAATCCGAACCGGCGTTGTCAGTGGCTCCCCCTAGTCTGGGAAAGACGGGGGCCCCGCCCCTGTCACTTCTCTCAAGAAAGGTGCGGACCGGCGTGGCCGACCGTCTCATCGTCCGTGGAGCGCGCGAGCACAACCTCAAGAACGTCTCGCTCGACCTCCCGCGCGACTCGCTCATCGTCTTCACGGGCCTGTCGGGGTCGGGCAAGTCCTCGCTGGCCTTCGACACGATCTTCGCCGAGGGGCAGCGGCGTTACGTGGAGTCGCTGTCCTCGTACGCCCGGCAGTTCCTCGGCCAGATGGACAAGCCGGACGTCGACTTCATCGAGGGCCTCTCCCCGGCGGTCTCCATCGACCAGAAGTCGACCTCCCGCAACCCGCGGTCCACGGTCGGCACCATCACCGAGGTCTACGACTACCTGCGCCTGCTCTTCGCGCGCATCGGCAAGCCGCACTGCCCCGAGTGCTCCCGGCCGATCTCCCGCCAGTCGCCCCAGGCCATCGTCGACAGGGTCCTGCAGCTGCCGGAGGGCAGCCGCTTCCAGGTGCTCTCCCCGTTGGTGCGCGAGCGCAAGGGCGAGTTCGTCGACCTCTTCTCCGACCTCCAGACCAAGGGCTACTCCCGCGCGCGGGTGGACGGCGAGACCGTCCAGCTCTCCAGCCCGCCCACGCTGAAGAAGCAGGAGAAGCACACCATCGAGGTGGTCGTCGACCGCCTCACCGTGAAGGACGGCGCCAAGCGCCGCCTCACCGACTCCGTGGAGACCGCCCTCGGGCTGTCCGGCGGCATGGTCGTGCTCGACTTCGTCGACCTCCCCGAGGACGACCCCGAGCGCGAGCGGATGTTCTCCGAGCATCTGTACTGCCCGTACGACGACCTGTCCTTCGAGGAGCTCGAGCCCCGCTCCTTCTCCTTCAACTCGCCCTTCGGCGCCTGCCCCGAGTGCACCGGCATCGGCACGCGCATGGAGGTCGACCCCGAGCTGATCGTCCCCGACCCGGACAAGAGCCTCGACGAGGGCGCCATACACCCGTGGTCGCACGGCCACACCAAGGACTACTTCGGTCGTCTCATCGGGGCCCTCGCGGACGCGCTGGGGTTCCGTACGGACATTCCTTTCGCGGGCCTGCCGCAGCGGGCCAAGAAGGCCCTGCTGCACGGGCACAAGACCCAGGTCGAGGTCCGCTACCGCAACCGCTACGGGCGCGAGCGCAGGTACACCACGGCCTTCGAGGGCGCCGTCCCCTTCGTCAAGCGCCGGCACAGCGAGGCCGAGAGCGACTCGAGCCGCGAGCGCTTCGAGGGCTATATGCGCGAGGTGCCCTGCCCCGGCTGTGAGGGCACCCGCCTCAAGCCGGTCGTCCTCGCCGTCACGGTCATGGACAGGTCCATCGCCGAGGTCTCCTCGATGTCCATCAGCGACTGCGCCGACTTCCTGGGCAAGCTGAAGCTCACCGCACGCGACAAGAAGATCGCCGAGCGCGTGCTCAAGGAGGTCAACGAGCGGCTGCGGTTCCTGGTCGACGTCGGTCTGGACTACCTCTCACTGAATCGCGCCGCGGGCACCCTTTCCGGCGGTGAGGCCCAGCGCATCCGCCTGGCGACCCAGATCGGCTCCGGACTCGTCGGCGTGCTCTACGTCCTCGACGAGCCGTCCATCGGCCTGCACCAGCGCGACAACCACCGGCTGATCGAGACCCTCGTCCGGCTGCGCGACATGGGCAACACGCTCATCGTCGTCGAGCACGACGAGGACACCATCAAGGTCGCCGACTGGATCGTCGACATCGGTCCCGGTGCCGGTGAGCACGGCGGCAAGGTCGTGCACAGCGGCTCGTTCAAGGAACTGCTGGCCAACGCGGAGTCGCAGACCGGCCAGTACCTCTCCGGCAAGAAGGCCATTCCGCTGCCCGACATCCGCCGCCCGCACGACCCGTCGCGCCGGCTCACGGTGCACGGCGCCCGGGAGAACAACCTGCGGGACATCGACGTGTCCTTCCCGCTGGGCGTGTTCACCGCGGTCACCGGCGTCTCCGGCTCCGGAAAGTCCACGCTGGTCAACGACATCCTGTACACGCACCTGGCCCGCGAGCTGAACGGCGCCCGGAGCGTGCCCGGCCGGCACACCCGTGTCGACGGCGACGACCTCGTCGACAAGGTCGTCCACGTCGACCAGTCGCCCATCGGCCGCACCCCGCGCTCCAACCCGGCGACGTACACCGGCGTCTTCGACCACGTCCGCAAGCTGTTCGCCGAGACGACGGAGGCGAAGGTCCGCGGCTACCTGCCGGGCCGGTTCTCCTTCAACGTCAAGGGCGGCCGCTGCGAGAACTGCGCGGGCGACGGCACGATCAAGATCGAGATGAACTTCCTCCCGGACGTGTACGTCCCGTGCGAGGTCTGCCACGGCGCCCGCTACAACCGGGAGACCCTGGAGGTCCACTACAAGGGCAAGTCCATCGCCGATGTCCTGAGCATGCCGATCGAAGAGGCCATGCACTTCTTCGAGGCCGTCCCGGCGATCTCCCGCCACATGAGGACGCTCAACGACGTCGGTCTCGGCTACGTCCGGCTCGGCCAGGCCGCGACCACCCTGTCCGGCGGCGAGGCGCAGCGGGTGAAGCTCGCCAGCGAGCTGCAGAAGCGCTCCACCGGCCGCACGGTCTACGTCCTGGACGAGCCGACCACCGGCCTGCACTTCGAGGACATCAGCAAGCTGCTGACGGTCCTGTCCGGCCTGGTCGACAAGGGCAACACGGTCATCGTCATCGAGCACAACCTCGACGTGATCAAGACGGCCGACTGGGTCGTCGACATGGGCCCCGAAGGCGGTGCGGGCGGCGGTCTGGTGGTCGCGGAGGGCACGCCCGAGCAGGTGGCCGGCGTCCCGGCCAGCCACACCGGCAAGTTCCTGAGGGATGTTCTCGGCGCGGAGCGGATCAGCGACGCCCCGCAGGTGCGTGCGCCGCGCAAGACCGCGGCGAAGAAGACGGTCGCCGCCAAGGCCGGTACCAGGAAGACCACCACCAAGGCGGTCGACAGCGGCGCGGCCGGGAAGACGGCCACCAAGGCCGCCGCGAAGAAGACGACGCGGGCCGCCAAGGCCTGACCGGCACGCCTCGCGGCACCACGCGCCGTGCCGCACGGGACCATCCGTCCCGTGCGGCACGGCGCGTGCGTGCGTCAGGCGTAGGCGTCCCCGGCGTCCAGTTCATGGGCGTACGGCGGTTCCGCGCCGGCGCGGGAGCAGGTGATCGCCGCCGCGCGGGCCGCGAAGCCGAGCAGGCTCCGCCAGCCCTCCGGGCCCAGCGCGGAGATCCCCTCGGCACTGAGTGCGTCACGGACCGCCAGGCCGTGCAGCAGCGCCGCGTTCACCGTGTCACCGGCGCCGATGGTGTCGACCACCGCGACCCGCTCACCGGACACCGCGTACGCGCCGCCGTCACGGGTGTACGCGGTCAGCCCGTCGCCGCCCCGGGTGACCACGACCGCCGCCGGACCGGCCGCCAGCCACTCGTCGGGGGACCCGCCGAGCCAGCCGGCGTCCTCCTCGGACAGCTTCAGCAGGGACACGGACGGCAGCCAGCTCCTGAAACGGGCCCGGTAGGCGTCGGCGTCCGGGATCAGACCCGCCCGGATGTTCGGGTCCAGGGCCGTGAACACACCGCGCGCGGAAGCGGCGCGCATCAGCTCCTCGTAGGCGCTCGCACCGGGCTCCAGCATGAGCGAGCAGGTGCCGAAGGACACCGCGCGGGTGCCGGCCGGCAGCGTCCCGGGGGTGGTGAACAGCCGGTCGGCGGTTCCCTCCACGTAGAAGGAGTACGCTGCCGAGCCGCCCTCGTCGACCACGGCCACGGCGAGCGTCGTCGGCTCGTCGCCGCGCTGCACCGACGACACGTCCACTCCGGTCTCCCGCAACCGGTCCAGCAGCGCTTCGCCGAAGGCGTCATGGGACATCCGGGAGCAGAAGGCGGTGGGGGAGCCCAGGCGGCCCAGCGCCACCGCCGTGTTGAACGGCCCGCCGCCGAGCGCCGGCGTCAAGGCCGCGAGGGCGCCCGCGCCCTGCGGTACCAAGTCGATCAGGGCCTCACCGGCTACGACGATCATGTGGGGTTTCCCTTCTCCGGAGCGGTCGGACTCGGACGCACCGGACTCATCGCGCCGATCGGGCTCATGGGGCTCACCGGGTCGCCCGGGCAGCCGCAGGACGTGCGGTGCACGAAGGCGCAGGCGAGCTGTTCGGTCCGCGCGGGCCGGTCCGGTTCGGCGACGCGTTCCAGGAGCACCTGCACGGCCCGGGTGCCGATCTCTCTGCTCGGCTGGGCGATGGCGGTGAGACGGGGCGAGAACAGATCCGCCCAGGCGAAGTCGTCGAAGCAGCACAGCGCGATGTCCCCGGGCACGGACAGGCCGTGGTTCCGCAGGGCGCGCAGCGCGCCGATCGTCATGGCGTTGTTGGCGGTGACCAGCGCCGTGGGAAGCGCGCCGGAGGACAGCAGGCCGGAGACGGCCCGCTGCGCGCCGGCGGTGTCGGAGTCGCCGTGCACCAGGAGCCGCTCGTCGTACGGCAGACCGGCCTCCGCCAGCCCGTCCCGGTAGCCGGTGATCCGCTCGGCGGTCGTGCTGAGTCCCGGCAGGCCGGCGACGAGGGCGATGCGGCGGTGGCCGAGGCCGGCGAGGTGGGTCACCAGATGGGCTGTCGGCGCCGTGCTCTCCGCGCAGACCTGGTCGAAGCGGAGGCCCTCGCCGGCCTCGGGTGTTCCGACCAGCCGGTCCAGGAAAACGGTGGGCACGCGGTGACGTCCGAGGTAGGCGAGAAGCTCGTGGGGCCGGGGAGAGGGGGCGACGATCATGCCGTCCACACGGCGTTCGTGGAGTAGTTGTACGACCTTGCGTTCGTGGTCCGGGTCGTCGTGCGGGTCCGCTATGAGGAGGCTGTGGCCGTGCTCCAGGGCGGCGGCCTCGACGCCTTGCAGGATCTCGGTGAAGTAGGGGTTGCTGATGGCGGACACAGCCAGGCCGATCGACCGGGTCCGGGAGGTGACCAGGGAGCGGGCGAGGGTGTTGGGGGTGTAGCCGAGTTCCTCGACGGCGTCGAGCACGGCCTGGCGGGTGTGGGGGAGCACCGGGCGGGTGTTGTTGAGGACGTGGGAGACGGTGGCGACGGAGACGCCTGCGCTGCGGGCCACGTCCGACATGGTTGCCATGGAACTCCCTGCTTTGTCGTCCCCTTCAGGTGCTCGGTGAGGGGGACGGTATCCGATCCGGTGGGGGCGCGTAAACGCTTACGCAATCGTTTACGCATGCGTGGTGCTGGTGCTGGTGCTGGTGCTGGTGCTGGGCGGGGGTGTTGCGCAACCCGGCGCTTGCTGGGTGCCATCGCGCCCACCCTCCCCCACTCTCGGCTTCGCTCGAGCGGGGGGACCCCATCGCCCTGCGGCACGACTGCCCGTGGAAGCGGTGGAAGCGGTGGAAGCGGGGTCGCGGTGGCGTGGAGCTACGGAAGCGCGGGGCGGGAGGTGAGGTGGTGGGCGCTGTGGGGTTGCGGAGATGCGGGGTGCGAGGGCGGGGGGAGGCGCGGTGGGGTGGGGCGGGGGTCGGTAGGGTCGCGGGAGATGGTGTTGTCCTACCAGGGGAGATTCATGTCCGCCCGACCCGCCGCGAGCCGCCGTACCGTCCTGAAGGGCGCGGCCCTCACCCCCGTCGCAGGGCTGGGGCTCAGCGCGTGTGGGGGCGGGGGCGACGACAGGGCCGCTCCGTTGAGCGGGCCCGTCGAGCTGGGGCCGGAGAGCGAGGTCGCCGAGGGCGGCGCGAAGCTGTACCGGGATCACAACGTGGTGGTCAGCCGGAGCGGTGACGGCACCCTCAAGGCGTACGACACCCTCTGCACACACGCGGGCTGCCCCATCAACAAGCTGGACGGGACGAGGCTGATCTGCCCCTGCCACGGCAGCGAGTTCGACGTCACCACCGGCAAGGTGCTGCGTGAGCCGGCCGTGGCGCCCCTGAAGCCGCTGGCCGTCGAGGTGAAGAACGGCACGCTGGTCGCCCGCCCGCAGGCCTGACCGGAGTCAGTCCCAGTCCCAGGCGATCCCCACGTAACCCGTCCGCACGCGCGGTTCCACGAGGTGCACCGACTGGTGCCGCCCCCTGAGCGGCAGCTCCTGACGCCCTCCGCGCGGTGCCGCCGCCGACTGCTGGGTGAAGCGGTGGCAGCTCACCGGGAGCGCCCCGGAGTCGAAGCGCACCTGGAGCGCGTACTGGCCGCCGGGGGAGTCCGCCCCGCGCACGTACTCGCGCGAGACGCCGGCCGTGCCGTCCTCGACGGCGTAGCGGAAGAGGAACGTGTCGCCTGCCCGCAGCCGGGTGTCGAAGAGCAGTTCGACGGCGAGCACCCCGGAGTCGTGGTGCCGGCGGACGCGTCCGGTACGGCAGTTCTCCATGGCGTGCACGGTCATCCGCTCCGGTGCCGAGCCGGGGTCGCCGTGGTGGACGGCCACGTAGCGGTCCACGCCGTCCCGGTGCGCGCGCACGATGTGGTGCGACTCGCACTCCGCCAGCTCCCGGTGCGCTCCGATCCGGACCCGTTCGTGGTGTCCCACGGTGTGCAGCCCTCCGTCGCGCGGCATGCCGAAGTCGGCCAGCAGGCGTTCCAAGGCGCCCGAGGCCTCCACGAGGGAGCGGTAGGAACGGCCGGGGGAGCGGCGGTCCGCCGCTCGTTCGTCCGACTCGGCGAGCAGCCGGATCAGGGACTCCTCCGGCAGTCGCAGGATCTCCTCCAGTGCCCGTACGGCACGCAGCGACTCCGGACGCTGCGGACGACGGGCGCCCTGCTGCCAGTAGCTCAGGCTGGTGACGCCCACCTTCACGCCATGGCGCGACAGATGGTGCTGCACCCGCTGCAGCGGCAGTCCCCGCGCGGCTATCGCGGCGCGCAGGGCGACGTGGAACGGGCCGCCACGCAGGGCCGAGTCCAGTTCCGCGGTGGCGGCGTCCGCGTGCTGTGTGGCGTGCGGCATGCAGGGGCCTTTCTGTGAATGTCCACAACGGCTGGTCAGACCGTTCGCGCGGGGCATCCCGGAGCCCGCCCCCCGTCGGCGTGACGGAACCTTCACATCCGTACGCCGCCGTTCAGGGCCCCGAGTTCCACCGCATTGAAGCGTGTTGACCAAGTCCCGACAACACCTGAGGCCCAACACCGGCGCACACCTGCCCGGGGGTCGCACCGGCCGTCGGGCGGTGCGACCCCCGGAAAAGTGCCGCGATGTGCTGTTCGTCCGGTCCGGAAATCGGTCCAGGAGCAGGTCCGGTGCCGGTCCGGTGCAGGTCCGGACGGGTCCGTAACCGTTCCGGAACCGGTCCGGCAGCCGCTCTAGGAGCCGTGTGCTCCGTCCCGGTCCTGAAGGCGCGATCGCAGGCGCTTCGCGCGCACGATGTCCGGATCGCGAGGGTCGAGGGACTCGAGGAGCGCGGACGTCTCGTCCGCGTACCGGCGGGACCGGGCCGGTCGTCGTGGTTTCTCGATCCGCGTCTGTCGCATCCGACCAGCCCTCCGACTCGTGACCGCCCTGACCGTCCTGCCCGCCCGTGTGGCCGTAAGCCGATCGCCCGAGGGACGGACCCCCCACCTTCCCGCTTCCCACCCGGCGTAACCCCTCCGCACCGCACCGGGCTCCCGGCCGCCCACAGCCCCGCCGCCCTGTCGGTCCCCGCAAGTAGGGTGTGAGACATGGCCGACCCCTCCAGCTACCGCCCCAAACCGGGTGAGATCCCCGACTCACCGGGGGTCTACCGGTTCCGCGACGAGCACCGCAGGGTGATCTACGTCGGAAAGGCGAAAAGCCTGCGCCAGCGCCTGGCGAACTACTTCCAGGACCTGTCCGGGCTCCACCCCCGTACGCGCTCCATGGTGACCACGGCCGCGTCCGTGGAGTGGACGGTGGTGTCCACCGAGGTCGAGGCGCTCCAGCTGGAGTACTCCTGGATCAAGGAGTACGACCCCCGGTTCAACGTCAAGTACCGCGACGACAAGAGCTACCCGTACCTCGCGGTGACGATGAACGAGGAGTTCCCGCGCGTGCAGGTGATGCGGGGTCACAAGAAGAAGGGCGTCCGCTACTTCGGCCCGTACGCGCACGCGTGGGCGATCCGGGACACGGTGGACCTGATGCTGCGCGTCTTCCCGGTGCGCACCTGCTCGGCGGGCGTGTTCAAGAACGCGGCCCGCACCGGCCGGCCGTGTCTGCTCGGCTACATCGACAAGTGTTCCGCGCCCTGCGTGGACCGGGTCTCCGCCGAGGACCACCGCGAACTGGCCGAGGAGTTCTGCGACTTCATGGCCGGCCGCACGGGCGCCTACCTCCGGCGTCTGGAGCGGCGGATGGCCGAGGCGGCCGAGGAGATGGAGTACGAGCGGGCGGCGCGCCTGCGCGACGACATAGGGGCCCTGAAGAAGGCCATGGAGAAGAACGCGGTCGTGCTCGCCGACGCGACCGACGCCGACCTGATCGCGGTCGCCGAGGACGAGCTGGAGGCGGCCGTCCAGATCTTCCACGTGCGTGGCGGACGCGTGCGCGGCCAGCGCGGCTGGGTCACCGACAAGGTCGAGGAGATCACCACCGGCGCCCTGGTCGAGCACGCCCTGCAGCAGCTCTACGGCGAGGAGACGGGCGACGCGGTCCCCCGGGAGGTCCTGGTCCCCGCCCTGCCGGACCCGGTGGAGCCGGTCCAGCAGTGGCTCACCGGGCGGCGCGGGTCCCAGGTGTCCCTGCGCATCCCCCAGCGCGGGGACAAGAAGGCCCTGATGGAGACCGTGGAGCGCAACGCGCAGCAGGCACTCGTGCTGCACAAGACCAAGCGCGCCTCCGATCTGACCACGCGCTCGCGCGCGCTGGAGGAGATCACCGAGGCCCTGGACCTGGACAGCGCCCCGCTGAGGATCGAGTGCTACGACATCTCGCATCTCCAGGGCGACGACGTGGTGGCCTCCATGGTCGTCTTCGAGGACGGGCTGGCCCGCAAGAGCGAGTACCGCCGCTTCCAGATCAAGGGCCGTGCCGGCGACACGCGGCTCTGGCACGGCGAGGGGCAGGACGACGTCCGCTCCATGCACGAGGTGATCACCCGCCGCTTCCGGCGCTACCTCGCGGAGAAGGAGCGGACGGGGGAGTGGACCGACGGTGAGGATCCCGGCACCGCGGCACCGGAGGGAGGCCTCGCCGAACCGCCCGCGCACACGCTCACCGAGGACGACGGCCGCCCCAGGCGCTTCGCCTACCCTCCGCAGCTCGTCGTGGTCGACGGCGGCGCCCCGCAGGTCGCGGCGGCCCGGCGGGCGCTGGACGAACTGGGCATCGACGACATCGCCGTGTGCGGTCTCGCCAAGCGGCTGGAGGAGGTCTGGCTGCCGGGCGACGACGACCCGGTGGTGCTGCCCCGCAGCAGCGAGGGCCTCTATCTGCTTCAGCGGGTGCGTGACGAGGCGCACCGCTTCGCGATCACCTATCAGCGCACCAAGCGTGCCAAACGCTTCCGCTCCAGCCCGCTGGACGAGGTGCCCGGTCTCGGCGATACCCGCAAACAGGCGCTGCTCAAGCACTTCGGTTCGTTGAAGAAGCTGAGATCGGCGACAATCGACCAGATCTGCGAGGTGCCGGGTATAGGCCGCAAGACGGCCGAGACGATCGCCGGGACCCTCGCTCGGGCGGAACCCGCCGCCCCCGCGGTGAACACGGCGACGGGCGAGATCATGGATGACACGGAAGAACCCGGGCAGGCGACGGGTTCTCCCGGGGAGCCCGTGCCCACGGGCGCCCCGGACGAAGGACGGGGGCAGGAACGATGACCGAGCACGAGACAGGGCGGCCCGCGGCGGAGCAGGACGGGGCGAGGCAGCACACTGGCGGGACCGAGACCAGCGGGAGCGCCCGCCGGAACAACGGAGCACAGGTGGAAACGGGCAAGGAACAGGACGGGACGCCCGAGGCGGGCATCCCCGAACTGGTGATCATCTCCGGCATGTCCGGGGCCGGCCGCTCGACCGCGGCGAAGTGTCTGGAGGACCTGGGCTGGTTCGTCGTGGACAACCTGCCGCCCGCGCTGATCACCACCATGGTGGAGCTCGGCGCGCGCTCCCAGGGCAACGTGGCGCGGATCGCGGTCGTCGTCGACGTCCGCGGCCGGCGCTTCTTCGACAATCTGCGCGAGTCCCTCGCCGACCTCGACGGGCGCGGCGTCACCCGGCGGACCGTCTTCCTCGAGTCCTCCGACGACGCCCTGGTGCGCCGCTTCGAGTCCGTGCGCCGCCCGCACCCCCTCCAGGGCGACGGCCGTATCGTCGACGGCATCGCCGCCGAGCGGGAGCTGCTGCGCGAGCTGCGCGGCGACGCCGACCTGGTGATCGACACCTCCAGCCTGAACGTGCACGAACTGCGGGCCAAGATGGACGCCCAGTTCGCCGGCGACGAGGAGCCCGAGCTGCGGGCCACCGTCATGTCCTTCGGCTTCAAGTACGGCCTCCCGGTCGACGCCGACCTGGTCGTCGACATGCGGTTCCTGCCCAACCCGCACTGGGTTCCGGAGCTGCGCCAGTTCACCGGCCTCAACGAGGAGGTGGCGTCGTACGTCTTCAACCAGCCGGGCGCCAAGGAGTTCCTCGACCGGTACGCCGAGATGCTGCGGCTGATCGCAGCGGGCTACCGCCGTGAGGGCAAGCGCTATGTGACCATCGCTGTGGGCTGCACGGGTGGCAAGCACCGCTCGGTCGCCATGTCGGAGAAGCTCGCCGCCCGGCTCGTCGCCGAGGGTGTGGAGACGGTGGTCGTCCACCGGGACATGGGACGGGAATGACACGACGTACTCCGCGGCTGAGCCGGCTGCGCAGAGCGGTCCCCGAGGGCCGCGCCGGCCGCCCGGTCGAGAGCCGTGGCGCCCGGCCGCGCCGCAGGGGTGCCCAGCCCAAGGTCGTGGCGCTCGGCGGCGGCATGGGCCTGTCCGCCTCGCTCGCCGCCCTGCGCCGGATCACCGGTGACCTCACCGCCGTCGTCACCGTCGCCGACGACGGCGGCTCCAGCGGACGTCTGCGTGACGAACTGGGCGTGCTGCCCCCGGGGGACCTGCGCAAGGCCCTGGCCGCACTGTGCGGGGACGACGACTGGGGCCAGACCTGGGCCCGCGTCATCCAGCACCGCTTCCAGTCCCAGGGCGATCTGCACGAGCACGCGGTGGGCAATCTGCTGATCGTCGCCCTGTGGGAGCAGCTCGGCGACCACGTCCAGGCGCTGGACCTGGTGGGTCTGCTGCTCGGCGCCCACGGGCGCGTGCTGCCCATGTCCGCCGTGCCGCTGGAACTCCAGGCCCTCGTCAGGGGCCATGACCCGGAGCGTCCCGACGAGGTCGACACGGTCCGCGGACAGGCCACCGTCGCCCTCACCCCGGGCGAGGTGCAGTCCGTGCACCTCGTGCCGAACGACCCGCCGGCCGTCCCCGAGGCGGTGGCGGCGGTCCTCGACGCCGACTGGGTGGTGCTCGGCCCCGGCTCCTGGTTCTCCTCGGTCATCCCGCATCTCCTCGTGCCCGAACTGCTGGACGCCCTCGTCGAGACGAAGGCCCGGCGGGTGCTCTCGCTGAACCTCGCGCCGCAGCCGGGAGAAACCGAGGGCTTCTCACCGCAGCGTCATTTGGAGGTTTTGGGACGACACGCCCCTAAACTCGCCCTGGACGTGGTGCTGGCCGACGAGGCCGCCGTGCCCGACCGCGATTCGCTGACCGAGGCCGCCAAGCGGTTCGGCGCCGCGGTCGAGCTGGCCCCGGTGGCCCGGCCCGACGGAAGCCCCCGGCACGACCCGGAACTGTTGGCCGCCGCGTACGACCGTATTTTTCGGATGCATGGAAGGATCGGCCCATGGCGATGACGGCAGCGGTGAAGGACGAGATCAGCCGGCTCCCCGTCACCCGTACCTGCTGCAGAAAGGCGGAGGTCTCCGCCATTCTGCGGTTCGCCGGCGGCCTTCACCTGGTCAGCGGGCGCATCGTGATCGAGGCGGAGCTGGACGTCGCGATGGCGGCGCGCCGGCTCAAGCGCGACATCCTGGAGATCTTCGGCCACAGCTCCGAACTGATCGTGATGGCCCCGGGCGGACTGCGCCGCGGCTCGCGTTACGTCGTCCGGGTGGTCGCGGGCGGTGACCAGCTGGCCCGCCAGACAGGTCTGGTGGACGGCCGGGGCCGCCCGATCCGAGGTCTGCCCCCGCAGGTGGTCTCGGGGGCCACCTGCGACGCCGAGGCGGCCTGGCGCGGGGCGTTCCTGGCGCACGGCTCCCTCACCGAGCCCGGCCGGTCCTGCTCCCTGGAGGTGACCTGCCCCGGTCCGGAGGCCGCGCTCGCCCTGGTCGGTGCCGCCCGCCGGCTGCACATCCCGGCCAAGGCCCGCGAGGTCCGCGGTGTGGACCGGGTGGTGGTCCGGGACGGCGACGGCATCGGGGCGCTGCTCACCCGGCTCGGCGCCCACGAGTCGGTGCTGGCCTGGGAGGAGCGCCGGATGCGCCGCGAGGTGCGTGCCACGGCGAACCGGCTGGCCAACTTCGACGACGCCAACCTGCGCCGCTCCGCCCGCGCGGCCGTCGCGGCCGGTGCCCGGGTCCAGCGCGCCCTGGAGATCCTCGCCGACGACGTTCCCGAGCACCTCGCCGCGGCCGGCCGGCTGCGCATGGAGCACAAGCAGGCATCCCTGGAGGAACTGGGCGCGCTCGCCGACCCGCCGCTCACCAAGGACGCCGTGGCCGGCCGGATCCGCCGGCTGCTGGCGATGGCCGACAAGCGCGCCTCCGACCTCGGCATCCCGGGCACGGACGCCAACATCGGCGAGGAACTGGACGACAAACTCGTCGTCTGACGGCCGCCCCGTGTGACGGCCGCCCCCGTGTGACCTCCGGTTCGTGTGACCTCCGACCCGCACGGTGGCCGCGCCGGGTGACAGCCGACGCGCACGGTGGCCGAGCTGCCTGACGTGTGATCAGACCCCCGGCACGGTCGCCCACTTGGGTGACCGCGCCGGGGGTCGTGTGTCGTGGCGGCACCCTTGACTCGATCATGTTGTGTCATGAGCCTGGCATCTTCCCGCCGCTGTGGCGGACCACTCTCTGGGGGGTTCATGAGACACAGAGCGAGATCGATCCTCGCTGTCGGCACGCTCCTGATCGGCGGAGCGGGCTTCGCACCCATCGCCCAGGCACAGCCCGGGGACCCCGCGGCCTCCGACCCCGAGGACGTCAAGGTCTTCCGTGCCGACGTCACCCGGAAGCAGGTCTCCCTGCTCCTCGCGGCCGGCCAGGACGGCCACGAACTCGGCGAGCGGGTGCCCGACAAGGGCACCGCCACCGTCGAGGTCTACCTCACCGACGGACAGGCGCGGAAACTGGAGAAACAGGGCGTCGACCTCACCGAGCACACGCTCTCCGCGCGTGCGGAGACCCGGGTCGAGGACGCCGCCGAAGGCGTGTTCCGCCCGTACGGCGCGAAGGGCGGCCTCAAGGAGGAGATCCTCCGTACCGCGCGGGAGCACCCCGACCTCACCAAGGTCGTCTCCATCGGAAAGACGGTGCGGGGCCAGGACATCCTCGCCCTGAAGCTCACCAGGAAGGCCGGCAGGACCAAGGACGGCTCCAGGCCGGCCGTGCTCTACATGTCCAACCAGCACGCGCGTGAGTGGATCACCCCGGAGATGACCCGGCGGCTGATGCACCACTACCTGGACGCCTACCGGACGGACAGGCGGATCAAGAGGATCGTCGACACCACCGAACTGTGGTTCGTCCTCTCCGCCAACCCCGACGGCTACGACCACACCTTCGCCGACGAGGCGAACCGCCTGTGGCGCAAGAACCTGCGGGACGTCAACGGCGACGGCGTCATCGGCACCGGCGACGGCGTCGACCTCAACCGCAACTTCGCCTACAAGTGGGGCTACGACGACGAGGGTTCGTCCCCCAACCCCACCAGCCAGACCTACCGCGGCGCGAGCCCCGGCTCCGAGCCCGAGACCAAGGCCATCGACGCCTTCCAGAAGCGCATCGGCTTCACCTACGGCATCAACTACCACTCCGCGGCCGAACTCCTCCTCTACGGAGTGGGCTGGCAGGTGGCCACCCCCACCCCCGACGACGTCCTCTACAAAGCCCTCGCCGGAACGCCCGGCAACTCCGCGATCCCCGGCTACCACCCCCAGCTCTCCTCGGAGCTCTACACCACCAACGGTGAGGCCGACGGTCACGCGGCCAACGTCAACGGCATGGCGATGTTCACCCCCGAGATGTCGACCTGCCAGACCGTGTCCGACGCCGACCCCGACGACGAGTGGAACGCGCGCGACTGCCGGTCGGGCTTCAACTTCCCCGACGACGAGAGGCTGATCCAGCGGGAGTTCGCCAAGAACATCCCGTTCGCGCTCTCCGTCGCCGAGTCCGCCGCCCACCCCGACCGGCCGTCCTCCTCGGTCGGTCTGAAGGCCGCGGACTTCACCCCGGCCACCTTCGCCACGTCGTACGCGCGCGGTGCCGGTCAGGAGGTCTCCGTCGTCGCCCGCAAGGCCGTCCGGGACAAGGAGCTCAAGTACCGCGTCAACGGCGGCCGTACGCACGACGTGGACCTCAGGCGCTTCAGGGGCGGCGAGCGGTACGGCGGTGAGGACAACCTCTACTTCGACGAGTACCGGGCGAAGGTGAGGCACGGCGAGCCAGGCGACACGGTCGAGGTCTGGTTCACCGGCGAGGCCCGCCGGGGAACCAAGGTCGCGAGCGAGCACTTCACCTACACCGTGGCCGAACGCCCCCGCGCGGACGTCCTCGTCGTCTCCGAGGAGGGCGCGAAGGCAGCCCACACGCGGACGTACGTCGACGCGCTCAGGGCCGACGGACACCGTGCGGCGGTCTGGGACGTCGCCGAGCGGGGTGCCCCGGACGCGCTGGGCGTGCTGAGCCACTTCCGCACGGTCGTGCACCACACCGGTGCGGCCACCCCGGGCGTCGCCACCCAGCTCCAGCTGCGGGCCTTCCTCAACGAGGGCGGCCGGCTGATCGAGGCGGGCGAGCAGGCGGGCGGCAGCGTCGACCTGGGCGGCGGCACGCTCTCCGACGACTTCAGCCAGTACTACCTGGGCGCCTACAGCCGCACCTCGACCCCGGGCGTCACCGGGTTCACCGGCGCCGGAGGGCTGAACGGCTTCACCGGCCCGCTCGGCGACGCGCCAGGCAACCCGCTGGACAGGGCCGGCACCTACGGCGTCACGTCCGATGAACTGCCCGCCGAGCGGTACCCGCGGTTCGCGAGCGCCGGCGCCGGACAGTTCCCCGGCACGGTCAACCCGTACGGGCCCTACGCAGGCGCGTACATGGCCGCCGCCGTGCACACCGACGACGCCTACAAGCGCCTCACCCGCACCGTCGACCTCACCGGCACCACCGCGGCCGAGCGGCCCACCCTGCGCGCCTGGATGCTGTGGGACACGGAGCCCGGCTACGACAACGTCGTCGTCGAGGCGCACACCGCAGGCGCGGACGACTGGACGACCCTGCCCGAGGCGGGCGGCGCCACCCGCACCACCGTTCCGACCGAGTGCGCGGCCGGGTTCTACATGGCCGGGCACCCCTGGCTGGAGCACTACCTGACGCTGTCCGACGAGGGCTGCTCCGCGACCGGCACCACCGGGTCCTGGAACAGCCTCACCGGGTCCTCCGGCGGCTGGCGGCAGGTCGAGTTCGACCTGAGCGCCTATGCCGGCAAGGCGGTCGAGGTGTCCCTCGCCTACGTCACCGACCCGGGCAGCGGCGGCCGCGGAGTCCTCGCCGACGAGGCGTCCCTGGTCCTCGGCGGAACGGCCGCGGGGACGGAGGGATTCGAGACCTCACTCGGCGTCTGGACGGCGTCCGGGCCGCCCGCGGGCAGCCCCGCCGTCCTGAAGGACTGGACACGCACCGGAGCGCTGTTCCGGACCCATGGGGCGGTCACCACCGACGACACCGTGCTGCTGGGCTTCGGCCTGGAACACCTGACGTCCCCGGCCGACCGGGCCGCGCTGCTGAGGAGGGCGCTGGCCGCCCTCGACGGGTGACACGGGCGCCGGCGGAGACCGGCGATCCGGGGCGACATGTGGCGAGAAAGGGCCACCGGCGGGGCGGTCCGTACCCTACTGGCGGGTACGGGCCGCCCCGCCGGGTACGGGACAAGTCGATGTCACGGCCGGGGCCCCGGAGAGGTAGGGTCGACATCGGTCGGGGACATCCCAAATACAGCTCGCCGGCGTCAGAGCCGGCGTACCAACGAGGAGATCGGTTCGTGACGATCCGCGTAGGCATCAACGGGTTTGGCCGCATCGGTCGCAACTACTTCCGCGCGTTGCTGGAGCAGGGCGCCGACATCGAGATCGTGGCCGTCAACGACCTGGGTGACACGGCGACCACGGCACACCTGCTGAAGTACGACACCATTCTGGGCCGCCTCAAGCAGGAGGTCTCGCACACCGAGAACACCATCACCGTCGGCGACAAGACGGTCAAGGTCCTCTCCGAGCGCAACCCCGCCGACATCCCGTGGGGCGAGCTGGGCGTCGACATCGTCATCGAGTCGACCGGCATCTTCACCAAGAAGGAAGACGCCGAGAAGCACATCACCGGTGGCGCCAAGAAGGTCATCATCTCCGCCCCGGCGAAGAACGAGGACATCACCCTCGTGATGGGCGTCAACCACGACCAGTACGACCCGGCGAACCACCACGTCATCTCCAACGCCTCCTGCACCACCAACTGTGTGGCGCCGATGGCGAAGGTGCTGGACGAGAACTTCGGCATCGTCAAGGGCCTGATGACGACGGTGCACGCGTACACCAACGACCAGCGGATCCTGGACTTCCCGCACAAGGACCTGCGTCGCGCGCGTGCCGCCGCCGAGAACATCATCCCGACCACCACGGGCGCCGCGAAGGCCACCGCGCTGGTGCTGCCGCAGCTCCAGGGCAAGCTGGACGGCATGGCCATGCGCGTCCCGGTCCCGACCGGCTCCGTCACCGACCTGGTCGTCGAGCTCTCCCGCGAGGTCACCACGGAAGAGGTCAACGCCGCCTTCCAGAAGGCCGCCGAGGGCGAGCTGAAGGGCGTCCTCGAGTACACCGAGGACGCGATCGTCTCCTCCGACATCGTCAACGCCCCGGCGTCCTGCACCTTCGACTCGTCCCTGACCATGGTTCAGGACGGCAAGAGCGTGAAGGTCATCGGCTGGTACGACAACGAGTGGGGCTACTCCAACCGTCTCGTCGACCTGACCGTCTTCGTGGGCAACCAGCTCTGATCGTGGAGCGGACGGCCTGATATGAGTGCAGGGCTCGGCCGGTGCGGCAACGCGCGGGCCGAGCCCTGACGCACGTATCGGAACAGCCGCTCTCTTCCGATCACGAGCGATCACGAGCGAACACGAGCTCCAGCCGAACACGAGCCCCAGCCAGGGAGCCCCCATGAAGACGATCGACGAACTCCTCTCCGAAGGTGTCGCCGGCCGGCGGGTCTTCGTCCGCGCCGACCTCAACGTGCCGCTGGACGGCACCACCATCACCGACGACGGCCGGATCCGCGCCGTGGTGCCCACCGTCAACGCACTCGCCGAGGCGGGCGCCCGCGTGATCGTGGCCTCGCACCTGGGCCGCCCCAAGGGCGCCCCGGACCCCGCCTACTCACTCGCCCCGGCCGCCGCGCGCCTCGGTGAACTCCTCGGCGTCGACGTCGCCTTCGCCACCGACACCGTCGGCGAGTCGGCCGGCGCCACCGTCGCCGGACTCACCGACGGACAGGTCGCGGTCCTCGAGAACCTGCGCTTCAACGCCGGTGAGACCAGCAAGGACGACGCCGAGCGCGGCGCCTTCGCCGACAGCCTGGCCGCGCTCGCCGACGCGTACGTGGGCGACGGCTTCGGCGCGGTGCACCGCAGGCACGCCTCGGTCTTCGACCTCCCGGCACGGCTGCCGCACTACGCCGGACACCTCATCGCCACCGAGGTCGGCGTCCTGAAGAAGCTCACCGACGAGGTCCAGCGGCCCTACGTGGTCGCCCTCGGCGGCGCCAAGGTCTCCGACAAGCTCGCCGTCATCGACCAGTTGCTCGGCAAGGCCGACCGCATCCTCATCGGCGGCGGCATGGCGTACACCTTCCTCAAGGCCCAGGGCCACGAGATCGGCACGTCCCTGCTGCAGGAGGACCAGATCCCCGCCGTACGGGAGTACCTGGAGCGCGCCGAGAAGACCGGCGTCGAACTGGTGCTGCCGGTGGACACACTGGTCGCCGCCGAGTTCCCCGACATGAAGACCAAGGCGCCGGCCGACCCGGCCACCGTCGCCGCGGACGCCATGCCGGCCGGGCGGATGGGCCTGGACATCGGCCCGAAGACCCGCACGCTGTACGCCTCGAAGCTCGCCGACGCCGGCACCGTCTTCTGGAACGGTCCCATGGGCGTCTTCGAGCACCCCGACTACGCCGAGGGCACCAAGGCGGTCGCCCAGGCCCTCATCGACTCCCCGGGCTTCACCGTGGTGGGCGGCGGAGACTCCGCCGCCGCGGTCCGTACCCTGGGCTTCGACGAGCAGGCATTCGGCCACATCTCGACCGGAGGCGGCGCCTCCCTCGAATACCTCGAGGGCAAGACGCTCCCCGGCCTCGCCGCACTGGAGGACTGACCCTCACATGACCGCAACGGAAAAAGGCAGCCGCACGCCGCTGATGGCGGGCAACTGGAAGATGAACCTCAACCACCTCGAGGCCATCGCCCACGTACAGAAGCTCGCCTTCGCCCTGGCCGACAAGGATTACGAGGCCGTCGAGGTCGCCGTCCTGCCGCCCTTCACCGACCTGCGCTCCGTGCAGACGCTGGTCGACGGCGACAAGCTGAAGATCAAGTACGGCGCCCAGGACATCTCGGCGCACGACGGCGGTGCCTACACCGGCGAGATCTCCGGTCCCATGCTGGCCAAGCTGAAGTGCGCCTACGTGGCCGTCGGCCACTCCGAGCGCCGCCAGTACCACGCCGAGACCGACGAGACCGTGAACGCCAAGGTGAAGGCCGCCTACAAGCACGGCATCACCCCCATCCTCTGCGTCGGCGAGGAACTGGAGGTCCGCGAGGCGGGCAACCACGTCGCCCACACCCTCGCCCAGGTCGAGGGCGGTCTGAAGGACCTCCCGGCCGAGCAGGCCGAGACGATCGTGATCGCCTACGAGCCGGTGTGGGCCATCGGCACCGGCAAGGTCTGCGGCGCCGACGACGCCCAGGAGGTCTGCGCCGCCATCCGCGGAAAGATCGCCGAGCTCTACAGCCAGGAGCTGGCCGACCAGGTCCGCATCCAGTACGGCGGCTCGGTCAAGTCCGGCAACGTCGCCGAGATCATGGCGAAGGCCGACATCGACGGTGCCCTGGTGGGCGGCGCGTCGCTGGACGCCGACGAGTTCGTCAAGATCGTCCGATTCCGCGACCAGTGAGTATGCGGTAACGGCGATTCGTCGTACCCTTGCGGGGTCCAGCAGTGTGCTGGGCCCCGCGTCGTCCATCCGAATCCGAGGAAGTTGGTCCAGCCGTGGTTATGGGGTTCTCCATCGCCCTGATCGTCTTCAGCCTGCTGCTGATGCTGCTGGTGCTGATGCACAAGGGGAAGGGCGGCGGCCTCTCCGACATGTTCGGTGGTGGTATGCAGTCCTCCGTCGGCGGCTCCTCGGTCGCCGAGCGCAACCTCGACCGGATCACCGTCGTGGTCGGTCTGCTCTGGTTCGCGTGCATCGTCGTGCTCGGCATCACCATGAAGGTGAACAACTGACCCGAGGGCGAATTCCGCTCGCATTTCCACGTAAGGCCCCATGTTCGGTACGCGCCGCTGAGCGCGGCCTATCATGGGGCCTACGTCTGGATGCGGGAAGGTAACTCCTGTCACTGGACGTGCGTTGGGCCTTACGTAGACTGAGCCGCCCGCGGCGAAGCGGAAGGCCGACTCGCTTCGCGGCACCATTACGCAGGGAGTTACGACCGTGGCAAGTGGCAACGCGATCCGGGGAAGCCGGGTCGGGGCGGGGCCGATGGGCGAGGCCGAGCGCGGCGAGTCCGCGCCGCGGCTGCGCGTCTCCTTCTGGTGCTCCAACGGGCACGAGACACAGCCGAGCTTCGCGAGCGACGCGCAGGTGCCCGATACCTGGGACTGCCCCCGCTGCGGCTTTCCGGCCGGGCAGGACCGCGACAGCCCCCCGGACCCGCCGCGCACCGAGCCCTACAAGACCCACCTCGCCTATGTGCGGGAGCGCCGCAGTGACGCGGACGGCGAGGCGATCCTCGCCGAGGCGCTCGCCAAGCTGCGGGGCGAGATCTAGGGCCTGACCGGCCGGGCACACCCAGGACCTGCGGGACGGGCCCCGGCCTCTTGGCGGAGCCGTTCGCACTCCGGACTCCTCCGGCCTTCTTCGCCGCTGATCAACTAGGTTGGGAACAGCCGGCACAGCGGGGACACCCAAGGAAGAAGGCAGAAGTCCGAGATGAACGCAGACGGCCGTCCGAGGCTCAACCAGACGCCCGAGTGGACCGCACTGGCCAAGCACCGTGAGGAGCTCGGCGAGGTGCGGCTGCGCGAGCTGTTCGCCGCCGACCCCGGCCGCGGCACCGGGTACACCCTCCGGGTCGGTGACCTGTACGTCGACTACTCCAAGCACCTGGTCACCGACGAGACCCTGCGGATGCTGCGGGATTTGGCCGCCGCCACCGACGTGTTCGGGCTGCGCGACGCCATGTTCCGCGGCGAGAAGATCAACACCACCGAGGACCGGGCGGTGCTGCACACCGCGCTCCGCGCCGCCCCGGACGCGGTGATCGAGGTCGACGGGGAGAACGTCGTACCGGCCGTGCACGCCGTCCTCGACAAGATGGCCGACTTCGCCGGCCGGGTCCGCTCCGGCGAGTGGACCGGTCACACCGGCAAGCGCATCCGCAACGTCGTCAACATCGGCATCGGCGGCTCCGACCTGGGCCCCGCCATGGCGTACGAGGTGCTGCGCGCCTGGACCGACCGTGACCTCGTGGTCCGCTTCGTGTCCAACGTGGACGGTGCCGACCTGCACGAGGCGACCCGGGACCTGGACCCGGCCGAGACGCTGTTCATCGTCGCGTCCAAGACCTTCACCACCATCGAGACGGTCACCAACGCCACCTCCGCGCGGACCTGGCTGCTGGGCGCGCTGGGCGACGAGGAGGCGGTGGCCAAGCACTTCGTCGCCCTGTCGACCAACGCCGAGAAGGTCGCGGACTTCGGCATCGACACGGCGAACATGTTCGAGTTCTGGGACTGGGTGGGCGGCCGCTACTCCTACGACTCCGCGATCGGCCTCTCGCTGATGATCGCCATCGGCCCGGACCGCTTCCGGGAGATGCTCGACGGATTCCGCGTCGTCGACGAGCACTTCCGCAGCGCCCCCGCCGAGTCCAACGTGCCGCTGCTGCTCGGTCTGCTGGGCGTCTGGTACGGCAACTTCCACGACGCGCAGTCGCATGCGGTGCTGCCGTACTCGCACTACCTGTCGAAGTTCACCGCCTACCTCCAGCAGCTCGACATGGAGTCCAACGGCAAGTACGTCGGCCGGGACGGACGCGAGGTGGACTGGCAGACCGGCCCGGTCGTCTGGGGAACCCCGGGGACCAACGGGCAGCATGCCTACTACCAGTTGATCCACCAGGGGACGAAGCTGATCCCGGCCGACTTCATCGGCTTCGCCGAGCCCGTTGCCGAGCTGAGCGACGAACTCAAGGCACAGCACGACCTGTTGATGGCCAACTTCTTCGCCCAGACGCAGGCTCTCGCCTTCGGCAAGACCCCGGACGAGGTGCGCGGCGAAGGGGTGCCGGAGGAACTCGTCCCGCACAAGACGTTCAAGGGCGACCACCCCACCACCACGATCCTCGCGCGCGAGCTCACGCCGTCCGTGCTCGGTCAGCTCGTCGCGCTGTACGAGCACAAGGTGTTCGTCCAGGGCGCGATCTGGAACATCGACTCCTTCGACCAGTGGGGGGTGGAGCTGGGCAAGGTCCTGGCCAAGCGGGTCGAGCCGGCGCTCACCGAGGGTGCCGATGTTCCGGGGCTGGATGCCTCCACCAAGGCCCTGGTCGCCACCTACCGGGAGCTGCGCGGGCGGCGGTGAGCGGGTGGCGGGCGGCGATGTGCGCCCCCGCCGCCCCTTCCCGTTCCCGTCCCCGGGGGCGCTGCCCCCGGACCCCCGCTCCTCAAACGCCGGAGGGGCTGAAGTCAGCCCCTCCGGCGTTTGAGGAGCGGGGTCTGGGGCGGAGCCCCAGGGTTGGGACGGGGAGGGGCGGCGGGGGCGAAAGAAGCACGTGGCCGTACGCCCCCGGAAAGGCTCAGGCGACCGCGCTCAGGGTGTCGGCGAGGCGGCGGCGGGCCGCGCGTGCGGCCGGGAGGGCGGCGAGGGCGGCCGCGCCCAGCACCGCGGCCGTTCCGAGCAGCAGCAGGAGTACGGGGGAGGGCCCCTGGGCGATCCCGGCGCCGATACCGCTCGATCTCCCCTGCTCGTCGATCAGCCAGTGCGCCAGCGGCAGTCCCAGGGCCATGGCGAGCAGCACGGCCGCCAGGGCCGTACCGGCGGTGGCCGTGACCGTGACGGCGGTGATCTGACGGGGGGAGAGTCCGACGGCCTTGAGCGCGAGCAGATCGCGTTCGCCCTCACGGACCGTGCCGCCGATGGCCGTCAGCAGTTCGATCAGCCCGATCAGCGCGAGGACCACGATCAGCCCGAGCACCACCGCGCGCAGCGGGGACAGCCCGTCCGCCGGATTGGCCACGGTGTGCACGTCCAGGTGGCCGCGGCCCGCCGAGGCCAGCCGGGCGGCGACCGCGTCCGGGTCGGCGCCGGGCTCCAGCCGCAGCTGGTAGAGACTCGGCCGCAGGTCCGGGTCGTTGGCGCGCAGGGTGTCGAGCGAGGTGGAGATGACCCGGCCGGCGTTCTCCGGCTCGATGCTGCGGCCGACGATGTGCAGGATCTGCGGCTGGTCGCCGACGGTCATCCGCACCCAGTCGCCCACCCGGACATGCAGCAGGTCGAGCAGCCCCTGCCCGGCCACCGCCTCGTCCGGCCCCCGCGCGGCACGGCCCTCGGCCAGCGTGAACGGGTACGGCTCCCGGTGGGTGCCGAGTCCGCGCAGGGCGATGGTGGCGGTCTGGCCGGGAACCAGTGCGGCCACCTCGACGCCCGGGTAGGCCGCGGCGACCTGGGGATCGCGCTCCAGCAGGGCGCGTGCCTCCCGGTCGCCCAGTGAGGCGTCCGCGCGGACCCCGAGCGCGGTGGGCAGCCCCATCCGCTCGGGGCTGCTGTGGAAGCGGTCGATGGTGGTCCAGGCGCTCAGTGCCACGACGATCAGCAGCAGCGGCAGGGCCAGCCTGCCCACCGCGCCCAGCGAGCGCGGCCGGCGGGTGAACGCCTTGTGCAAGCCCAGGACCAGCGCCGGCGGCACCCGCGCTCCCAGCGCCCGCCGGGCCACACCGCTCAGCCGGCCTGCCGGGGACGCCGCCGGCCGCGGTACCGGCACCGGCGGCACCCGGCCCGCCCGCCAGGCGGCGAGGCCGGTGGTCGCGCCGATGAACAGCACGGCCCCGACCGGCACCGTGAACAGGGCCACGGTGTGCCCGGGGAGCCCCTGCCACACGGCGACCGCGTCGCCGAGCCGGCCCGGCACCGCGCTGCCCAGCGCCTCGGTGAGCGCGGCGGCGGCCACGGCCCCGAGCAGGGCGTAGACCAGGTGCTGGACCAGGAAGACACGGACGACCTGGCCGGGCGTGAAGCCGATCGCCTTGAGGATGGACAGGTCGCGCAGGTGCCCCCGGATCCGGGTGGCGATCGCCCCGTGCACGGCGAACCCGGCGGCGACCAGCGCGCCCAGCCCGAACAGTCCCAGCACCTGGCCGAGCAGCCGGTTGTCGCCCTGTGCCTCGGCGCGCGCCTGCTGCCAGGTGGCCACCTCGCCGATCGCCCCGGCGCCCAGTTCGGTCACCGCCCGCTGCACCGCGTACCCGGTGTCGCCCGGGTCGGTCAGGCGCAGACCCACCACCTGGCCGCCCGGGTCCGTCACAGCGGACGGCAGGGCCCACACCAGGCCGGTCCGCTCACCCGGCCGGTAGCGCGGTTCGGCGCTTTCGGCGATGCCCACCACGGTCAGCCTTCGCGCGGTGCCGGGCACGGTGAGCGTGTCGCCGGGGGCCGTCAGCAGCGCGCGGGCGAGCCGGCTCTCCAGCACCACTCCGTTCGGGGTGGCCGGGTCCAGCCAGTGCCCGGCGGTGACCAGCGGCCGGCCCACCCGCGGCTCGGTGGAGGTGCCGCGCAGTTCCACGGAGGCGCGGCCGCCCTGCGAGGCGAGGGTGAGCGAGGCCGTCGGGTAGGGGCCGGCGACGGATTCCACACCGTCCAGACCGGCCAGCCTCCCGGCGTCGGCGGAGGCGGTGGTGTGCAGCGTGACGTGGGCGCCGTGCGCCTGGGTGAAGACCCGCTGCCAGGGGTTCGTGGCGTATCCGAACAGGGCCGCGGCCAGCAGCAGGGACGCGACGATGCCCGCGGTGGCGAGGACCAGGAACAGCGCCTCACCGCGGTGCGTCCGCAGATCGGAGTGCGCCCAGCGCAGAGTGGCTCGCACCGGCGGTCAGCCCCTCGAAGGACGGTCGTGGCGGCGCATGTCAGTCCCTGAGCTCCAGCACACCCGAGGTCCCGGCCCGGCGCGGCGGTGTGCCGTCGCCGAGCTCCGCGTCGTCGACGATCCGGCCGTCGAAGAAGCTGATCACCCGGTCCGCGGCGCTCGCCAGCCGGGCGTCGTGCGTGACCAGCAGGATGGTCTGGCCGCGCCGGTGGAAGCGGGACAGCAGCCGCATCACCTCGCGGGTGCCCTTGCTGTCCAGGCTGCCCGCGGGCTCGTCGGCCAGCAGCAGCGGCGGATGGTTGACCAGCGCCCGGGCCAGCGCGACCCGCTGCTGCTCACCGCCGGACAGCTCGCCCGGCATGCTCCGTTCCTTGCCTTCGAGACCCAGCTCGGCGAGGAGTTCCTCCCGCCCGGCGCGGGCCTTCCTCGGTGGCACCCCGGCGAGCAGGGCGGGCAGCTCCACGTTGTCGGCGACCGACAGATCGGAGACGAGGTTGAAGAACTGGAAGACGATCCCGATGCGCCGGCGCCGCTCCACGGCCCAGCGGGCCTCGCTGTAGCCGTCGGTGCGCTCACCGTCCAGCCAGAGGCTGCCGGAGTCCGGCCGCTGGAGCCCGCCGAGCAGATGCAGCAGCGTCGACTTGCCGGCGCCGGACGGGCCGGTGATCGCCACGAACTCGCCCCGGGTCACCCGCAGATCGACCCCGCGCACGGCCTGCGCCGGGGCGCCCTCGCCGTGGTGCGTCTTGACCAGGCCCTCGGCGCGCAGCACTTCAGCGGTGCTCTCGCTCACTGAAGTTCCTCCAGCTCTTCCTGGCACCGCTCCAGCCAGTCGAGGTCGGCCTGCAGATGCAGCATGGCGCCCTCGATCAGCAGGTGGGAGATGCGGTTGTTCCGGTCCTCGGCGGCGGCCAGCTTCGACAGCTGCCGCATGGTGTTCAGGTACTGTCGCCGCTGCCTGTTGATCAGGGTGATCTGGTCGGCGAGACCGGTCTGCGGGGCCAGAGCCAGTTTCATGAAGAACTCGTCCCGCACCCGCGGCTCGTCCGCCGTCTCCTCGTACCAGGCGCGCAGCGCCTCCCGCCCGGCGTCGGTGAGGTGGTAGACCTTCTTGTTGGGCCGGCTCGACTGCGCGACGTCCTCGCCCTCGATCAGTCCGGTCTTCTCGAGGCGGCCGAGGGTGACGTAGATCTGGCCGACGTTCGGCTGAGGGTACGCGGCGCCCAGCAGTTGCTCAAGGTCCTGCTTCAGCTCGTAGCCGTGGGCGGGGCCGCGGGCGAGCAGCGCCAGGAGGGCAAGCCGCACTCGTGCTCTCCTCCTCGCGCGTTGCCGGATAATGTGCCGCGGGACCTAGTATCGCGCATACCTAACAGGTATACATGGCCTCTGAATCCCGGACGATGGTGTCCGGGGGCCGGGTGTACAGGGAGGAACCTATGCGGTGGATCCATGCCGCGGGTAGGGGCCTTCTCGTCCTGGTCGTCGTCCTGACCGGTTACGTCGCCTCCGGCGCGCGGGCCGACGAGGCCGGCGGGGGCGGTCGCGGACCGCTCACCCTGGCCACCGCCGGTGATCTCACCGGCTACCTCGGTTCGGTGCTCGACGGCTGGAACCGCACCCACCCCGGGGAGCGGGTCACCCTCGTCGAACTGCCCGACTCCGCCGACGAGACCCGCGCGCAGATGATCACGGACCTGCGCGGCGGTGAGCGCGGCCGGTTCGACGTGCTCAACATCGACGTCAGCTGGACCTCGGAGTTCGCCGCGGCGGGCTGGATACGCCCGCTGCCCCGCGACCGCTTCCCGCTCGGCACCTTCCTGCCCCCGGTCGTGGCCACGGCGACCTACGGCGACCGGCTGTACGCCGTCCCGTACGTCACCAACGCCGGGCTGCTCCTGTACCGCAAGGACGTCCTCGCCGCGGCGGGCGTCCCGCCGCCGCGCACCTGGGCCGAGCTGGAACGGGCCGCGAAGACCCTCGCCCCGGCGTACGGTCTCGACGGCTATGCGGGCCAGTTCCTCCCCTACGAGGGGCTGACCGTGAACGCGGCCGAGGCCGTCTACTCGGCGGGCGGCACCATCCTCGGTGACGAGGGGGAGCGGGTCACCGTGAACTCCCGGGCGGCCAGGGAGGGCATCGGCTTCCTGGCCCGCGGTGTCCGCGAGGGCTGGATCCCCGAGGAGGCGCTGGCGTACAAGGAGGAGGAGTCCAAACAGGCCTTCCAGAACGGCCGGCTGCTCTTCCTGCGCAACTGGCCCTACGCCTACGTCGCCGCGTCCGCCCCCGGCTCCGCGGTCGCGGGCAGGGTCGGCGCCGTACCGCTGCCGGGACCGGACGGCCCGGGCACCAGCGTCCTCGGCGGCTCCAACCTGGCCGTCAGCAGCCATGCCCGGCACCCCGACTCCGCCGCGCGTCTGATCGCGTACCTCACCAGCGAGCGCGTCCAGCGCCAGGTGCTCACGCGCGGCGCGCTGCCGCCCGTACGGGCCGACGTGTACGAGGATCCGGCGCTGATCCGGCGGTTCCCGTATCTGCCGACCCTGCGCGAGAGCGTGCGCTCCGCCGCTCCGCGCCCCAAGAGCCCGCACTACGACCAGGTGAGCCTGGTGGTGCAGGCGGTGGTGCACGACGCGATGACCGGGCGGCAGACGCCCGAGGCCGCGGTGCGCCGACTGGCGGGCGAGCTCGCCGCGGTCTCCTCGCGGTAGGCCGATTCCGGCCCTCCTAGTTACTTGTTAAGTAACGCGGACGTCTCAACTGTGCGCGATCTGCGTGAGTATGTCCCGGTTCGTTCGCCCCAACCGCTCGGTAGCTTACGCAACTTCATTGACACCCTCTCGACACCGCTACCTAACATGCATGCATAACGAACAACGGTCCTCACAGACAGGTCGATGGGGTGAACAGGCACCACTGGTGGCGCGACGCGGTGATCTACCAGGTGTACGTCCGCAGCTTTCTGGACAGCACCGGTGACGGCATCGGCGATCTCGCCGGAGTCAGAGCGGGACTGCCGTACCTGAAGAAGCTCGGCGTGGACGGGATCTGGCTGAGCCCCTTCTACCCCTCGCCGCAGCACGACCACGGCTACGACGTGGCCGACTACCGAGACGTCGACCCGGTCTTCGGCGATCTCGCCGAGTTCGACCTGCTGACGGCCGCCGCCCGCAGGCTCGGCATCAAGGTCCTGCTGGACATCGTCCCCAACCACTGCTCCAGCGAGCACCCCTGGTTCCGCGCGGCCCTCGCCGCGGCCCCCGGCAGCCCCGAACGCGCCCGGTTCCACTTCGCGGAGGGCCGCGGACCGGACGGCGCCGAGCCGCCCAACAACTGGCACGCCATGTTCGGCGGACCCGCCTGGACCCGTGTCACCGAGCCCGACGGCAGCCCCGGCCAGTGGTACCTGCACATGTTCACCCCCGAGCAGCCGGACTGGAACTGGCGCGACGCCCAGGTCGCCGCCGACTTCGACCGCACCCTCCGTTTCTGGCTGGACCGGGGCGTCGACGGCTTCCGTATCGATGTCGCCGCCGGTCTGTTCAAACACCCCGAGCTGCCCGACTCCCCGGACCCGGAGGCCGACGCCCGCACCCGCGACTCGGTCAACCCGCTGGCCTGGAACCAGCCCGAGGTGCACGACGTGTGGCGGCACTGGCGCGCCGTGTGCGAGGAGTACACCGCCCGCGACGGCCGCGAACGCCTCCTGGTCGGCGAGGTCTCCGTGCCCACCGCCCGCGAGCACGCCCGGTACGTCCGCCCGGACGAGCTCCACCAGGCATTCTTCTTCGATCTGCTCGGCGCGCCCTGGAACGCCGACGCCTTCCGCAAGGTCATCTCCGAGGCCATGGAGGACATCGCCGGCACCGGCTCGACCGTCACCTGGGTGCTCAACAACCACGACCAGGTCCGCACCGTCACCCGCTACGGCGAGCCCGCCCCCGAGGGCAGCGGCCTCGGTGCCGTCCGCGCCCGCGCCGCCGCGCTGCTGATGCTGGCGCTGCCCGGAGCCGCGTACATCTACCAGGGCGAGGAACTGGGCCTGCCCGAGGTCGTCGACCTGCCCGACGACGTGCTCACCGACCCGATCTTCCGCCGCACCGGCAGCCGTGCGCGGATACGGGACGGCTGCCGGGTGCCGCTGCCCTGGTCGGGGCATGCCTCTCCGTTCGGCTTCACCTCGGGCGCCGAGGGCGCCAAACCCTGGCTGCCGCAGCCGGAGTACTTCGCCGAGTACGCCACCCATCGCGCCCTCGCCGACACCCGCTCCTCCTGGCACCTCTACCGCGACGGTCTGCAACTGCGCGGGGCACTGCCCCAGCTGGGCGAGGGAACGCTGCGCTGGCTGGACACCCAGCCCGGGGTCCTGGCCTTCACCCGCGCCGACGACCTCGTCTGCGCCGTCAACTTCACGTCCGCTCCCGTACCCGCTCCGGTCCCCGGCACCCCGCTGCTCGCCAGCGGCCCCTGCCCGCCCGGGGTGCTTCCCGGATCCACCGCCGCCTGGTGGATCGACGGCTCCTGACAGCAAGTCCGGCAACGCCCGTGCAACTCCCGTATCCCGAAGGGACATCGATGATGATGCGACGACGTACCACCCTGCTCACCGGATGCACCGCCCTCGTCCTCGCGCTCGGCGCGACCGCCTGCGGCGGCGGCGACCCCGTCGCGGCCGGCGGCGGCGACAAGTCGCTCGACGGCCAGACCGTCACCGTGGCCGGTGTCTGGTCCGGCAGCGAGCAGAAGAACTTCCAGAAGGTGCTGGACGCCTTCACCGAGAAGACCGGTGCCAAGACCCAGTTCGTCTCCACCGGCGACAACGTCTCCACCGTCGTGGGCAGCAAGATCGAGGGCGGCAACGCCCCCGACGTCGTCATGGTCCCGCAGGTCGGCGTGCTCAAGCAGTTCGCGGAGCAGGGCTGGCTCAAGCCGCTGGACAAGAAGGTCGAGTCCACCGTCGGTGACAACTTCGCCGAGGTCTGGCGGAACTACGGCAGCGTCGACGGCACCCTGTACGGCCTCTACTTCAAGGCCGCCCACAAGTCGACCGTCTGGTACAGCCCCGAGGCCCTCGAACAGGCCGGCGTCACCCCGCCGAAGACCTTCGACGCCATGCTGAAGGACGGACGAACCGTCTCCGACTCCGGACTCGCCGCCTTCTCCGTCGCCGGACAGGACGGCTGGACCCTCACCGACTGGTTCGAGAACGTCTACCTCTCCCAGGCCGGACCCGAGAAGTACGACGCCCTCGCCGCGCACGAGATCAAGTGGACCGACCCGACGGTGGTCGAGGCGCTCACCACCCTCGGCACGCTCTTCAAGGACAAGCAGCTGATCGCGGGCGGCCAGAAGGGCGCCCTCAACACCGACTTCCCCGGCTCGGTGGAGAAGGTCTTCGGCCCCGAGGCCGAGGCCGCCATGGTCTACGAGGGCGACTTCGTCGCCGGCGTCGCCAAGGACCAGTTCGGCAGGACCATCGGCACCGACGCCAACTTCTTCCCCTTCCCGGCGGTCGGTGACGGCAAGGCGCCCGTGGTCAGCGGCGGCGACGCGGCCGTCGTCCTGAAGGACGGCAAGAACAGCAAGGCCGGCATGGCGCTCCTGGAGTACCTGGCCACCCCCGAGGCCGCCGCCGTGTGGGCCGGGGCGGGCGGCTTCCTCTCCCCGAACAGCAAGCTCGACCCCTCCTCCTACGGCGACGACGTCACCCGCGCCACCGCCAAGTCCCTGATCGAGGCCGGCGACTCGGTCCGCTTCGACATGTCCGACCAGGCGCCCGCAGCCTTCGGCGGCACCAAGGGCGCAGGTGAGTGGAAGATCCTCCAGGACTTCCTGCGCGACCCGGCCGACCCGGCGAAGACCGCGGCCGAGCTCGAGAAGGCCGCCGCCAAGGCGTACGGGAACTGACGGCCATGACCGCCACACTGCTGAAAGACGAGAGTCCTCCGGCACCGGTGCACCCCGGCGGCGCGCGCGGCAGGCGCCTGCGCCGCCGGGGGCGGGTCATCGCCCTGCTGTTCGCCTTCCCCGCGCTGCTGCTGCTGGGCGCGCTGGTGGTGTACCCGGTGCTGTTCTCCATCGGCCGCAGCTTCTTCGACGCCTCCGGCAACGAGTTCGTCGGCGGCGGGAACTACGCCGAGATGTTCCGGGACCCGACCACGCTCAAGGCCGTCCGCAACACCGCCGTCTGGGTCGTGGTCGCGCCGACGCTGCTGACCGGTCTTGGTCTGATCCTGGCCGTCCTGGTGGAGAAGGTCCGCTGGGCCACCGCCTTCAAGCTGCTGCTGTTCATGCCGATGGCGGTGTCCTTCCTCGCGGCCGGCATCATCTTCCGGCTCGCCTACGACGAGGACCCGGACAAGGGCGTGCTCAACGCCGCCGCCGTCTCCGTCCACGACGTCTTCGAGGGCAGTTCCTCGTATCCGACCGCCCGCGCGCGGGAGGGCGAGGGGCTGACCAAGGGGGCGGACGGGTCGTACGTCACCGGGGCGGAGGTCTCGCCCGGGGGGACGACGGCCGTGCTGGGGCTGGTCGGGGTCGCCCCCAAGGACCTGCCGGGCGACGCCGGACCCGCCTCCGCGGCGGCGGCCGGGAAGGCCGGCGCCGACGAGGTGCGCGGTGTGGTGTACCTCGACTTCACGCCCGGCGGGGGAGGCGAGCCGGGCGTGGTGGACCGGGAGGAGAGCGGACTGCCCGGAGTCACCGTCGAAGCGGTGCGCGACGGGGGCACGGTCGCACGGACGACCACCGCGGCCGACGGCTCGTTCCGCTTCACGGGGCTGGACAGCGGCTCCTACGCCCTGAAACTCCCGTCGTCGAACTTCGCCGCGCCCTACGACGGGATCTCGTGGCTCGGTCCGGCGCTGGTCACACCCGCGATCATCGGGGCGTACCTGTGGATCTGGACCGGGTTCGCGATGGTGCTGATCGGCGCGGGGCTCGCTGCCCTGCCCCGGGACGCGCTGGAGGCGGCCCGCATGGACGGTGCCAACGAGTGGCAGATCTTCCGCCGGATCACCGTTCCGCTGCTGGGCCCGGTCCTCACCGTCGTCTTCGTGACCCTGGTGATCAACGTGATGAAGGTCTTCGACCTCGTCTACATCATCGCGCCGGGGCCCGTGCAGGAGGACGCGACCGTGCTCGCGACGCAGATGTGGCTGGTGTCCTTCGGCGGCGGCAACGACCAGGGGCTGGGCAGCGCGCTCGGTGTCCTGCTGCTGCTCCTGGTCATCCCGGCCATGGTGTTCAACGTCCGCCGTTTCCGAAGGAGTGAGCGATGAACGCGGTGCGGCGTGCGCTGGGCAACGCGGTGGTGCAGGCGTTCCTGGTGGTCATCGGGCTGGTGTGGATGACTCCGCTGGCGGGTCTGTTCCTCTCCTCGCTGCGGTCGGCGGAGGACACGGCGAAGGGCGGGTGGTGGACCGTGTTCACCGGCCCGGGGCAGCTGTCCTTCGACAACTACTCGGCGCTGTTGGAGAACTCGGGCATCACCCAGGCGTTCTGGAACACCGTGCTGATCTCGGTGCCGACGACCGTGCTGGTCGTGGTGGTGGCGGCGCTCGCCGGATATGCCTTCGCCTGGCTGGACTTCCCGGGGCGCGACGCCGTGTTCCTCGTCGTCGTCGCGCTGTTGGTCGTGCCCGTGCAGATCGGGCTGCTGCCGGTCGCCAAACTCTTCGGGCAGCTGGGGCTGTTCGGGACGATTCCCGGCGTCGTGCTCTTCCATGTGGCCTACGGGCTGCCGTTCGCGGTGTTCCTGCTGCGGAACTACTTCGCCGAGATGCCGAAGGAGATGCTGGAGGCGGCGCGGATGGACGGGGGGAGCGAGTGGCGGATCTTCACCCGGCTGGTGCTGCCGGTGGGGCGGCCGGCGATCGCCTCCCTGGCGATCTTCCAGTTCCTGTGGGTGTGGAACGACATGCTGGTCGCGCTCCTGTTCGCGGACAGTTCCTCGCAGCCGTTGACGGTGCAACTGCAGTCGCAGATCCGGCAGTTCGGGAGCAATATCGATGTGCTCGCGCCGGGGGCGTTCCTGTCGCTGATCGTGCCGGTGGTCGTGTTCTTCGCGTTCCAGCGGCACTTCGTGCAGGGGGTCATGGCGGGGTCGGTGAAGTAGGGGGCGGGGCGGTGGGGGATTTCGCCCCCGCCGCCCCTTCCCTTCCCGTCCCCGGGGGCTGCGCCCCCCGGACGCCCCCTTGCCGGCCCTTCGGGCCTCGTCCTCAAACGCCGGACGGGCTTGTTCTGCGGGCCTCGTCCTCGAACGCCGGACGGGCTTGTTCTGCGGGCCTCGTCCTCGAACGCCGGACGGGCTTGTTCTGCGGGCCTCGTCCTCGAACGCCGGACGGGCCTGTTCAGGGTGTCGCAGGGGGGTAGAGCGCGCGGGGGAGTTGGGAGGCCGCTGCCGCGTCCAGGAGCCAGAGGGTGCGGGACCGGCCCTGGGCTCCCGCTGCCGGGGCCTGGACCTCGCCGGCTCCCGACAGGGCGATCGCCGCCGCCTCCGCCTTGTCCTCGCCCGCGGCCAGGAGCCAGACCTCCCGGGCCGACCGGATCGCAGGGAGGGTGAGGGTGACGCGGGTCGGTGGCGGCTTGGGGGCGCCGTGGACGCCGACCACCGTGCGTTCCGTCTCCCGGACCGCGGGGTGCTCCGGGAAGAGGGAGGCCACATGGGTGTCCGGGCCCACGCCCAGCATCAGGACGTCGAAGGCCGGCACCGGGTCGCCCGCCGCGGCCAGTTCCTCCGCGTAGGCGGCCGCCGCCGCGTCCACGTCCGTGCCGTGCGGGCCGTCCGACGCGGGCATGGCGTGCACGCGCTCCGGGTCCAGCGGCACCGCGTCGAGCAGCGCCTCACGGGCCTGGGTGACATTGCGGTCCGGGTCGCCCTCCGGCAGGAAGCGTTCATCGCCCCACCACAGGTCCAGCCGGGACCAGTCGATCGCGTCCCGGGCCGGGGCGGCGGCCAGCGCGGCCAGCAGGCCGTTGCCGTTGCGACCGCCGGTCAGGACCACGGACGCCGAGCCCCGGGAGGCCTGCGCGTCCACGATCCTGGTGATCAGGCGGGCCGCGGCCGCCCGCGCCATCAGCTCCTTGTCCCGGTGCACGACCACCTGCGGTGTCGTACTCACTTCGCCGCCGCCCTCTTCACCGGTGCCTGCGCCGTCGCCTGGGACGCGGGAACTTTCGCAGCCGACTCGATCGGGGTAAGGATCCCCTCCCGTTCTCCTTTGGCCGGTGCGCCGTCCCCGTCCGCCGGCTTCAGGCGTTCCACCCCGTAGCGCAGGGCCGAGGCGTAGGTGTCGTCCGGGTCGAGGCGGCGCAGCTCCTCCGCGATCAGCTCCGCCGTCTCCCGGCGCTTGAGTGCCACCGCGCGCTCGGGCTGGCCCTGTATGGACAGGGTCGCCAGTGAGCCGTCGGCGCGGTCCAGCGCGATCGGGCCGCAGTCGGTGTCCAGCCGCACCGCCGTGAGCCCCGGGCCGCCGGAGTGCGAGCGCCTGACGGGGACGTCCAGCCGGTCCGCGAGCCACATCGCCAGCAGCTCACAGCTCGGGTTGAACTCCTCGCCCTCCACCTCCACGCCCTGCACCTCGCAGGCGACCTGGTCCAGCGCCGCGGCCAGCATCGAACGCCAGGGCGTGATGCGGGTCCACGACAGGTCCGTGTCGCCCGGGGTGTAGGCGGCGGCGCGGGCGGCGAGCTCCTCCACCGGCTTCTCGCAGGTGTAGGTGTCGGTCACCCTGCGTTGGGCCAGCGCGCCCAGCGGGTCCTGTGCCGGATCCAGCGGGGCGTTGACCGGCCACCACACCACCACCGGGGCGTCCGGCAGCAGCAGCGGCAGCACCACCGACTGGGCGTGGTCGACGACCTCGCCGTAGAGGCGCAGGACGACGGTTTCGCCGGTGCCGGCGTCCGCGCCGACCAGGACCTCGGCGTCGAGGCGGGACCGGGTGCGGTCACGGAGCGAGCGGGAGACCCGCTTGACGACGACCAGCGTGCGCGAGGGATGCTCGTGCGAGGCGTCGCTCGCCGCCTTCAACGCGTCGTAGGCGTTCTCCTCGTCCGTCACGATGACCAGCGTGAGCACCATGCCGACGGCGGGGGTGCCGATGGCGCGGCGGGCCTTCACCAGCGCCTTGTTGATCTTGCTGGCCGTGGTGTCCGTGAGATCCGTCTTCATGGCCGGCGCCAGCTCCGTCCGTCTCGCTCGAGCATTTCGTCCGCCTCGACCGGCCCCCACGTACCGGCCGGGTACTGGGCCGGTCTGCCGTGGGTGTCCCAGTACTCCTCGATCGGGTCGAGGATCTTCCAGGACAGCTCGACCTCCTCCGTGCGCGGGAAGAGGTTGGAGTCGCCGAGCAGGACGTCGAGGATGAGGCGCTCGTACGCCTCCGGGCTGGACTCCGTGAACGACTCGCCGTAGGCGAAGTCCATCGACACGTCCCGGATCTCCATCGACGTGCCCGGCACCTTGGAACCGAAGCGGACGGTGACGCCCTCGTCGGGCTGGACACGGATGACGATCGCGTTCGAGCCCAGTTCCTCGGTGGCACTGGAGTCGAAGGGGGAGTGCGGCGCCCGCTGGAAGACCACCGCGATCTCGGTGACCCGGCGGCCCAGCCGCTTCCCGGTGCGCAGGTAGAAGGGGACGCCCGCCCAGCGGCGGTTGTCGATGCCCAGGCGGATCGCCGCGTAGGTGTCGGTCTTCGAGGAGGGGTCGATGCCCTCCTCCTCCAGATACCCGACCGCCTTGGCGCCGCCCTGCCAGCCGGCCGCGTACTGCCCGCGCACGGTGTCCCGGCCCAGGTCCTTCGGCAGCCGTACGGCACCGAGCACCTTGGTCTTCTCCGCGGCCAGCGCGTCCGCGCCGAAGGAGGCCGGCTCCTCCATCGCGGTCAGCGCCATCAGCTGCAGGAGGTGGTTCTGGATCACGTCGCGGGCCGCGCCGATGCCGTCGTAGTAGCCGGCCCGTCCGCCGATGCCGATGTCCTCGGCCATGGTGATCTGCACATGGTCGACGAACGACCGGTTCCATATCGGCTCGAACATGGTGTTGGCGAAGCGCAGCGCCAGGATGTTCTGGACGGTCTCCTTGCCCAGGTAGTGGTCGATCCGGAAGACCTGGTCCGGGGCGAACACCTCGTGGACGATCGCGTTCAGCTCCTCGGCCGACTTCAGGTCGTGGCCGAACGGCTTCTCGATGACCGCGCGCCGCCAGGAACCGTGGGTCTGGTCGGCCAGCCCGTGCTTCTTCAGCTGCTGGATGACCACCGGGAACGAACGCGGCGGCACCGACAGGTAGAAGGCGAAGTTGCCGCCCGTGCCCTGGGCCTTGTCCAGCTCGTCGATCGTGTCCCGCAGCCGCTCGAACGACTCGTCGTCGTCGAAGGTGCCCTGCACGAAACGCATGCCCTGGATGAGCTGCTGCCAGACCTCCTCGCGGAAGGGGGTCCGGGCATGCTCCTTGACCGCGTCGTGGACCTCCTGCGCGAAGTCCTCGTGCGCCCACTCCCGGCGGGCGAAGCCCACCAGCGAGAAGCCCGGGGGCAGCAGCCCCCGGTTGGCCAGGTCGTACACGGCCGGCATGAGCTTCTTCCGCGACAGGTCGCCCGTGACGCCGAAGATGACCAGGCCCGACGGCCCCGCGATACGCGGGAGCCGTCGGTCCGCCGGGTCACGCAGCGGATTGCTGCTCGACAAGGTTTCAGCCCTCCGAGGGGGCGAGGCGCTGCAGTTCGGCCTCGGTCGACTTCAGCAGGTCGTTCCAGGAGGCCTCGAACTTGTCGACGCCCTCGTCCTCCAGAAGCCGCACCACGTCGTCGTACGCGATGCCGAGCGCCTCGATCGCGTCGAGGTCGGCGCGCGCCTGCTCGTAGGTGCCGGAGACGGCGTCGCCCCGGATCTCGCCCTGCTCCTCGGTGGCGTACAGCGTCGCCTCCGGCATGGTGTTCACCGTGTTCGGTGCCACCAGTTCGTCGACGTACATCGTGGCCTTGTACGCCTTGTCCTTCACACCGGTCGACGCCCACAGCGGACGCTGCTTGTTGGCGCCCTCACGCTCCAGCGCGCTCCAGCGGTCCGAGGCGAACACCTCCTCGTACGCCTGGTAGGCCAGCCGCGCGTTGGCGACGGCGGCCTTGCCGCGCAGCGCCTTGGCCTCGTCGGTGCCGAGCGCGTCGATCCGCTTGTCGATCTCGGTGTCCACGCGGGACACGAAGAAGGACGCCACGGAGTGGATCTTCGACAGGTCGAGGCCACGCTCCTTGGCCTTCTCCAGGCCGGTCAGGAACGCGTCCATGACCTTGCGGTAGCGCTCCAGGGAGAAGATCAGCGTGACGTTGACGCTGATGCCCAGGCCGATGGTCTCGGCGATGGCCGGGATGCCGGCCTCGGTCGCCGGGATCTTGATCAGCGTGTTGGGCCGGTCCACCAGCCAGGCCAGCTGCTTGGCCTCGGCGACCGTCGCACGGGTGTCGTGCGCCAGACGCGGGTCGACCTCGATCGAGACCCGGCCGTCCTGCCCGTCGGTGGCGTCGAAGACCGGACGCAGGATGTCGGCGGCGTCACGGACGTCCGCCGTGGTGATCATGCGGATGGCCTCTTCGACGGTGACCTTGCGGGCGGCGAGGTCGGCCAGCTGCGCGTCGTAGCCGTGGCCCTCGGAGATCGCCTTCTGGAAGATCGTCGGGTTGGTGGTGACGCCCACGACGTGCTGCTGATCCATCAGCTCGGCGAGGTTGCCGGACGTGATCCGCTTGCGCGACAGGTCGTCCAGCCAGATCGCCACGCCTTCCTCGGAAAGGCGCTTCAGTGCGTCTGTCATGGAAATTCCATCTCCTACGTGTCGTATGTGAGCGTCAGCGCTGGGCCGAGGCCAGCGATTCCCGGGCCACGGCGGCCACGTTCTCGGCGGTGAAACCGAACTCCTCGAACAGCACCTTGCCGTCGGCGGAGGCACCGAAGTGCTCCAGGGACACGATCCGGCCGGCGTCCCCGACGTACTTGTGCCAGGTGAGGCCGATCCCCGCCTCGACGGCCACACGCGCCGTCACGGAGGGCGGCAGGACGCTGTCCCGGTACCCCTGGTCCTGCTCCTCGAACCACTCCACGGACGGCATCGACACCACGCGCGTGGGAACACCGTCCGCCTGGAGCCGCTCGCGCGCCCCGACGGCGACATGCACCTCGGAGCCGGTGGCGATGAGAACGACCTGGGCGTCGCCGCCCTCCGCCTCGAACAGGACGTAGCCGCCCTTAGCCGCGTCCTCGTTCGGCTCGTACGTCGGCACACCCTGGCGGGTCAGCGCCAGACCGTGCGGGGCGCCCTTGCCGAACTCCTTCGTCCAGCGGGTGAGGATCTCCCGCCAGGCGATCGCGGTCTCGTTGGCGTCCGCCGGGCGGACCACGTTCAGGCCCGGGATGGCGCGCAGCGCGGCCAGGTGCTCGACCGGCTGGTGCGTCGGGCCGTCCTCGCCCAGACCGATGGAGTCGTGCGTCCACACGTACGTCACCGGCAGGTGCATCAGCGCCGACAGCCGTACCGCGTTGCGCATGTAGTCGGAGAACACCAGGAAGGTGCCGCCGTAGACACGGGTGTTGCCGTGCAGCGCGATGCCGTTCATCTCCGCGGCCATGGCGTGCTCGCGGATGCCGAAGTGGATCGTGCGGCCGTACGGGTCCGCCTCGGGCAGCGGGTTGCCGGCCGGGAGGAACGACGACGTCTTGTCGATCGTGGTGTTGTTGGAGCCCGCGAGGTCGGCCGAGCCGCCCCACAGCTCCGGGACCACCGCGCCGAGCGCCTGGAGCACCTTGCCGGACGCGGCACGGGTGGCGACACCCTTGCCCGGCTCGAACACCGGGATCGAGTCCTGCCAGCCCTTGGGCAGCTCGCCCGCGGCGATCCGGTCGTACTCGGCGGCGCGCTCGGGGTTGTTGTCCCGCCACTGCTGGTAGGACTTCTCCCACACCGCGCGGGCCGCCTGGCCCCGCTCCAGTGCCTTGCGGGTGTGGCCGATGACCTCGTCGGAGACCTCGAACGTCTGCTCGGGGTCGAAGCCCAGTACCCGCTTGGTGGCCGCCACCTCGTCGTCGCCGAGCGCCGAACCGTGCGCGGCCTCGGTGTTCTGCGCGTTCGGGGCGGGCCAGGCGATGATCGAGCGCATGGCGATGAAGGACGGCTTGTCCGTGACCTTCCTGGCCGCCTCGATCGCGTCGTGGAGCGCGTGCGGGTCCAGGTCGCCGTCCGGCTTCGGGGCGACCCGCTGCACATGCCAGCCGTACGACTCGTACCGCTTGCAGGTGTCCTCGGAGACGGCCGTCTCGGTGTCACCCTCGATCGAGATGTGGTTGTCGTCCCACAGCAGGACCAGGTTGCCCAGCTTCTGGTGCCCCGCCATCGAGGACGCCTCGGCGGAGATGCCCTCCTGGAGGCAGCCGTCACCGGCGACGCAGTAGATGTAGTGGTCGAAGGGGGACTCCCCCTCGGCGGCCTCCGGGTCGAACAGCCCGCGCTCGTAGCGGGCGGCCATCGCCATGCCCACCGCGTTCGCGACACCCTGGCCCAGCGGGCCGGTCGTCGTCTCCACACCCGTGGTGTGGCCGTACTCCGGGTGGCCCGGCGTCTTCGAACCCCAGGTGCGGAACGCCTTCAGGTCGTCCAGCTCCAGGCCGAAACCGGCCAGGTACAGCTGCGTGTACAGGGTCAGGGACGAGTGCCCGGCGGACAGTACGAAACGGTCGCGCCCGACCCAGTCGGCGTCCGCCGGGTCGTGCCGCATCACCTTCTGGAAGAGGGTGTAAGCGGCAGGCGCGAGGCTCATCGCCGTACCCGGATGGCCGTTACCGACCTTCTGTACGGCATCGGCGGCCAGGACGCGGGCGGTGTCGACGGCCCGCTGGTCCAACTCGGTCCACTCGAGGTCTGTGGTGGTCGGCTGTGTGCTCACCCTGAGTCAGGGCTCCTCTCCACATGGATTCGGATACCGGTGGCGACCCACCGGCGTGGTCGAGCCTACCCCCGTGGGACATGCGTTTTTCCAGGTCATTCCAGAGTGCGGGCACCTCATCCGATCCGCCTTCCGGCTCGAAAGTTTCCGCATTCGGCAGATGAATACGGAGCCGCTCATCCGGGTGCTCAATCGAGCCGGGAGACGCACCTCGGAGGGCGCCGCACAACACGAGCCGACCCCCGCGAATGTCCGGGTCTGGGCAACGTCTACAGTGGCGTGGTACGCGCGAGCCTTTACCCCCACTTCACCTGGGGAGGCTTGCTGGGATGTCTCTGTAGGGGTGTACGTGACGGCCGTTGAATCCCGTCCAGCGGGAGTGCTGGGTAGCAGTCAGAGCACCGCACATCGGCCGTTCGGGGCCCGTCTGATGGCCTTCGTGGCCCTCACCAAACCGCGGATCATCGAACTGCTGCTCATCACCACCGTCCCGGTGATGTTCCTGGCGGAACGGGGCGTGCCCGATCTGAAGCTGGTGCTGCTGACCTGCCTCGGCGGCTACCTGTCCGCGGGCGGCGCCAACTCGCTGAACATGTACATCGACCGCGACATCGACGCGCTGATGGACCGCACCTCGCAGCGTCCGCTGGTGACCGGCATGGTCAGCCCGCGCGAGTGCCTGGTCTTCGGCATCTCCCTGGCGGTCGTCTCGACGCTGCTGTTCGGCCTCACCGTCAACTGGCTCTCGGCCTGGCTCTCCCTCAGCGCGCTCCTCTTCTACGTCGTCGTCTACACGATGATCCTCAAGCGGCGTACGGCGCAGAACATCGTGTGGGGCGGCATCGCCGGCTGCATGCCGGTGCTGATCGGCTGGTCCGCCGTCACCAACTCGATGGCGTGGGCCCCGGTCATCCTCTTCCTCGTCATCTTCTTCTGGACGCCGCCGCACTACTGGCCGCTGTCCATGAAGGTGAGGGACGACTACGCGCGCGTCGGCGTGCCGATGCTGCCGGTCGTCGCCGGCAACAAGGCGGTCGCCAAGCAGATCGTGATCTACAGCTGGGTCATGGTCGCGGTGTCGCTGCTGCTCACCCCGCTCGGCTACACCGGCTGGTTCTACACGGCCGTCGCCCTCGCGGCGGGCGGCTGGTGGCTGTGGGAGGCCCACGCGCTGCTGAACCGCGCGAAGGCCGAGGTGACGGGCGGCAAGCTCAAGGAGATGCGCCTGTTCCACTGGTCCATCACCTATGTGTCGCTGCTCTTCGTCGCCGTCGCGGTGGACCCGTTCCTGCGCTGACGCCGCCCGGACGCCCCCGCGGGCGGCGTACGTGGTCAAGGCCACGGACCCCGCCCGTCGCCGTTTGATCTACCCGTCGGTAGCATCCTGGTCATGGCAGACACGCAGCAGGTGGACCCGAAGGCCGAGAAGAAGGCGGCCCGGCTCGCCCGGCAGATCGGCGGCTTCGCCAAGGCGCACGGCGGTGCCGAGGGACAGGTCGCGTACCTCGGACAGCGCGGCGCCCGGATCGTCCTGGTCGGCGAGGACGGCGCGTGGGGCGACGTCTTCGCCCCCTCGACGGAGATCGCCCGAAAGGCCGTGGAGAAGGCGGGCATCACCGTCTACGAGGACTTCGACGGCGAGTTCGCGGCGAAGGTGAGGACGGGCCCGTACGAGTGGAGCAGGATGGCGGGCATCCAGGTCGGCGGCCCCTCCCAGGGCTGAACCCACCTCGGGCAACACCTACTCACCGGTTCACCCGTTAGGACGTGTAGGCAGTGACAGCGTCCACCCGGGGAGCGTCCCGAGATGATCGAACCGCCGTCCCTCGTGGACCAGCATTGCCACGGAGTGCTCCGTACGGAGCTGGGCCTCGGTACCTTCGAGGCCCAGCTGGCCCGTACCGAGGGACCGCCCGCCCCCGGCACCACCCTCTTCGACACCCAGACCGGGTTCGCCGTACGCCGCTGGTGCCCGCCCCTGCTCGGCCTGGAGCCGCACTGTCCGCCCGCCCGGTACCTCGCCCGGCGGCGTGAACTGGGCACGAGCGAGGCCGGACGGCTGCTGCTGCGGGGCAGCGGCATCACCGCCTACCTCGTCGACACCGGCCTGCCCGACGACCTCACCGGGCCCACCGAGCTGGGCCGGGCGGCCGACGCGGACGCGCACGAGATCGTCCGCCTGGAGCAGCTCGCCGAACAGGTCGCCGACACCTCCGGCACCGTCGCGTCCTTCCTCGCCAACCTCGCCGAGTCCGTGCACGGCGCCGCCGCGCACGCGGTCGCCTTCACCTCCGTCGCCGGACTGCGGCACGGGCTGTCACTCGCTCCCGAACCGCCCGGAGCGGGGGAGGTACGCGGCGCGGCGGGGCGCTGGCTGGCCGGGCGCCGGGCCGGGGACGAGCTGAGCGACCCGGTGCTCCTCAGGCATCTGCTGTGGATCGCGGTCGCCTCGGGCCGGCCCCTCCAGCTGCACGCCGGGCTCGGCGCGCCCGGCGCCCGCATCGACCGCGGCGACCCCGTCCTGCTCACCGGCTTCGTCCGGGCCACCGCGGGCCTCGGCACCGACCTCGTCCTGCTGCACGGCTACCCGTACCACCGCCACGCCGCGCATCTCGCCGGTGTCTTCCCGCACGTCTACGCCGACTGCGGCGCCGCCCTGCTGCGCACCGGCGCCGGTGCCGCGGCCGTCCTGGCGGAGATCCTGGAACTCGCACCCTTCGGCAAGATCCTCTTCTCCACCGGCGCCCGCGGCCTGCCCGAGCTGCACGTCGTCGGCGCCCACCTGTTCCGCGAGGCACTCGGCCGGGTGCTCGGTGCCTGGGTCACGGAGGGGGCGTGGTCACTGGACGACGCCCAGCGGGTGGCGGGTCTGATCGCCTCGGGCAACGCGGGCAGGGTGTACGGGCTGGGGTCGCCGACTGGACGCAGGACGTGTGGGTCGACCTCGGTCTGCTGACCATCGCCCGCGCCACCGTCACGCTGCGTGAGGGTCGTCTGATCTCCAAGCGGGAGGCCCTGGAGGTACTGCCCGGCCTCGGCGCGCCCGGCGAGGCCGTCGCGGACATCAGGAGGCGGCGCCACGACGGGGCCACAGCGCCCGCCGGGGAGTGGGTCCTGCGCCGGGTCCGGCTGACCCGGGACTACCTCGGGCCGGCGATCGACGGGCTCGTGGCGGGCTCCTGAGCGGGCGGCTCGGGCGCGTCGAGGGCGGCCGTCGCCGTCGGGCGTTCACGCAGGGACAGCAGCACCAGGAGGACCCAGATCCACATCACGCACGAGCCGAACATGTGCAGGCCGACCAGGACCTCGGGGAGGTCGGTGAAGTACTGGACGTAGCCCACCAAGCCCTGGGCGAGCAGGATCAGGAACAGCTCGCGGGTGCGGGCCAGCGGGGCCTTGGGGGCGTCGACCGCCTTGAGGACGAACCACAGGGCGAACGTCAGCGTCACCACGATCCACGCCAGCACGGCGTGCAGCTTGCTGACCGTCTCCCAGTCCAGCGGCATCCGCGCGACCTCGCTGGAGTCACCCGCGTGCGGGCCCGCGCCGGTAACCACCGTGCCGACCGTGATCAGCAGTCCGGAGGCGGCCACCAGGAACCACACCAGCTGCCGCACGGCCTTGCCGACCAGCGGCCGGGGTGCGCCGTCGCCCTCGCGGGTGCGCTGCCACATCACCGTCGCGACCGCGATCAGCGCCGAGGACAGCAGGAAGTGCGCCGCGACCGTGTACGGGTTCAGACCGACGAGGACCACGATGCCGCCGAGGATCGCGTTGCCCATGACGACCCAGAACTGGGCCCAGCCCAGCCGGGTCAGGCTGCGCCGGTACGGCTTCTGGGAGCGGGCTGCGACGATCGCCCAGCCGACGGCCGCGCACAGCACGTACGTCAGCAGGCGGTTGCCGAACTCGATGACGCCGTGGATGCCCATCTCGCTGGTGTTGGTGATCGAGTCGTCGGTGCACTTGGGCCAGGTCGGGCAGCCCAGGCCGGAGCCGGTGAGCCGGACGGCCCCACCGGTGACCACGATGATCACTGCCATGACGAGTGCGGCGAGGGCCGCCCGGCGGACGGTCCGGGGATCCGGGGTCCAGCGTGCGGCGATGAAGGCGAGCGGGTTGCGCGCGGCCGCCGGGGCGTCGGCGCGGGTCACGTTTGGCACCCGCCCATCGTAAGGCGCCGCTTGTGCACGCTTTCACGAGGGTCGGTACGGGGCATTCCGGCTCACTCCCAGCGGAAGAACTTCCCGGCCGCCGCGAGTCCCGCGACCGCCCAGACGGCAAGGATGGCGAGGTTGCCCCACGGCATTCCGGCCCCGTGCTGGAGCACGTCCCGCAGCCCTTCCGAGAGCGCCGAGATCGGCAGCAGACCGAGCACGTCCTGGGCCGCGTCCGGGAATTTGTCCAGCGGTACGACGACCCCGCCGCCGACGAGCAGCAGCAGGAAGACCAGGTTGGCGGCGGCGAGCGTCGCCTCGGCCTTGAGGGTGCCGGCCATCAGCAGACCGAGCCCGGAGAAGGCGGCCGTGCCCAGCAGGAGCAGCAGGAACACGGACAGCGGGTCGCCCTGCGGGGACCAGCCGAGCGCGAGCGCGATCACCGTCACGAGCAGTACCTGGAGCACCTCGGTGACCAGCACCGACAGCGTCTTCGCGGTCATCAGGCCCCAGCGGGGAAGGGGCGAGGCGGCCAGCCGTTTGAGCACGCCGTAGCGGCGCTCGAAGCCGGTCGCGATGGCCTGCCCGGTGAACGCCGTCGACATCACCGCGAGGGCGAGGATGCCGGGGGTGAGGAAGTCCACCGCCTCGCCCTCACCGAGGTCCACCACGTCCACGGTGCCGAAGAGCACCAGCAGCAGGGTGGGGATGATCACGGTCAGCAGCAGCTGCTCGCCGTTGCGCAGCAGCATCTTCGTCTCGAGCACGGCCTGGGCGGTGATCATGCGGGTCAGGGGCGCCGCGCCCGGCTTCGGTGAGTAGGTGCCGGTCGCGGTCACGCGCGCAACTCCTTGCCGGTCGGTTCCAGGCTGTGTCTGCCCGGGGGGCGCCCCCCGGACCCCCGGCCGTTGTCCGTCCGTGCCGGGATCATGCGCGCAACTCCTTGCCGGTCAGTTCCAGAAAGACGTCTTCCAGGGTGTGCCGCTCGACGGAGATCCGGTCCGGCATCACGCCGTGCTGCGCGCACCAGGACGTCACCGTGGCGAGCAGTTGCGGGTCGACGTCGCCGACGACACGGTACGAGCCCGAGGTCACCTCGGCGGCCGTGCAGCCGTCGGGCAGGGCCTTCAGCAGCGAGACCACGTCCAGGCCCGGCCGCCCGGAGAAGCGGAGCGTGTTCTCGGCGCCGCCCCGGCACAGCTCCTCGGGGGAGCCCTGGGCGATGACCCGGCCGGCGTCGATGACCGCCACGTCGTCGGCGAGCTGCTCGGCCTCGTCCATGTAGTGGGTGGTGAGGATGACGGACACACCGTCGTCGCGCAGGTCCCGTACCAGGTCCCAGGTGGCGTGGCGGGCCTGCGGGTCGAGGCCGGCGGTCGGCTCGTCCAGGAACACCAGCTCGGGGCGTCCGACCACGGCCATCGCCAGCGCGAGCCGTTGCTGCTGGCCGCCGGAGAGCCGCCGGTAGGAGGTCCGGCCGCAGGAGCCGAGCCCCAGGCGCTCGATCAGCGCGTCCACGTCCAGCGGATGCGCGTGCAGCTTCGCCATGTGCCGGAGCATCTCGTCGGCCCGCGCGCCCGAGTAGACGCCGCCGGACTGGAGCATCACGCCGACGCGGGGCCGCAGCGCCGCCGACTCCCGTACCGGGTCGAGGCCCAGCACGCGTACCGTGCCGGAGTCCGGCCGCCGGTATCCCTCGCAGGTCTCGACCGTGGTCGTCTTGCCGGCCCCGTTGGGGCCGAGCACGGCGGTCACACCCTGCCCGGCCACCAGGTCGAGGCCGTCCACCGCGGTCTTCGTGCCGTAGCGCTTCACCAGGGCCTGCACCTGGACCACGGGCTCACTTCGCATGGGACACGAGTCTAGGGAGGCGGCCCGGTCCTCAGAGCGCCGGGTGCGGGAACTCCTCCTCGCGGGGGCGGTGCGTCGCCAGCCAGCCCTCGGCGTAGGCCACCGCCCGCGCCACCGGGAACAACCGCGCCTCGGCCGCCCCCACCGTGCCGCGGACCACGGGACGGTCGCGTTCGAAGTCGTGGCCCAGTTCGGCGAAGCCCTCGGAGGAGATGGACACCTCGGTTACCGTCTCCCAGCCCTGCGGGCCGGGACGGCCGACCTCCACCCGCGGGGACGGGATGCGGTACTCGGCGAGATGGAAGGCGGTGCAGGCGTCGTATCCGGCGCCGAGCAGCAGCACGCGTGCGCCGAGCCGCTCCAGCTTCGCCAGCGGGCTGCTCCCCCACTGCCTCAAGGGCGTGGGAGGTACCCCCAGCCCAGCCGGCAGTCGGGCGCGTGGCCGGCGACGATCTCCGCAGCGTGGGGTCCCACCGCCGCGAACGACGTCTGGGGGTGCGCGCTGCGCAGCGCGCCCGGCCAGGTCCGTACGGTCTCCGGGATCACGCCGACCCCGCGCGAGGGCGTGGTCGGCGGGTCGTACGCGGGCATGGTGGCCCGGATGGTCTCCCACCACTCCTCGGGGACGGGCGGGGCCTGCCACAGCGCGGGGTCGGAGAGATGGCTGGTCTGCGTGGGCACCACCAGCGTGCCGTCCGGGCCCAGCGCGTCGAGGAGCGCGCGGACCACCGTGACCGGTCCGCCGTTGACCCAGCCGAGGGAACTGAGCGAGGAGTGCGCGAGGAGGGTCTCACCCGGCCGGACGCCGAGCTCGCGCATCTGTGCGGTGAGGGTGTCGCGGGTGACGAGAGGGCCGGTCGGAGCGGGTGTGGGCATGGTGCGGGAGTCTCCAGGAAGTCGCTGTCGGGCGCCACCGATTTGATCGATCAAAGATCGTTTCCGCAGGTCGGATTAGGGTCACCTAAGTGACGCAGCGCACCTCGGGCCGTCCGGGCGCGGCTTGCCGGTCTTCGATGAATTACGCAACAATGGCGTTGTGAAAAACGTCGGCGAGGCTTCCCGTGAGGAGCTGGCTACCGGTGAGCGGTCCACCCGCAACCGTGTCGCCCGCTCCATCCTGGACCACGGCCCGTCGACCGTCGCCGAGCTGGCCCAGCGCCTCGGTCTCACCCAGGCGGCCGTACGCCGGCACCTGGACACGCTGACCGCGGACAACGTCGTGGAGGCCCGTGAGCGCCGGGTCTACGGGGCCCGCACGCGCGGGCGCCCGGCCAAGGTGTTCGCCCTGACCGACGGTGGACGGGACGCGTTCGACCAGTCCTACGACACGCTGGCCGTGGACGCCCTGCGCTGGATCGGCCAGCGGGAGGGCGGTGACGAGGCGATCGCGGCCTTCGCCCGCGCCAGGATCGCCGCCCAGGCCGAGACCTACCGAAGGGCGGTCGAGGGCGTGGCTCCCGAGGAGCGGGCAGAAGCGCTGGCCAAGGCCCTGAGCGCGGACGGGTACGCTGCCACCGCGCGCACCGCACCGGTCGGCGAACAGCTCTGCCAGCACCACTGCCCGGTCGCCCACGCCGCCGAACAGTTCCCGCAGCTGTGCGAGGCCGAGACGGAATTCTTCGCCGAGCTCCTCGGTACACATGTACAGCGGCTCGCGACGATCGCGCACGGCGACGGCGTCTGCACGACGTTCATCCCCAAGATTTCCCACCACGCATCTGAAAGCACGTCCGGGAGGAACCCCGCATGACTCTCCCCACGGAGACTGCCCACCCCGAGCTGGAGGGTCTGGGCACCTACGAATACGGCTGGGCCGACCGTGACGAGGCCGGTGCGTCGGCGCGACGTGGCCTGAACGAGGACGTCGTCCGGGACATCTCCGCGAAGAAGGACGAGCCGGAGTGGATGACCAAGCTCCGTCTCAAGGGCCTGCGCCTGTTCGAGAAGAAGCCCATGCCGAACTGGGGCTCCGACCTCTCCGGCATCGACTTCGACAACATCAAGTACTTCGTGCGCTCCACGGAGAAGCAGGCGGAGTCCTGGGAGGACCTGCCCGAGGACATCAAGAACACCTACGACAGGCTGGGCATCCCCGAGGCCGAGAAGAACCGCCTCGTCGCCGGTGTCGCCGCCCAGTACGAGTCGGAGGTCGTCTACCACCAGATCCGTGAGGACCTGGAGGAGCAGGGCGTCATCTTCCTGGACACCGACACGGCCCTGAAGGAGCACCCGGAGCTCTTCAAGGAGTACTTCGGCACGGTCATCCCGGTCGGCGACAACAAGTTCGCGTCGCTGAACTCCGCGGTGTGGTCCGGCGGCTCGTTCATCTACGTCCCGCCGGGCGTGCACGTCGAGATCCCGCTCCAGGCCTACTTCCGGATCAACACCGAGAACATGGGCCAGTTCGAGCGGACCCTGATCATCGTCGACGAGGGTGCCTACGTGCACTACGTCGAGGGCTGTACCGCCCCGATCTACAAGTCGGACTCGCTGCACTCCGCGGTCGTCGAGATCATCGTCAAGAAGAACGCCCGCTGCCGCTACACGACCATCCAGAACTGGTCGAACAACGTCTACAACCTGGTCACCAAGCGCGCCGTGGCCTACGAGGGCGCGACCATGGAGTGGGTCGACGGCAACATCGGCTCCAAGGTGACGATGAAGTACCCGGCCGTCTACCTCATGGGCGAGCACGCCAAGGGCGAGACGCTGTCCATCGCCTTCGCCGGCGAGGGCCAGCACCAGGACGCGGGCGCCAAGATGGTCCACATGGCCCCGAACACCTCGTCCAACATCGTCTCCAAGTCGGTGGCGCGCGGCGGTGGCCGTACCTCCTACCGCGGTCTGATCGAGATCGGCGAGGGCGCCCCGGGCTCCAAGTCCAACGTGCTCTGCGACGCGCTGCTCGTCGACACCATCTCCCGCTCGGACACCTACCCCTATGTGGACGTCCGCGAGGACGACGTGTCCATGGGCCACGAGGCGACCGTCTCCAAGGTCTCCGAGGACCAGCTCTTCTACCTGATGAGCCGCGGTCTGAGCGAGTTCGAGGCGATGGCGATGATCGTGCGCGGCTTCGTCGAGCCGATCGCCAAGGAACTGCCGATGGAGTACGCGCTCGAGCTCAACCGGCTGATCGAGCTGCAGATGGAAGGCGCGGTCGGCTGACACCGGCCCGGGGTGGCCACCGGCCACCCCGCCCCGCCGTTCCGTCAAGGCCCCTTACGTAAAGGAAAGCGAGCACTACGACAGCCATGGCTGAGGCTCAGAACTCCCCCACCTCCGGCTACGCTCCGGCGGGGGGACCCCCACCGGTGGGCTCCACCACCGCCGGCTCGATCGCGGTGGCCGCCGAGTCGACCGTCGCCACCCGTATGAGCGCGCCCCCGTCCTTCGACGTGGCGGACTTCGCCGTCCCCCACGGCCGTGAGGAGGAGTGGCGGTTCACCCCGCTGGAGCGGCTGCGCGGGCTGCACGACGGCACCGCCACCGTCACCGGCGAGGGCGTCAAGGTCGCCGTCGAGGCGCCCGAGGGCGTCGTCGTCGAGACCGTCGGCCGCGACGACGCGCGGCTCGGCCGCGCCGGCACCCCGGTGGACCGGGTCGCCGCCCAGGCGTACTCCGGCTTCGAGCGGGCCTCGGTCGTGACCGTGCCGAAGGAGACCGTCCTCACCGAGCCGGTCCGCATCACGGTGCACGGCGAGGGCGGCGCCGCCTACGGTCACCAGCTGGTCGAGCTCGGCGCCTTCGCCGAGGCCCTCGTGGTGATCGACCACACCGGTGACGCGGTGCTCGCCGCGAACGTCGACTTCGTCCTCGGCGACGGCGCCAAGCTGACCGTCGTCTCCGTCCAGGACTGGGACGACAAGGCGGTGCACGTCGCCCAGCACAACGCGCTGGTCGGCCGCGACGCCACCTTCAAGTCGGTCGTCGTCACCTTCGGCGGCGACGTCGTACGCCTCCACCCGCGCGTGACCTACGCCGGCCCGGGCGGCGAGGCCGAGCTGTTCGGCCTGTACTTCACCGACCGGGGGCAGCACCAGGAGCACCGCCTGCTGGTCGACCACAACGTCCCGCACTGCAAGTCCCACGTCGTCTACAAGGGCGCGCTCCAGGGCGACGACGCGCACGCCGTGTGGATCGGTGACGTGCTGATCGAGGCCAAGGCCGAGGGCACCGACACCTACGAGATGAACCGCAACCTGGTGCTCACCGACGGCGCCCGTGTCGACTCCGTGCCCAACCTGGAGATCGAGACCGGCGAGATCGTCGGCGCCGGACACGCCTCCGCGACCGGCCGCTTCGACGACGAGCAGCTCTTCTACCTGATGGCCCGCGGTATCCCCGAGCAGGACGCCCGGCGTCTGGTGGTCCGCGGCTTCTTCGCCGAACTCGTCCAGCAGATCGGCGTCCCGGACATCGAGGAGCGTCTGATCGCCAAGATCGACGAGGAGCTGGAGGCGGCGGTCGGATGACCTTCCAACGCGTCTGCGGGCTCAGCGAGCTGGAGGAGGACACCCCCAAGCGGGTGGAACTCGACGGCACGCCGGTCTCCATAGTGCAGACCTGCGGGGAGGTGTTCGCGATCAACGACATCTGCTCGCACGCGAACGTCTCCCTCTCGGAGGGCGAGGTCGACGACTGCCACATCGAGTGCTGGCTGCACGGCTCGCGCTTCGACCTCCGTTCCGGCAAGCCCGACAGCCCCCCGGCGACGCGCCCCGTCCCCGTATACCCCGTAAAGATCGAAGGGGACGACGTGCTCGTCTCCGTCACCCAGGAGTCCTGAGGCACCCATGGCAACGCTTGAAATCCGAGACCTGCACGTCACCGTCGAGGCCGACAACGCCACGAAGGAGATCCTCAAGGGCGTCGACCTCACCGTGAAGCAGGGCGAGACGCACGCCATCATGGGCCCCAACGGCTCCGGCAAGTCGACCCTCGCCTACGCGCTCGCCGGTCACCCCAAGTACACCGTCTCCGGCGGCACCGTCACCCTCGACGGCGAGGACGTCCTGCAGATGGCCGTCGACGAGCGCGCCCGCGCCGGCCTGTTCCTCGCCATGCAGTACCCGGTCGAGGTCCCCGGCGTCTCGGTCTCCAACTTCCTGCGCACCTCCGCCACCGCCGTCCGCGGCGAGGCCCCGAAACTGCGCACCTGGGTGAAGGAGGTCAAGGAGGCCATGGAGCGCCTCAGCATGGACCCCGCCTTCGCCGAGCGCAACGTCAACGAGGGCTTCTCCGGCGGTGAGAAGAAGCGTCACGAGATCCTTCAGCTCGAGCTGCTCAAGCCGAGGATCGCGGTCCTCGACGAGACCGACTCCGGGCTGGACGTCGACGCCCTGCGAGTCGTCTCCGAGGGCGTCAACCGCGTCCGCGAGGCCGGCGAGGTCGGCACTCTGCTGATCACGCATTACACGCGCATCCTGCGCTACATCAAGCCCGACCACGTCCACGTGTTCGCGAACGGCCGCATCGTCGAGTCGGGTGGTCCCGAGCTCGCCGACAAGCTGGAGAACGAGGGCTACGAGGCATACGTGAAGGGTGGCGCATCCGAGTGACACAGCTGCCGGGCCTCCTCGATACAGAGGCGATCCGCAAGGACTTCCCCATCCTGGACCGCCAGGTCCACGACGGCCAGAAGCTCGTGTACCTGGACAACGCGGCGACCTCGCAGAAGCCGCGCCAGGTACTGGACGCACTCGCCCAGTACTACGAGCGCTACAACGCCAACGTCCACCGCGGTGTGCATGTGCTCGCCGAGGAGGCCACGGCGCTGTACGAGGGCGCGCGCGACAAGGTCGCGGAGTTCGTCAACGCTCCCTCGCGCGACGAGGTGATCTTCACCAAGAACGCCTCCGAGTCGCTCAACCTCGTGGCCAACATGCTCGGCTGGGCCGACGAGCCGTACCGGGTGGACCACGAGACCGAGATCGTCATCACGGAGATGGAGCACCACTCCAACATCGTGCCGTGGCAGCTGCTCGCGCAGCGCACGGGCGCGAAGCTGAGGTGGTTCGGGCTGACCGACGACGGCCGGCTCGACCTGTCGAACATCGACGAGGTCATCACCGAGAAGACGAAGATCGTCTCCTTCGTGCTGGTGTCCAACATCCTGGGCACGGTCAACCCGGTCGAGGCGATCGTGCGCCGCGCCCAGGAGGTCGGCGCGCTCGTCTGCATCGACGCCTCCCAGGCCGCGCCGCACATGCCGCTGGACGTCCAGGCCCTCCAGGCCGACTTCGTGGCCTTCACCGGCCACAAGATGTGCGGTCCGACCGGCATCGGCGTCCTCTGGGGCCGCCAGGAGCTGCTGGAGGATCTTCCCCCGTTCCTCGGCGGCGGCGAGATGATCGAGACCGTGTCGATGAGCTCGTCGACCTATGCGCCGGCCCCGCACAAGTTCGAGGCGGGCACCCCGCCGATCGCCCAGGCGGTCGGTCTCGGCGCGGCGATCGACTACCTGTCGGCCATCGGCATGGACAAGGTCCTCGCCCATGAGCACGCCATCACCGAGTACGCGGTGAAGCGGCTCACCGAGGTCCCGGACCTGCGCATCATCGGCCCGGCCACGGCCGAGGACCGCGGCGCCGCGATCTCGTTCACGCTCGGTGACATACACCCGCACGACGTGGGCCAGGTCCTCGACGAGCAGGGCATCGCGGTCCGGGTCGGCCACCACTGCGCGCGGCCTGTCTGCCTGCGGTACGGAATTCCCGCGACCACGCGAGCGTCGTTCTATCTGTACTCCACGCCGGCCGAGATCGACGCACTGGTCGACGGCCTGGAGTACGTACGGAACTTCTTCGGATGAGGGGCTGAGCGTGAAGCTGGACTCCCTGTACCAGGACGTCATCCTGGACCACTACAAGAACCCGCACGGGCGTGGTCTGAGGGACGGCGACGCCGAGGTGCACCACGTCAACCCGACGTGCGGTGACGAGATCACGCTGCGCGTGAAGTACGACGGTACGAAGATCAGCGACGTCAGCTACGAGGGGCAGGGCTGTTCCATCAGCCAGGCCTCGGCCTCGGTGCTGAACGATCTGCTGGTCGGCAAGGACCTCGCCGAGGCGCAGCGGATCCAGGGGACCTTCCTGGAGCTGATGCAGTCCAAGGGGAAGATCGAGCCCGACGACGCGATGGAGGAGATCCTGGAGGACGCGGTCGCGTTCGCCGGGGTGTCCAAGTATCCGGCCCGGGTGAAGTGCGCCCTCCTCAGCTGGATGGCGTGGAAGGACGCGACGGCCCAGGCGCTGGGCGCCGACGCCGAAAGGACAACGGCATGAGCGAGACCGTGGAGATGAAGCCGGCCTCGGAGGAGGAGCTCCGGGAGGCCCTGATGGACGTCGTCGACCCAGAGCTGGGCATCGATGTCGTCAACCTCGGCCTGATCTACGGCATTCACGTCGACGACTCCAATGTGGCGACCGTCGACATGACCCTGACCTCGGCGGCCTGCCCGCTGACGGATGTCATCGAGGACCAGGCGAAGTCCGCCACGGACGGACTGGTCAACGAACTGCGCATCAACTGGGTCTGGATGCCGCCGTGGGGACCGGACAAGATCACCGACGACGGCCGCGAGCAGCTTCGCGCATTGGGCTTCAACGTCTGACAGCCGCTTCGTCCACGCACGCGAGAACGGCGACGCCCCCCCCCGGGGCGTCGCCGTTCTCGCGTGCGGGCACCCCTGCGCTGTGTACGCTCGTACATATGGGATACCTGCTGCTCGCCGGGGCCATCGCCGCCGAGGTGTGCGCCACCACCGCCATGAAGTACAGCGACGGCTTCAGCAGGCTCGGGCCCTCGCTGCTGACCGTGCTCGGCTATATCGTCTCCTTCGCCCTCCTCGCCCAGACGCTCCGTACCGTCGCCGTCGGTACGGCCTACGCCATCTGGGCGGGGGTGGGCACCGCCGTCATCGCCACCATCGGCGTGGCGTTCCTGGGGGAGGGACTGACCACCGCCAAGGCCGCCGGGATCGCGCTCATCATCATCGGCGTCGTGGTGCTCAACCTGGGCGGCGCGCACTGATGGCCCGGCGCCACGACCCCGGGCGGCGGCAGCGGATCATCGACGCGGCGATCCGGGTCGTGGGCCGCGCCGGCATCGCCGGACTCAGTCACCGCAGCGTCGCCGCCGAGGCGGACGTGCCGCTCGGCTCCACCACGTACCACTTCAGGACGCTCGACGACCTGATGGTCGCCGCACTGCGGCAGGCCAACGAGGGCTTCGCCAAGGTGGTCGCGGCGCGGGGCGGCCTCGAGGACCCGCGCGCCGATCTGGCGACCGAACTCGCGGCGCTGATGGGCGAATGGCTCGCCGGTGAACGCACTGGGGTCGAGCTGGAGTACGAGCTGTATCTCGCCGCCCTGCGCCGCCCCGCCCTGCGCCCCGTCGCCGCCGAGTGGTGCGAGGGCGTGGCCGGGCAGCTGTCCCGCCGCACCGACCCGGTCACGGCGCGGGCACTGGTCGCGCTGGTGGACGGCATCTGTCTCCAGGCACTGCTGACCGACACGCCGTACGACGAGGCGTATGCCCGGGAGGTGCTGGGGCGGGTGATCCCGGCGGAGTGACGGCGGGCGCGTCCGGCGCGGCCGGGGAGCGGGCCGTGGGACGGGTGAGCGGCCCGGCGACCGTCGCCCGCCCGCGGGGCCGGCGCCGGTGCCGGGAGGTGTCCTCCGGCCGGGTGCGGTGCTCCCGGCGGCGGTCCCCGCGCGAGTGCCCCGGTGGAGGGCTCGCCCGGCACGTGAGATGCCCGGGGACCGGTTCGCGTCCGTGGCCGCCGGGCCGTTAGGTTGCCCTTATGACCGACACGACTGCTCAGAGCACCACCGGTGCGGTGGCCGCCGGCCTCGCCACCCTCGCCGCCGACGGCACCGTCCTCGACACCTGGTTCCCCGCCCCCGAACTCGTCGCCGGGCCCGGACCCTCCGGTACCGAGCGGCTTTCCGCCGAGCGGGCCGCCGAACTGCTGGGCGGCGGCGCCACCGCGGCGGTCGGGCCGGATTCCCGCCGGGGCGTCGAGGTCGTCGCGGTCCGCACGGTCATCTCCTCGCTGGACGAGAAGCCGGTCGACGCGCACGACGTCTATCTGCGCCTGCACCTGCTCTCGCACCGTCTGGTCAAGCCGCACGGCCAGAACCTGGACGGCATCTTCGCCCACCTCGCCAACGTCGCCTGGACCTCGCTCGGTCCGGTCGCCGTGGACGACGTCGAGAAGGTGCGGCTGAACGCCCGCGCCGAGGGCCTGCACCTCGCCGTGACGTCCGTCGACAAGTTCCCCCGCATGACGGACTACGTCGCCCCCAAGGGCGTCCGTATCGCCGACGCCGACCGGGTGCGGCTCGGCGCACATCTCGCCGAGGGCACCACCGTCATGCACGAGGGCTTCGTCAACTTCAACGCCGGCACGCTCGGCACGTCGATGGTCGAGGGCCGCATCTCGGCCGGTGTCGTCATCGGTGACGGCTCCGACATCGGGGGCGGCGCCTCCACCATGGGCACCCTGTCCGGCGGCGGCAATGTGCGCATCTCCGTCGGCGAGCGCTGCCTGATCGGCGCCGAGGCGGGCGTCGGTATCGCCCTCGGTGACGAGTGCGTGGTCGAGGCCGGTCTGTACGTCACCGCCGGCACCCGGGTCACCATGCCCGACGGCGAGGTCGTCAAGGCCCGGGAGCTGTCCGGCGCCTCCCACATCCTGTTCCGCCGCAACTCCGTCACCGGCACGGTCGAGGCCCGCCCGAACAACGCGGTCTGGGGCGGCCTCAACGAGGTACTGCACAGCCACAACTGACCCGCCCGTCATGCCCGTACGCGGTGACGGGCGTGGCGGCCGGGATACCGACCCGGCGGGCCGGACCCACCCGGTGGGGGCCCGGCCCGCTCGGTGTCAGGCCGTCACCAGGTCGTAGGTCCGGCGGAGTTCCTCCGTCGTGCGGGAGCCGGCCGGCCGCAGCGGCGGGCGCACCGGGCCCGCGGGGAGGCCCAGATCGGCGAGCAGGGCCTTGGCCGTGACCGTGCCGGGGAGGCCGTTCGCCATCATCGCCTCGATCAGCGGCGTCACCCGGTGCTGCAGACGCGTGGCGCGGGCCGTCTCACCCGCGTCGAAGGCGTCCAGGACGGCGCGGACGAGGTCCGGGGCCACGCCCGCGACCGTACTGACACAGCCCGCGCCGCCGACCGCGTACAGGGCGAGGATGTGCTCGTCGCAGCCCGCGTAGTAGGCGAGGTCGGTGCGGGACATCAGCTTCTGCGCCGACAGGAAGTCGTACGAGCAGTCCTTCACCGCCATGATCCGGGGGTGTTCGGCGAGCCGGAGCAGGGTCTCCGGCTCGATGCGGCTGCCAGTGCGGGCGGGGATGTCGTACAGGGCCAGGGGGAGGCCGGTGGCGGTCGCGATCTCGAGGAAGTGCGCCTCGATCGCGTCCTGCGGGGGGCAGTTGTAGTACGGGGCGACGACCAGGAGGCCGTCGGCGCCGGCCTGTTCGGCCGCACGGGCCAGTTCGGCGGTGTGGGCCGTGTCGGGGGTGCCGACGCCGGCGACGATCGTGGCGCGGGTGCCGATCGCCTCGCGCACCGCCGTGATCAGGGCCGACTTCTCGGCGTCCGTGGTGGTGGGGGACTCGCCCGTGGTGCCGGAGAGGACCAGGCCGTCGCAGCCCCGGGTGACCAGGTGGTCGGCCAGGCGCTGGGCGCCGTCCAGGTCGAGTGCGCCGGCGGGGGTGAAGGGGGTGATCATCGCGCAGAGGGTGCGGCCGAAAGGGGTCATGGGGGTAGTGTCGGCCGCCGGGTAGTGAAGTTCCACTTACATGTCATGACGAGTATCCGTAAGCATTGCTTAATGGATAGCGCGGGGTGCGCGGGGGTACTCGGGTTTTCCCGACCCGAGAGGAGGCGCATCGTGACCGGAACCATCGAGCGACGGCCGGTTCGCGACGAGCACAGTGTGGGTGAGCTCGTCGGGCAGGCCACCGAGCAGATCTCACGGCTCGCACGGCAGGAAGTGGCACTCGCCAAGGAAGAACTGGCGGAGAAGGGCCGCCGTGCCGGAAAGGGCGGCGGGATGCTGGGGGCGGCGGGCGCGTTCGGCTACGCCGGGCTGCTGGCGCTGGCCGGTACGGGTGTCGCTGCGCTGGACCTGGTGCTGCCCCTGTGGGCCGCGGCGCTGATCGTCACGGGCGTGCTGTTCCTCATCGCCGGGGTACTGGCTCTTGCCGGCCGCGGGCAGCTGCGCCGGGCCACGCCGCCCAAGCCGGAGAAGACGCTCGGCAGCGTGAAGGCCGACATGGAGGAGATCAAGGGAAGGGCGCACCGATGACGCACGATGTGAGGCACGCGGGGTCCCATGTCGACGCGGCCGCGGAGGCCGCCGCGACGGGACGGGGCGTGAAAGGGCCCGACGAGCTGCGTCGGCAGATCGAGCAGACCCGGCACGAACTCGGCGACACCGTCGAGGAGTTGGCCGGAAAGATGGACGTCAAGGGGCGGGCGAGGGCACGGGTCGAGGACCTGCGGGACCGTGCCGGGGCGATGACCGTGCAGATGCGCAGCAGCGCCGCGCAGGCCGGGGAGGCCGGCAAACGGAACCGCAAGCCGGTGATCGTCGCGGGTGCGGTGGTCGCCACGGCGGTGGGCGCGGTGATGGTGCGGCGCCATGGGCCTGCGGCGGGACACGAGGTGGGGTGGAGGATTTCGTCCTCGGTTCGGGGTCGTATGCCCGCGGCGCGGCGTGGGGTGGGGTGGAGGTTGCCGTCCTCGGTTCGGGGTCGTCTGCCTGTGGCGGGACACGAGGTGGGGTGGAGGATTCCGTCCTCGGTTCGGGGCCGTGTGCCCGCGGCGCGGCGTGGGGCGGGGTGGAGGATCCCGTCCTGGGTCCGGAGTCGTGTGCCCGCGGCGCGGCGTTCGGCCAGGTGGGGGTGCTCATAGCGGCCACGGCGAGAAGGGGTGGCGCGGGGCCGACGGGCGATAACCGTCCCTGGTCCGGGGCGGGCGAACGCCCTCGCCCCGGACCGCACCCCGCTCGCCGTGGGCGGACGCGTTCCCCTACGGGCGGAAGCGCAGGATCTGCGGGTCGTGGTCGCTGATCTGGTCGTGGAACTCCGCGTTGATGTGCACGCTGTCGTAGCTGAAGCGGCGGATCGACGGCGTGATCAGGATCTGGTCCAGGACCTGGCTGTTGCCCTGGTAGACATAGGAGTAACGCTCCGACTTCGGCAGGGACTTGATCGCCGACCAGAGGACGCCGCGGCCCTCGAGGATGTCGGTGGTCCGTGAGAACTCGAAGTCGTTGATGTCGCCGAGGGCCACGACGTGGGCGTTCTTCTGCGCCTTGAGGACCTTCGCGGTGAAGTCGTGGACCGCCTGCGCCTGGAGATGGCGCTGGGTCTCCGAGCCGCGGGACGGGGGCTGGTACTGGGAGGTCAGGCTCTGGTCGCCGCCCTTCGAGGCGAAGTGGTTGGCGACGACGATGACGGTGCGGCCCCGGAACGTGAACTCGCCCGCCAGCGGCTTGCGGCTGTCCGCGAAGGCCTCCGAGGCGGGGTCGACCCGGCCCGGGGAGAGGGTCAGCGCGGCCCTGCCCCGGACCTTCACGACATCGGTGGGGGTGGTCGCGTCGCCGCCCGGGCGGTCGGTGAAGGAGACCCGGGCCGGGTTGAAGAGGAACGCCTGGCGGATGTTGCCGCCCGGCTGGCCGCCGTCCTCCTTGTCGGCCGGGTCGACGGAACGCCAGTCGTAGCGCGGACCGCCCGCCGCCTCGATGGCGTCGATGAGCAGGGCCATCGTCCGGTCCGCGGCGACCGTGCCGTCGTCGGTGGGGCCGTTGTTGTCCTGGATCTCCTCCAGGGACACGATGTCGGGGGACCTCAGGTGGTTCACGATCGCGGCGGCGTGGGCGCCGAAGGTGTCGTCGGAGGGGTCGAGGTTCTCGACGTTGTAGGTGGCGATCGCCAGTTCGGAGCCGTGCTGTGCGCGGGTCGTCTCGCGCCGCAGGTCCCCGGACCTCAGGGTGCCGAGCTCGCCGGCCACCAGGGTGTAGCCGCCGTACTGGTTGTAGTCCAGCGGGCCCGCGGTCCTCCCGGCGAGGGTGTCGCCGACGTTTGCGTCGGGGAAGTCGGCCGCCCTGCCCAGCGACTGGATCTGCAGCCGGCCCGTGTTCTGCGAGCCGTACGAGCCGTAGACCGTGCCGCCGCGGAGGTTGCGGTGCTCCCAGGGCTTCACCGTGACCCAGAGTTCCGTGTACGGGTCGGTGGCGCCCACCACCCGGGTGTCGGAGACCTGGACGTTCATGCCCTCCAGTGACTCGTAGAGGTCGAGCGCGTACCGGGCGGGGTGCAGGCGGAGGTCGTTGACCGAGCCGTCCGGGACGGGGGTGTAGGCGGCCGGTACGGATCTCGCGGTGATCGGCGTGGCGGCCGGAACCGCGTTGCCGCTGGAGACGACCGTGAAGGCCGGGCGGGTGATCTCCGTCAGGGACTGGTTGCCGGAGGACGTACCGCCGGGAACGTACTCCGTCACCGTGCCGGAGACGGTGACGGCGTCGCCGACCGCGACACCCTTCGGGGTCGACCCCGTGAAGACGAAGACGCCCTCGCTGGTGGCCGGGTCGGCGTCCGGAGCGGGATCCTGGATCCAGAAGCCCCGGGACGAGCCGTAGGTGCGGACGCCGGTGACGATTCCGGTCACATCGGTGACCGCTTGGCCCGCGTACGGCGATATGCGGGTGTCACCCTGGATGTCATGGATGCGCACGGAGTCCGCGTGCGCGGGCGAGGTGAGGACGACGGTGGATGCCGCGGTGCACACGGCGGCGACGGTGAGCGCGGCGAGACGCGCGGACGACTTGCTGGGCAACGGATTCCCTCCGGGAACGTGATCTACGCCGGGACGAGGGTGGAGCGTGGGTCACTCCCTGTCTACGCGCGTCAATCTCCAGCCTGACCAAGCCACTTGTCAAGGTTTCAGCCATGTACGGTCACTGAAGGTGAGATGAAGCGGGCGGCATGGGTGGAAATCCGTCTAGGCTGAGCGGCTGAGTCGTTCATGGTCCTAGGAGAAACAGCCGATGTCAGACAGCTCCACCCTGCCGCCGGCGCGGCTGCGCCCCGAACCGGAGCTGGCGCGCGACGCCCTGTCCACCCCGGTGCTGTCCCGTGCCGTCCGGCTCGCCCGCTGGGCCGGGTCCGCGACCCGCGTGGACGCGGGCGGCGGACTCGTCGAGGAGCAGTTGCCGGCGGCCGCCGCGGAGCTCGGGCTGACCGGGGACGACGCCGCGGCCCACGCCAGTGAGGCCTGGCGCGTCGCCCTCGACACCGGGCTCGTCGACGTCGTCGACGAGGAGGAGGGGACGGTCGCCGCGGGCGCCGAACTGGCGCTGCTCACCGGGGGATCGCCGCAGGATGTGCTGGAGGTGTGGCTCACCGCCCTGGAAACCGTGATCGGCGACGCGAGCGTCCCGGACCTGGGCGGACTCGTCGACGCCCTCACCGAGGGCGAGGGCCCCGGGGAGCTCGATCTCGACGCGCTGGACTGGGACCCCGACGCCGAGGCCGACTTCCTGGACGGAGTGCTCGGCAACCTCTACCTGCTGACGGTCGGCGCGGAGGGGCCCGGCGGGGCACCCGTGCCCCTGCCCGCGCTGGCCGCGTCGGTGATCGTGCCCGACGACATGCCCGAGCCCACCAACGACGTCCTGGAACAGATCTCCGACGCGATGATGCGGCTGGACGACCAGTTCCGCATGCTCGAGCCGGTGGGAGTCGTGGAGTACCAGCCGGTCGACGAGGCATTGATGACCGACGCCGACGAGGAGCCCGCCGCCCCGGAGGACGACACCGACGTCTCCCGCTACGGCATGGTGCGGCTCACCCCGCTCGGCCTCTACGGACTGCGCGCCCGGCTGCTGGACGCCGGATTCGAGGCGCCCGCGGTCGGGGACCTCGCGGACAAGGGCGCCGACGCGCTGCTCGACGGCACGGCCGTCTTCCCGCCGGAGGCCGCCCACGCGGAGACCGAACACTGGCTCGCCCGGCGCGAACCCCTGGCGTCGGCACGGGAGTTGCTGGCAGCGGCCCGCGGCACCGACGAGGGCGCGCCACTGCGAAGGCTGCGGTGTCAGCAGGCACTGTCCCTCGTCGGCGCCTCGGCCGAACCCGCGCTGAGGGACGTCCTCGACGATCCCGAACTGGGCGGACTGGCGCGGGTGTGGCTGGCCGAGCACGGGGCGGCCGATGTGCCGCCGCCGTCCGAGGCCCTCATCTTCTGGCTGACCATCGACACGGTGGCCGCCCAGCTCGCCGCGGAAGGCAATTCCGAGGAACTGCGTTCCCTGGTGGAAGGGCTGGCGCGGCAGCACAGCGGCTTCTTCGACACCGCCTGGCGGGTGGACCACCCGGCCACGGCGGACGTACTGGAGGCCATGGGGCGACTGCACCCCGACAAGAAGGTGGCGAAGGAGGCACGCAAGGCCGCGTTCAAGGCCCGGTCCCAGCACGGGGGCTGAGCTTCACGGGAGCGGGACGTGCCGTGACCCCCGCCGTTCAGCCGGCGTTCAGGTGGGGACGGGATCGTGACGGGCGCACTGTCCACGGTCAGTCCACCGCCACCTGGAGCCGGCATGCCGCTCACCCGCAGGGACTTCACCAGAACCTCCGCCCTCACCGGGGCGGGGGTCGCGCTGGCGGGCGCCACAGGCGTCCTCGCCTCCGCCCCCCACGCGCTCGCCTCGGCCGACAGCACGGAGGCAGCCGACGGCCGGCCCGGGGGCGTCGGCTACGGGCCGCTCCTGCCCGACCCGGAAGGGCTCCTCGCCCTGCCCGCGGGCTTCACCTACCGCGTCCTCACCCACTGCGGCAGGACCCGTCTGGAGTCCGGCGAGTTCACCCCCGCCGAGCACGACGGAACGGCCGCCTTCCCCGGCCCCCGCGGCAGCACCCTCCTGGTCGTCAACCACGAGATGGACGGCCCGCGCGACGAGGCCGAGTTCCCGGTACCGCTCACCGACGGCCTGGTCTACGACCCGGCCGCACCCGGCGGCTGCACGATCGTCGAGGTGCGCCCCGACGGCGCCGTCGCCGAATGGGTGGGCATCGCCGGAACGGCCAACAATTGCGCGGGCGGCAGCACCCCCTGGGACACCTGGCTCACCTGCGAGGAGAACTCCGACCGGGCCGGCGAGAACGGTATGACCAGGGACCACGGCTATGTCTTCGAGGTCGACCCCGCCGACCGGCGCGCCAACCGCCGACCCAAGCCGCTGAAGTTCTTCGGGCGCTACGACCACGAGGCCGTCGTCATCGACCCCCGGCGCGGCCACGCCTACCTCACCGAGGACGCCGACGGCCCCAACGGCCTCTTCTACCGCTGGACCCCGCCGCGGGACTTCCGCCACGGCCCCCGGAAGTTCCGGACCCTCGCCGACGATGCCGGCGTCCTCCAGGCGCCCAAGTGCTACGACTCCGGTGGCCGGTTCGTCGACGACCTCTCCCGCGCCACCAGGACCGGCACCGTGTACGGGGTCGACTGGGTGGACGTGCCCGACCGCGACGCGCGCGAGGTGCCGGTCCGCGAGCAGTTCGGGCCGGGCGAAGTCACCCGCGGCCGGAAACTGGAGGGCATGTGGTGGGGCGACGGCGGGGCGTACATCGTCTCCTCCTACGCCCGCGGGGAGAGCCCGGTGCGGCACGACGGTCAGGTCTGGTTCTACCACCCCGGGCGCCGCACCCTCACGCTCAAGGTGCTGCTCGGCGCCGACCGGGACCCGGTGAGGGACGGCGCCTTCGACGGCCCGGACAACATCACCGTCTCCCCGTTCGGCGGCCTCGTCGTCGCCGAGGACGGCGAGGGCGCACAGCACCTGTTCGGAGCCACCGACAGCGGACGCACCTATCCCATCGCCCGTAACGAGCTCAACATCGGTACCGAGGAGGAGCCGGAGTACAGCGAATTCACCGGAGTGACCTTCTCCCCGGACGGCAGGACCCTGTACGCCAACATCCAGGAACCGGGAATCATGGTCGCCATCACGGGGCCGTGGAAGCGGCAGCCGCGACGCTGAACCCGCGGGCGGAAACAAATCGTTGGCCCGGCCCGCGGGAGTCCTCCTACAGTGATGCACGTCCAGGTGCGAAGGCAGGACCTACTTCCACTCATCATGGGGCGGTCACGGGTTCGAGTCCCGTCACCGGCACCACACGCCGGTGTAGCTCAGGGGCGAGAGCACCTTGTCGGTTCCGCCGACTTCGATCTCTGGACACACGACGTCACGCACCTCCCGGTGCGCGGGCGACGGCTACTTCACTCCAATGAATCCAGGCCGCCGCCGACTTGATCTCGGGAGGCGCGGCATGGGGTGGGTGCCCGGTGCGCAGGCAGCGGGTACTTCCGGGATCAGGTTTGTTGCGGGTTCGAATCCCGTCGTCGGCCCGGGGCCGATGTGGCGGAAACGGAAGACGCGCCTGACGTGTCCCGTCGCCGACTCGTTTCTCGGGCGCCCTCCTTTGCCGTGCCTCCCTCCGAAAACCGACATGAATTCGGGGGAATTCACCATGGCACGTTTCAACACCCGGGCGGCCACGCCGCAGCCGACATCGCGAGTGACGTCCACCGGCCGAGTGCTGCGTACCTTCGAGGGCGGCCGGGGCCGCGAGCGGGATGCACGCTCGGAACTCTTTCTCCTCTCGGTGTCCAACTTCGTGACGCAGCGGACCTTCTACGAGAGCGGCGACCGCCGTGACGACCGGTTCGCGAAGCTCGTACGCGAACTCGCCGTGACCGACCCGTCCTGGACGGCGGGCCTGCTCGGCTGGCTGCGCGGCGAAGGCAACCTGCGGACCGCCTCGCTCGTCGGCGCCGCCGAGTACGTCAAGGCCCGCCTGGACGCCGGCGCGACCGACGGTCCGTCCAACCGGCAGGTCGTGGACTCCGTACTGCGGCGGCCCGACGAGCCCGGTGAACTGCTCGCCTACTGGACGGCGACGTACGGCCGGAACATCCCGAAGCCCGTCAAGCGCGGTGTCGCCGACGCCGTACGCCGCCTCTACGGGGCCAGGGCGCTGCTGAAGTACGACACCGCGTCCAAGGGCTACCGCTTCGGCGACATCCTGAACCTGGTGCACGCGGCCCCCGACCCGGACAAGCCGTGGCAGGGCGAGCTGTTCCAGTACGCGCTCGACCGCCGGCACCACCCGGACACCGCGGTGCCGCCCGCCTCGAACCGTGTCCTCACCGCGCACCGCGAACTGATGGCGCTGCCGGTCGAGGAGCGACGCGCGGTCGTCACGGCGCCCGACGGTGCCGAGCGGCTCGCCGCGGCCGGCATCACCTGGGAGTCGCTGGCGGGGTGGCTGCGGGGGCCGCTGGACAAGGCGGCCTGGGAGGCGATGATCCCGTCCATGGGACCGATGGCACTGGTCCGCAACCTGCGGAACTTCGACGAGGCGGGGGTGTCCGACGAGGTGGCCGCGACGGTCGCCGCCCGCATCGCCGACCCGGCGGAGGTCGCGCGGTCGCGGCAGTTCCCCTTCCGCTACCTCGCCGCGTACCAGCACGCCCCGTCGCTGCGCTGGTCGTACCCGCTGGAGCGGGCGCTCGGTCACTCGCTGGCCAACGTACCCGCCCTGCCGGGCCGGACGCTGGTGCTCGTGGACCGCTCGGGGTCGATGTTCTACTCGCGGATGTCGGACCGTTCCGAGCTCACCCGCGCCGACGCGGCCGCGGTCTTCGGTACGGCGCTCGCGCTGCGGGCGGCGAAGGCGGACCTCGTCGAGTTCGGCTCGACCAGCAGGCCGGTGCGGTTCCGCCGGGGCCAGTCGGTGCTGAAGATCCTCGACCGGTTCGGTGACCTCGGCGGGACCGACACCACCGGGGCGGTGCGCCGGCACTACAAGGGGCAGGACCGGGTGCTGATCGTCACCGACGAGCAGTACGCCCACAGCCACCACGGCGACCCGACCGAGCAGGTGCCCGCGGACGTTCCGGTCTACACCTGGAACCTCGCCGGCCACCGCGCGGGCCACGGCCCGTCGGGCACGGCGAACCGGCACACCTTCGGGGGTCTGTCGGACGCCGCCTTCCGGATGGTTCCCCTGCTCGAGGCCGGGCGGGACGCCGACTGGCCGTGGGCGGCGTGACGGAACACCGGGCGCCACGGGGGAGGGGCGCCCGGTGTTCCGTACCCGTGGCTACAGCGCCTGGGCGGCCGGCTTCACCATGCCGCGGACCGTGCGCCCCTTCACGAACTCGCCCATCGCGGTCATCTCCCATTCGCCGGAGAACTGGCGGATGAGCTTCGCCATCATCACGCCCGTCTGCGGCTCGGCACCCGTGAGGTCGAAGCGGACCAGTTCCTCGCCCGTGGTGCCGTCCAGGAGGCGGCAGTAGGCCTTGGCGACCTCGGTGAACTTCTGGCCGGAGAAGGAGTTCACCGTGAAGACCAGGCCGCTGACCTCCATGGGGAGCCGGCCGAGGTCGACGGTGATGGTCTCGTCGTCCCCGCCGCCCTCACCGGTGAGGTTGTCGCCGGAGTGACGGATCGCGCCGCCCACGATCTGGAGCTTGCCGAAGTAGCAGCTGTCGATGTGGTTGCGCTGCGGGCCGAAGGCGATGACCGAGGCGTCCAGATCGATGTCCTTGCCGCGGTAGGCCGGCTCCCAGCCGAGACCCATCGTGACCTGGGAGAGCAGCGGGCGGCCGCCCTTCATCAGGGAGACGGTCTGGTTCTTCTGGAGGCTGACCCGGCCCTTGTCGAGGTTGATCTTCCCGGTGCCGGCGGCGGGGGCGGCGGCGGGCGGGGCCGGCGGTGCGGCGGGGGCGGCCGGCACGGGGGGTGCCTGCGGGACGGGCGGCTGGACGGGCGGGGCCACGGGCTGGGCGGGCGCGGCTGCCGGCTGCGCCGGAGCGGCCGGTTCCTCGACCGTGACGCCGAAGTCGGTGGCGATACCGGCGAGGCCGTTGGCGTAGCCCTGGCCGACGGCGCGGGCCTTCCAGGCTCCGTTGCGCAGGTAGATCTCGACGACCACCAGTGCCGTCTCGGTGCCGAGACCCGGGGGCGTGAACGTCGCCAGGACGGCGCCGCCGTCCGCGTCGCGGAGGGTGGCCGTCGGCTCGATGCCCTGGAAGGTCTGCCCCGCGGCGTCCGGGCTCGCGGTGACGACGATCTTCTCGATGCCCGGGGGCACGGCGGTGGTGTCGACCGTGATCGCGTCGGGGGCGGAGCCGCCGCCCGAGCGGTAGGTCACACCGGGGCCGGCGGGCTGGTTGTAGAAGATGAAGTCGTCGTCGGAGCGCACCTTGCCGTCGGCGGTGAGCAGCAGGCCCGATACGTCGAGCCGCACCGGAGCGGCGACGTCCACCGTCACGCGGGCGGTGGGAAGGGGGATGTTCGAGCCGGGGGTCATAGCTGTCATGCCGGGTGAACGAGCGGGACCGTTTTGCCGTTCCCTTACCTGTGGCCCATATGGAGCAATCGGTTGCCGGCCAGGCTCAGCGGCGGTTGCGGGGGTGGTTCCGGGCGGTTCGTTCGTTGCCGCGCTTGTAGTTCCCCGTCCAGCGGGCCATGACGAGCTGGGGGTCGGGGGCGGTGGTGACCTCGCCGAGGAAGCGGGCGGCCCGGTCGCCGTGCAGGGTGGTCGCGGGGCGGTGGTGATGGGTGATGTGGACGGTGCCGGAGGTGTGGGCCTCGTAGGCGAAGCCGCTCGGTCGGGGCATGCCGGTGAGGGTACGGGGCGGGGACGGGGCGACCCAGCGGTTTTTCGGTTCCGCCGAGCGTCCCCGTCCCTCCCTCAGGGGCTTCGTCCCTGGTCCCCGGACCGTGCCGCCCACTCCGGGATCAACAGAAGGCCTGGCAGGCGCAGCGCACGCTGATCTTCTCCTCCGTGGTCCAGGTGTCGCCCTCGAAGCCGAAGTGCCGTTCGGTCACGGTCTCCTGGCCGACGGTCGCCCTGCACGCCAATCCGTGCTCGGATCTCTCGTGGCCGCACCCGCGGCAGGTACGGGTCACGTTGGGACGCCAGTAGTCCGGATGGAAGCCCTGGCAGGTGCAGGAAACGCCCTCGGGGTGGCAGCGGCCCTCCTCATGGACCGTCCACAGATGTCCGCACCGACATGTGACCACACCATTGTCCAACGCAGTCGCCCCCCTCGACCGGATGTCCGCAGGCTACCGTCGTCCAGGGGACATGAGGAGCCCCCGACGTCCCGAGAGAGGGCGAAGCGCCCTCGGGACCGTCTAAGGAACCACCACGATCTTCCGGCCCACGCCCGCCGCGAACTGGTCCAGGGCCTGGGGGTACTGGTCCAGCGGGAGGCGGTCGCTGATGAAGACGTCCGGGTCCAGGATGCCGTTCGCGAACAGTTCCGCCGCGCGTTCGTAGCTGTGCAGTACGGCCATGGAGCCCGTGATGGTGATCTCCTGGTTGTAGATCCGGTAGGGGTCGATCTGTACGCGCGTCGCGTAGTCGGCGACACCGAACTGCAGGAAGGTGCCCGCCTTCGCCACCCGCTCCAGCCCGTCCTGGATCGCCGCCGCGTTCCCCGTCGCGTCGATGACGAGGTCCCAGCCCCGGGGGCGGTCCAGCTCGTCCGGGGTGGCCGCCGACGCGGAGACCCCCAGTCGCCGCGCCGTCTCCAGCCGCGTCGGATTCAGGTCCACCATGTCCACGCTCGCCGCGCCCGTCCGCTTGGCGAGTTCCAGCATCATCAGCCCCATGGTCCCGGAGCCGTAGATGAGGACATGCGCGCCGAGGCGCGACTGGAGGACGTCATAGCCGCGCACCGCGCAGGACAGCGGCTCGACCAGGGCCGCGTCCTGCGTGCGGACGTGTTCGGGGAGTTTCACGCAGTTCGCCACCGGCGCCACCGCGTACTGGGCGGCACCCCCGGCCGTGGTGACGCCGATCGCCGCCCAGCGTTCGCAGAGGTTGCTGTGGCCGGTGCGGCAGTAGCGGCACTCGTGGCAGTAGAGGGAGGGGTCCACCGCCACCTGGTCGCCGAGCGCCACCTCGGTGACCCGGGCGCCGATGCCGACGACCTCGCCGGCGAACTCGTGGCCCGGCACGATCGGCAGCGTGGGGGCGAACTCGCCCTGGAGGATGTGCAGATCGGTGCCGCACAGTCCGCAGGCCGCGACCTCGACGACGACGTCGCGGGGTCCTGGCGTCGGGTCCGGGACCTCGGCGACAACGGCCTTGCCCACGGACTCGATGACGGCGGCCCTCATTTGACGGCTCCCAACGACAGGCCCTGGACGAGTTTGTCCTGGGCGGCGAACCCCGCGGCGAGTACCGGCAGGGAGATGACGAGCGACGCGGCGCACACCTTGGCCAGGAACAGGCCCTGGCTGGTGATGAAGCCGGTCAGGAAGACGGGGGCGGTCTCGGCGACCACGCCCGTCAGGACCCGGGCGAACAGCAGTTCGTTCCAGCTGAAGATGAAGCAGATCAGCGCCGTCGCGGCGATGCCGGGCAGGGCGATGGGGGCGACCACGCGCCCCAGGACCGTCGGCAGCCTCGCGCCGTCGATCTGGGCCGCCTCGATGATCGCGACCGGAACCTCGGAGAGGAAGGACTGCATCATCCACACCGCGATCGGCAGGTTCATCGCCGTGTAGAGGATGACGAGCGCCCAGATGTTGTCGAGCAGGCCCGTGTTCTTCGCGAAGAGGTAGATCGGCAGCAGACCGGCCACCAGCGGCAGCATCTTGGTGGAGAGGAAGAAGAACAGGACATCGGTCCACTTCCGCACCGGCCGGATGGACAGCGCGTACGCGGCGGGCACGGCCAGGAGCAGCGTCAGCAGCGTGGAGACCACCGAGGCGGTCATGGAGTTGATCATCGCGGGCCAAGGGGTGGCACCGCCGGTCAGGCCGAAGAACTCGCGGTAGCCGTCCAGGGTCAGTGGGGCGGTCACCGAGGGCGGGTTGGTGGCCGCGTCCGCTTCGGAGTGGAAGGAGGTGAGGACCATCCACAGCAGGGGTGCCACGAACACGAGACCGGCCAGCCAGGCGACGACGCCCAGGGCGCTCGCCCGGAGCCGGCCGCCCGGCCGGGACCGTCGGCCCGGGGTGGTCGCGGTGGTGGCGGTGGTGGTGGCGACGGCGGCCATCAGCGGGACACCTCCTCACGGAACAGCGACGACACGACGCGCAGCGCGAAGGTCGCCAGGATGATCGAGCCGATCACGACGACGACGCCGGCCGCGGACGCGAGACCGTTCTCGTGCGCCTGGTAGAAGGTCTGGTAGATCGTGTACGGCAGGTTGGCGGTGCCCAGTCCTCCGGAGGTGATGGTGAACACCGCGTCGAAGTTCTGCACGATGTAGATCGAGCCGAGCAGCATGCCCAGTTCGAGATAGCGGCGCAGATGCGGCAGCGTGATGTGGACGAACACCTGCCAGTCGCTCGCGCCGTCCATCCGGGCGGCCTCGATGAGCTGGGAGTCGCGGCTCTGCAGTCCGGCGAGCAGGATCAGCATCATGAACGGCGTCCACTGCCAGATCAGCGAGGCCTCCACCGCCATCAGCGGCATCTCGGAGATCCAGTCGGGCTGCGCCGCCCCGTCCCCGCCGATCGCGTGCAGCAGTCCGTTGAACAGGCCGTACTCGGGGTTGAACAGGACGTGTTTCCACAGCAGCGCGGCGGCGACCGGCACCAGCAGGAACGGGGCGATGAGCATGGTGCGCACCGCCGCGCGGCCGCGGAAGCGGCGGTCGAGGAGCAGCGCGAGCAGAAGACCGAGGAGCAGGCTGACCAGCACCACGGTGACGGTCAGCAGGATGGTCGTCCAGATCGACTTGCGCAGGGCGGGATCGCTCAGTACCTCGCCGTAGTTGGAGAAGCCGGCGAAGCCGCGGTCGTCGGGGTAGAGCGCGTTCCAGTCGAGGAACGAGATCACCAGGGTGGCCACGAAGGGCAGTTGCGTCACGACGATCATGAAGATCAGCGCGGGCAGCAGCGGGGCGCGGGTGGCCCAGGCGCGCATGCGGTTCGGCCGGGGGGCCGCCGGCCGCGGAGGGGCGGCGGCGGTCCGGTCCGTCGTCGTCAGGGTCATGATGCCTCGTACTTCTCGGCGACCGCCTCGGCCAGCTTCTGGGCCTTGGTCAGGGCGCTGTCGACCGACTGGCGTCCGGCGATGGCGGAGCTGATCTCCTGGGAGACCTTGGTGCCGAGGTCGGTGAACTCGGGGATGCCGACGAACTGGATGCCCGGGGCGGGCCGGGGCTGCACGCCCGGGTCCTCGGGCTTGGCGCTCGCGATGGCGTCCCGGGTGACGTCCGCGAAGGCGGCGGCCTGTTCGCGGTAGTCCGGGATGTCGTAGGTCGAGGTGCGCTTGCCGGCCGGCACGTTCGCCCAGCCGATCTTCTCGCCGACGAGCTTCTCGTACTCCTTGCCGGAGGCCCAGGAGATGAACTTCCAGGCGTCGTCACCGTTGTCGGACGCCTTCTGGATGCCCCAGGCCCAGGTGTAGAGCCAGCCCGAGCTCTCGGTCTTCTCGACCGGGGCGGGCACGTAGCCGATCTTGCCCTTGACCGGGGAGCCGTCCGCCTCCAGGGAGCCGGCGCCGGCCGTGGCGTCGTACCACATGGCGGTCTTGCCCTGGGTCATGTTGTTCAGGCACTCGGCGTAGCCGGACTGGGCCGCGCCGGCCTCACCGTGTTCGCGGACCAGGTCGACATAGAACCGGGTGGCCTCCTTGAACTCCTTGGAGTCCAGGCGGGCCGTCCAGTCCTCGTCGAACCAGGTGCCGCCGAAGGTGTTCACCACCGTGGTCAGCGGGGCCATGACCTCGCCCCAGCCGGGCAGGCCGCGCAGGCAGATGCCCTTCATCCCGCCGTCCGCGGCGTCCACCTTCGCGGCGAGGTCGGCGACCTGCGTCCAGGTGGGCTTCTCGGGCATGGTCAGCCCTTCCTTCTCGAAGACGTCCTTGCGGTACATCAGGAAGGAGGACTCGCCGTAGAACGGTTCGCCGTAGAGCTTGCCGTCCTCCGCGGTGAGGGCCTTGGTCATCGGCGGCAGGATGTCGTCCTGGTCGAAGGCGGTGTCGCTCTCGACGTACGAGTCCAGGGAGTGCAGCCAGCCGTTCTTGGCGTAGATCGGGATCTCGTAGTTGCTGAGTGTCGCGACGTCGTACTGGCCTGCCTGGTTGGCGAAGTCCTGGCTGATCTTGTCTCTGACGTCGTTCTCCGGCAGCACCGTGAAGTTCACCTTGATGCCGGTGTCCTTGGTGAAGTGGTCGGCGGTGAGCTTCTGCAGCTCGACCATCTGCGGGTTGTTCACCATCAGGACGTTGAGGGAACGGCCGTCGGACGAGCCGGATCCGCCGGCCCCCGAACAGGCGGCGAGCGGAGTGATCAGCGCCGCTGACGTGGCGATGGCGAAGACGGTACGAGGTATGCGGCGGCTCTCGGTGCGCATGAGGGACTCCTGGATGTATGGGGGCAAAACGGGAGTGATGAGGTGGTGCGGGCCCGCGGTGGGCGGCCGGCCCGGTGGTGCGGGGACGTGGTGGCGCGGGAACGGGTGGTACGGGAACGGCGGTTCGGACAGGTGGTTCGGGGACGTGGGCGTGCGGCGGTGGCCCGGCGGTCAGACGCGGATGACCTGGGGCCCGAGCAGGGAGTGGCGGTGGGCCTCGGCCGCGGGGAGCAGGGTGCTGGTGACGATCGCCTCCAGCTCGCCGATCTCGGCGAAGCGGCAGAAGCTCACCGCGCCGAACTTGGTGTGCACCCCCGCGAAGACGGTGCGCCGGGCCGACCGGATGGCCTGCGCCTTCACCTCGCTCACCGCGGGGTCGGGGGTGGTCAGGCCGTGTTCGCGGGAGACGCCGTTGGCGCCGATGTACGCCAGGTCGATGACGAACCCGGCCAGCATCTTCGTGGTCCAGTGGTCGACGGTGGCCAGCGTGCCGGCCCGGACCCGGCCGCCGAGCAGCAGGACGGAGACGTTCTCGGCCCCGGCCAGGGCACCGGCGGCCGGCAGGCTGGCGGTGACCACGGTCAGTGGCCGGTCGCGGGGCAGGGACTCGGCGATGAGCTGCGGGGTGAACCCCTCGTCGATGAAGACCGTCTCGGCGTCCCCGAGCAACGCGGCCGCGGCGGCCGCGATCCTGCGCTTCTCGGGGACGTGGCTGGTGGCGCGGAAGGCGAGCGTCGTCTCGAAGCCGGCGCTCTCCACCGGGCTGGCGCCGCCGTGGGTGCGGCGGAGCAGGCCGTGGTCCTCCAGCACCCGCAGGTCCCGCCGGACGGTTTCCCTGGCCACGCCCAGTTCGGTGGCGAGGGCGGTCACCTCGACCGAACCGGTGGCCCGCGCGACGCGAACGATCTCGCGCTGGCGTTCCTCGGCGCTCTTCGCCGCTCTGGCCGTCGTCATCGCCGACACCCGCTTCCGTACGGACTTCCGTGCCTGATCGCCTCCGGCCACCCGAGCGGCGATGCCCGTTCGGGCCCGGTGGCGTCCATGGGGGAAGTTGTACAGCGGTGCTCGCACGCTGAACAGGTCTGTTGCGGATCCGATGCTGCCCGCTTGTGCCCGTTCGGCGTGATGGTTGCCCGTCTTCGACCTGCGTGAGCGCGGGCCGCGACGTGAGATCGGGCAGTGCGGATGCCCGAACGCGGGAGCGGGCGGGCCCGTTCGGTGCCCGCCCGCTCCCGCGAGGGTCGTGTTCCGGCCCGGTCGGCCGGTCAGTACGGCCAGATGGGCGGGTCGGTGACGAAGGGGCCGCCGAGGCAGGCGTGCGCCGGATTGTCCGGATCCAGCTCGCCCTGCTCGGCGATCAGCTTCTCGGCGTACGGCTCGGAGTCGTCCCGCGGTTCGTAGCCGAGCGCCCGCGCGGAGGTGAGGTCCCACCACAGCCGGGTGTTGGCGGAGGAGCCGTGGACCACGGTGTGCCCGACATTCTCGGCGGTCAGCGCCGCGTGGAAGAGGCGGGCGCCGTCGGCGGGGCTCATCCACACCGACAGCATGCGGACGCTGGTCGGCTCGGGGAAACAGGAGCCGATGCGCACGGAGACGGTCTCCAGGCCGTGCTTGTCCCAGTAGAGCTGGGCGAGATCCTCGCCGAAGCACTTGGACAGGCCGTAGAAGGTGTCCGGGCGGCGCGGGGTGTCGACCGGGATGAGGGGGTCGTCGCCCTGCGGACGCGGGGTGTAGCCGACGGCGTGGTTGGAGGAGGCGAAGACGACGCGCCCCACTCCCTCCTCGCGGGCCGCCTCGTACAGGTGGTAGGTGCCCTCGATGTTGGCCTTGAGGATCTTGTCGAAGGACGCTTCGAGCGAGATGCCGGCGAGGTGGACGATCGCGTCGACTCCGCGGACCGCCTCGCGCACGGCGTCCCGGTCGGCGAGGTCCACGACGATCGCGTCGGGCTCGCCGTCGACGGGGCGCAGGTCGAGCAGGCGCAGCGTGTAGCCGTACGCGGGGAGCAGGTCCCGCATCAGGGTGCCGAGGCCGCCGGCGGCGCCGGTGAGCAGAACGGTACGGGGAGCGGGCATCCTCGGTCTCCTTGCGGTGCCGGCCGGGTCGCCCGTACATATGAGCGCACGGCATTCATATTCATGGACAAGCTAAGGAGGTCGGGCGTGGCTCGTCAAGTATCCCGCGACTCCCGTGCGACGTCCCGTCGAACGTCTGAATTGGCTGGTGTGCGGCGCGACACGGTGCTTGACCGGTGTCCCCGGGGCGCCTTAGCGTGGGGGTCGTTCAGGGATATGGACGTGAATCAAGAATATGGACCAGGGAGAGCTTGTGACGTCAGCCCCTCTCGCCGCCCGACTCGAAGTCCCCAGCGGGCCGTTGTTCTTCCCGGTCACCGCGTACGGGCCGGACGGCGCCGTCGATCTCGACACCTACCGACTCCATGTGCGGCGCGGCGTGGAGGCCGGGGCCGCCGCGGTGTTCGCCGCGTGCGGGACCGGTGAGTTCCACGCGCTGACGCCGGAGGAGTTCGAGAGCTGCGTACGGGCCGCCGTGGAGGCCGCCGAGGGGCGCGTACCGGTCGTCGCGGGCGCCGGCTACGGCACCGCGCTCGCGGTCCGCTGGGCCCGGCTCGCCGAGCGCGCCGGGGCCGACGGGCTGCTCGCCATGCCCCCGTACCTGGTCAAGGCGGGCCAGGAGGGACTGCTGCGGCACTACCGGGAGATCGCCGCGGCAACCAGGCTGCCCGTGATCGTCTACCAGCGCGACAACGCCGTCTTCACCCCGGAGGCCGTCGCGGGGCTGGCCCGCACCGACGGGATCATCGGCCTCAAGGACGGCCACGGCGACCTCGACCTGATGCAGCGGACCGTCAGCGCCGTCCGCACGGCGGCTCCCGGGGACTTCCTCTACTTCAACGGGCTGCCCACCGCCGAACTCACCCAGTCCGCCTACCGAGGGCTCGGCATCACCCTGTACTCGTCCGCGGTGTTCTGCTTCGTGCCCGAGATCGCCCTCGCCTGCCACACCGCCTTCCGTACCGGTGACGAGGCCACGGTGAACCGCCTGATCGACGGCTTCTACCGGCCGTTCGTCGAACTGCGCGCCAAGGGCCACGGCTACGCCGTCTCCCTCGTCAAGGCCGGCGTACGGCTGCGCGGCCTGGACGTGGGGGAGGTGCGGCCGCCGCTGCACGAACCCGCGGGGGATCATGTCAAGCAGCTCGCTCAACTGATCGAGCGGGGACTCGCGCTGCTCGAGGAGGGCCAGTGAAGGCGTCGGCGTTCGTCTACCCCTGGGACGTCAACGGGGACCCGGAGGCACCCGCGCGGATCGCCGCGCTCGGCACCGCACAGGTGACGCTGGCCTCCGCCTACCACTCCACCCGCGCGCTGACCCCCCGCCACCCGCGCCACCGCGTCGTGACCGCGGAACACGCCGCCGTGCTCTACCCGGCGGGCGAGGACCGCTGGTCCGGCCGCGCCCTGCGCCCCTACGCGGCCGGCGACTGGGCACCCGGCGACGCCTTCGGCGAGGCCGCGACCGCGCTCACGGACGCGGGCCTGGAGGTGCACACCTGGGTGGTGCTCGCCCACAACTCCCGCCTCGGCGCCGAGCATCCGTCGACCTCGGTGGTCAACGCCTACGGAGACCGCTACCCCTGGGCGCCGTGCGTCGCCCAGCCCGCCACCCGCGCCTACCTGACCGACCTGGCCGCCGAGGCGGCGGTACGCCCCGGCGCGCGCGGCACCGAACTGGAGTCCCTCGGCTGGTACGGGCTGGCCCATCTGCACGCCCACGACAAGACCGCGGGCGTCGGCCTCGGGGACGCCGGGCAGTACCTGATGTCCCTGTGCTTCTGCCCGGCCTGCCGCGACGGCTACGGAGCCCGCGGCCTGGACCCCGACGTGCTCGCCGCCTCCGTACGCACCGCGCTGGAGCCGGTGTGGCAGGGGGCGCCCTCCGACGGAGGCTGGGCGGGCGTCGGCAAACTCCTCGGCGAGACCCCGGCGGACGTCACCCGCGCGTGGCGCGACGAGACGGCCCGCACGCTCCAGGAGGCGGCGGTCGCGGCCGTACGCCAGGCCGCGCCCGAAGGCTTCCAGATCCTCCTGCACGCCGACCCGGTGTCCTACCACTGCGGCGCCAACGCGGGCGTCGACCCGGCCCACATCCTCTCCGTCGCCGACGGCGTGGTCGTGCCCTGCACCTCCGGACCCGGCTCGCTGACCCCCTTCGCCAGGGAGGCCGCCCCGGACACCGTCCTCGCCGCCAACTTCACCGTGGTCTCCGGCATGGGCGGCAGCCCCGACACCCTCGCGGCGGACGCCGCGGCGGCCCACCGCCTCGGCGCCACGGAACTGCGGCTGTATCACGCGGGGTTGGCGTCGGACGCGGACCTGGAGGCGGTGCGCTCGGCGCTGGCCGAGCTCTGACCCCGGCACGACCGCCGACACTCGCACCGGGGCACGGGCGCGGTGGGCGGACGACGGGTCAGACGGGGCCGGCGGCGGACGAGCCCCGGAGCAGCGTCGTCGCCGTCGCCGCCAGGCCGAGGCCGACCGTGGTCAGCAGCAGCCGGAGGTCGAACAGTTCGACCAGGGCGGCTCCAGCCGCCAGGCCGAGCACGTCGGCGTGTACACCAGGGTGTTGGCGGTGGCGGTGACTCGCCCCAGCAGCGGGCCCGGGGTCTCGTGCTGCACGGCGGTCAGCGTGGCGACGAGCACGGCGGGCAGGCCCGCGCCGATCGCCGCGCTGCACGCCCATGCCGACGGGTCGTCCGGCACCGCGCGCAGAGCCACCGCGACGGCGAGTACGGCGATGCCGCACGCGGCGAAATGCCGTGCGCCGAGTCGGCGCAGGGCCGGACCGGAGAACAGACCCACGAGGACCGACCCCGCGCCCTGCACCGCGTACAGCACCCCGGCGTAGGCGGGAGGGTGGCCAAGTAGTCGTCACCGGCCACGGGCGCGGCCGGCGCACGCTGCTATGGAGGGGGCGGGGCGGTCGGATTCGAACCGACGTCCTCCGAGATGCTGTCGCGGCGCACTACCTCTGTGCTACGACCCCGCCTTGCTGGTGATCATATCCCCGTCCACGTTGATCAACAGAGAATATGCAGTGAGGTTTTTCGGCGTTGCCGCTCCAGGGCGAAGACGGCGGAGATTGACGCCAGGTGGTTCGGGCTGCAGCGGGCCCGGCGGAAGATCCGCCAGGACTTCAGCCTCGCTACACCCCGTTCGACCGGTGCTCGGGCCGCTGACAGTGCCCGGGAGATCGGCGTGGGACGGGAACTGTCCAGCGGGAGCAGATTCGTGCAGCGGTGGCGCGGCGTGGCGTACCACCACCGCCAACCGAGCCTTCACCGACTCCGACGACCTGATCATCGCCGTCCGACGCGGCTTACGCCAACTCCAGTACCAGCACGACGTCGTCGACGGCTGCCTCGCCGGCACCGGTCTGCTCGAACCGCCATGACGACGACACGCTTTGAAGGTCAGTAGATGATCCAAGTGCTGGTGTGCACCAAGGAGTGCGTACCGTGGCAGCGTGGCAAACGAAGACCTGGGGAAGACCCTGCGCCGCTTGCGCCGTCTGGCCTCTTTGACGCAAGAAGAGCTGGCCGAGCGCTCCGAAGTCTCCGTCGATGTGATCCGCCATCTCGAACAGGGGCGAAAGCACTCGGCACGCCTCCCCACGCTGCACGCGCTGGCGAACGGTCTCGGCGTGGAGCTGACCACGCTTCTGGGCGACCCACCTGCGGTCTCCTCGACAGGGGAGAACGATGGACCGCGTTTCGTGTCGGTGCGCCGCGCCATCATGCCGGCGCTCTTCGGACCGGAGCCCGCGCCGCCAGGGCCCGACTTCTCATTGGACCGGCTGCGGGAGCAGATTGCGGACGGCTGGACGCAGTACCACTCCGCCGAGTTCGACACGGTGATGAAGGCGTTGCCGGACTTGATCGCGGATGCGCGTGCCGCCACGGCCTCGGGCAACGAAGACGACCGCCAGGCCGGCTTCGCCGCAGTGAGCAAAGCCCTCCAGCTCGCAGGACACGTCGCTGTGCGGATGGGAAAGACGGATCTCGCTCTCATCAGTTTGGAGCGCGCGATAGACGCTGCGGTGCAGTCCTCCGACCCGTTGCTTGTGCCGATGATCGTCAACTCCACGGCGTGGACGTACCAGCGGCAGGGGCGCCTGGAAGACGCGTTGAGCATCGCGCTCCGGGCCGCCGAAGGCCTGGCGAACGCGGGGCATACCGACACGGCCGACGGCTTGAAGGTGTGGGGTGCGTTGACCATGAGTGCTGCCACGTCGGCAGCACGGAGCGGCGACTACGAGCGCGCAGCGGCGATGATGGAATGGGCGGAGAAGGAAGCCGTCCGTGTCGCCAAGTTGCCCGATGGCGGAGACAACCGCATGGTCAGCGTCTTCAGCCCGTCGTCGGTCCGCATTGAACGCGTTCGACTCGCAGTGCAGTACGGGCACCCGCAGGACGCTCTGGTGTTGGCCAAGGGGATGCGGCTGAGCAAGGACACGCCGCCGTCCTGGCGGACGTGGCTCCTGCTGGACGTAGCACGAGCCCACACGGACATGGGGGACGCGGCCGGAGCGGTGAAGACCCTGGAGTCCTTGCGCCGTGTGGCGCCGACGTGGATGCAGCACCACACATTGGCCGTGGCCATCGTGCGTGACCTCTGGACACTCCCCAACCGTCCGCCGGGGCTGCGCCCGTTGGCAGAGTTTCTGGGGCTCGGCGAATAGCGTGGTGAAAGTGGGGCGTTGCGTCCCTGTCAGCGTTCCCGGCATGTCGCTTGCATGAGAGGACAGTGCCCCGGCGGTCGTGCAACCGGCTCCGGGGCTTGGCCGATCTGAGAGAGCAGACCGACATGCCGCAACCTACAACGCTGGCTCGGAGGACCGGACACCCCGGGTACAGCGAGACCCTGCCGCGTCGGCCCGAGAGTGCTGCGCCCGCCCGGCGCCTGGTCCGCGCCGCGTGTGCCGCGTGGAGCCTGGACGACTTGGCCGAGGAGGCTGCCCTCATCGTCTCCGAACTGGTGTCGAACGCGATCCAGCATGCCCGGCGGGACTCCATCCGGGTGGTTGTCGAGAGGCCCGACGCGACTTACGTACGCATCGGCGTCGTGGACTTCTCGAAGGACCCTTTGGTGAGCAAGGCGCCGGGCCCCGAGGACGAAGGCGGGCGGGGGCTCGCTCTGGTGGCGGCGCTGGCGACGCACTGGGGCGCTGAGCCGCTGCCGTGGGGGAAGCGGGTGTGGGCGGAGCTGCATGGGAAGGGACGCGGATGACCGGCGAAGGGAAGCGGCGCGCATGGGTGGGCGATCTGATCCACGACGAGGACGCCGGCCGACGCGGGATCGTCGCGGACGTGCTCGGCGGCGCGACGTGGGTGCTACGGCCGGAGTACGGGTCGGTCCGGTGGACCTCGCGGCAGCCGGAGCGGCTGCGGGTGATCAGAACCCGGGAGGAGAGGCTGCGCGACCGCGACGTCTGAGGCTCGCATCGACGGCAGTCCTGGCTCGCTGGAGTTCACCGGACGGCAGCTCGGCGGTGGTACGCATGCGCGTTCTCTTGGTGTCGACCACGGAGGGACGCGGGGGTGGCGGGCAGGCCGGCGATGAGTTTCGCCGATGAGTTTCGCCGTCCGGGACGGTCCCTCTCCTATGAGCACCGTCAAGAGGAGCAGGTCATGACAGACACCCCGCTCGACCTCGGACCGCAGACCCTGATCGTGGCGCGCCTCGCCGGGGCCGTCACCGACGCACAACTGGCGGACGCGACGCCCTGTCCGCAGTACGCCGTACGCCACATGCTGGGCCATCTCCTCGGACTGGCCGTCGCCTTCCGTGACGCAGGGCGGAAGGACCTGGGCGTCACCACCGACACCAGCCCGGACGCCACCCTGCCGGACATCGGGCCCGGCTGGCGCGAGGAACTGCCCGAGGTGCTCGACGAGCTCGCCGGGGTCTGGCGGGACCCGGCCGCCTGGACCGGCATGACCCGCGCGGGGGGACTGGACCTGCCGGGCGAGGTCGCCGGCGCGGTCGCCGTCGACGAGCTGGTGGTCCACGGCTGGGACCTGGCCCGCGCCACCGGTCAGCCGTACGCGCCCGACCCCGCCGCGCTGGAGGTCTCGCACGCCTTCCTCCAGGTCGCGGCAGATGAGGCCGAACGGGGCGACGGCATCTTCGGCCCCGTGGTCCCTGTCCCGCAGGACGCCCCGCTCCTAAACCGGACGATCGGCCTGAGCGGCCGGGACCCGGGCTGGAGCCGGTCCGCGTGAACCATGCGGGACGCGGTGGCCCGCGCACACGGGCGTGCGGGCCGGGGAGCGCCGTGCAGCCGTTCGCGAAGTTGCGGTAGCACACTGATCCGGAGAGGGTCGGCGCTCTGTGGACCTTGTCTCCGCGCGTCCGTCGCCCTCTCCCAGCCCCGGCGTCGCCCGGCTGGGCGCTGCGCCGTCGCCGATCCGGTGGTGCCCGTGTGTCGCTCCTCGTGTACGGGCGGCGCGCTCCGCCGCCCCTCTGGCCTCCGGCCCATGCCCCCGTCGGCTCGCCACCTTCCTGGGCGCCCCGGCACGCATTGCGGCAGCGAAGTGGTTCCCTGACGTCCAAGTCCGCCGACGCCACCCGGTCGCCTCGCGCGCACACCGCCCGAGACGCCAGCAAGCGCTTTCTTCCATCGCTCGATTCCTTTGTCAGAAGCATTGACGAAGCTCTCCGCGCCCTCCTACGGTCATCCGCGTCGTACTTCGTACGTCATATATGAGACGCGATACGCGAGATCCGATACGCGATCCCACGCGAGATCCGAGAGGCGCGCATGACCTCTGTGCCCACCCCGATCCCCTCACGCACGCAGTTCGTGCTGGAGGAGATCAAACGCCGCATCCTCACCGGCCGGTTCACGCCGGGCCAGGCCCTGGTCGAGACCGACCTCGCCGCACAGTTCGGGGTGTCCAAGACCCCGGTGCGGGAGGCGCTCAAGACCCTGGCCGGCACGGGTCTGGTCGTGATGAGCCAGTACAAGGGCGTCACGGTGCGCATGGTCGACGCGGACATGGCCCGCGAGGTCTACGACGTGCGGCTGCTCCTCGAACCCGAGGCACTGCGGCGCGCCGTGCGCCGCGGGGCCTCCCTGGACGCCGCGCGCGACGCGCTGACCCGGGCCGACGAGGCCGGGGACACCGCCGAACGGTCCCTCGCCAACCGCGCGTTCCACCGTGCCCTGTACGTGCCGTGCGGCAATCCGCTGCTCGGCCGGATGCTCGACGAGGTGCGTGACCAGGCCGCCCTGGTCTCCGCCGTCGCCTGGGCCGCCGACCCCTCCTGGGAGCGGGAGGCCGGCGAGCACCGGGAGATCCTGCGGCTCGCCCTCGACGGGGACGCGGACGGCGCGGCGCGCGCCCTGCACGCGCACATCGCGTCGTTCGTGCGGCGGGCCTTCCCCGGAGCGGAGTTCGACGGGGAATTCGTGGCCCCGGAAGCCCAGAAAGAGGACGGTCAGGCATGACAACGACGTTCGAGTCCCAGCGGGCGGCCCTGGCCGACGTGGTGGCGATCCCGGTGACCCCGTTCGCCGAGGACGGCTCCATCGACCCGGTCACCTACCGGGCCCTGCTGCGCCGCCTCCTCGACGGTGGCATCACCACCCTCACCCCCAACGGCAACACCGGCGAGTTCTACGCCCTGACCCCCGAAGAGCGCCGCCGGGTCACCGAGTTGACCATGGAGGAGGCGGGCGGCCGCTCGGTGATCCTGGTGGGGGTGGGCCACGACGTGCCGACCGCCGTCGACTCCGCGCGGCATGCACGGGACCTCGGAGCGCAGATGGTGATGGTGCACCAGCCCGTCCACCCCTACGTCTCCCAGAGCGGCTGGGTCGACTACCACCGCGCCATCGCCGAGGCCGTGCCCGACCTGGGGGTCGTCCCCTACATCCGCAACGCGCAGCTCACCGGCGCCCGCCTCGCCGAACTCGCCGACACCTGCCCCAACGTCATCGGCGTGAAGTACGCCGTGCCGGACGCCGCGAAGTTCGCCGCGTTCTCCCGGGACGCGGGACAGGAACGGTTCGTGTGGGTCGCGGGGCTCGCCGAGCCCTACGCCCCCTCCTACTTCTCGGCCGGCGCCACCGGCTTCACCTCGGGCCTGGTCAACGTCGCCCCGTCCGTCTCGCTGAACATGCTGGAAGCGCTGCGCTCCGGCGACTACGCGACCGCGATGAAGGTGTGGGAGCAGATCCGCCGTTTCGAGGAACTGCGCGCCGCCAACGGGTCCGCCAACAACGTCACCGTCGTCAAGGAGGCCCTGGCCTCCCTCGGACTGTGCCGCCGTGAGGTCCGCCCGCCGAGCAGACCGCTGCCGGAGAGCGAGCGCGCCGAGGTCGCCGCCATCGCCGCGGGGTGGGAGATATGAACCTGAGGAAGTCCCCCGAGCAGCTCCGCAGCCACCAGTGGTACGGCACCGACGGACTGCGCTCCTTCAGCCACCGCGCCCGCACCCGCCAGCTCGGCTATCTGCCCGAGGAGCACCTGGGCAAGCCCGTCATCGCGATCCTGAACACCTGGTCCGACATCAACCCCTGCCATGTCCACCTGCGCGACCGTGCGCAGGCCGTCAAGCGGGGGGTCTGGCAGGCGGGGGGCTTCCCCCTGGAGTTTCCGGTCTCCACCCTGAGCGAGACCTTCCAGAAGCCGACCCCCATGCTCTACCGCAACCTCCTCGCCATGGAGACCGAGGAGCTGCTGCGGTCGTACCCGGTCGACGGGGCCGTGCTGATGGGCGGCTGCGACAAGTCCACGCCCGCCCTGCTGATGGGCGCGGCCAGCGCCGATCTGCCGGCGGTGTTCGTGCCCGCCGGGCCCATGCTGCCCGGGCACTGGCGGGGCGAGACCCTGGGCTCCGGCACCGACATGTGGAAGTACTGGGACGACAAGCGGGCCGGTGTCATCGGCGACTGCGAGATGCAGGAACTGGAGAGCGGCCTGGCCCGTTCGCCCGGCCACTGCATGACGATGGGGACGGCCTCCACGCTGACCGCCGCCGCCGAGGCGCTCGGTGTCACGGTCCCGGGTGCCTCCAGCATCCCGGCCGTCGACTCCGGGCACGACCGGATGGCCGCCAGGGCGGGCCTGACCATCGTCGAACTGGTCCACAAGGACCGCAAGCTGAGCGACATCCTCACGGCGGAGGCCTTCGAGGACGCGGTGACGACGGTCCTCGGACTCGGCGGCTCCACCAACGCCGTCATCCATCTGATCGCCATGGCCGGACGCGCCGGCGTCAGGCTCACCCTCGACGACTTCGACCGCATCGCCCGCACCGTCCCGGTGCTGGCCAACGTCCGTCCCGGCGGACAGACGTATCTGATGGAGGACTTCCACTTCGCGGGCGGACTGCCCGGGTTCCTCTCCCGGATACCCGACCTGCTCCACCTGGAGCGGCCCACCGTCTGCCACGACACCCTGCGCGAGCAGATCGCCGGCGCGCAGGTGCACAACGACGACGTCATCCGGCCCCGCGACAACCCGGTCGCGGACGAGGGCGGGGTAGCCGTCCTGCGCGGCAACCTCTGCCCGGACGGCGCCGTCATCAAGCACATCGCCGCCGAACCGCACCTGCTGAAGCACACCGGTTCCGCCGTCGTCTTCGACGACTACCGGGAGATGCAGCGGACCATCAACGACCCGGCGCTGAACATCACCGCGGACAGTGTCCTGGTCCTGCGGGGCGCCGGCCCCAAGGGCGGTCCTGGCATGCCCGAGTACGGGATGCTGCCGCTGCCCGACCACCTGCTCAAGCAGGGCGTGCGGGACATGGTGCGGATCTCCGACGCCCGGATGAGCGGGACCAGTTACGGCACCTGTGTGCTGCACGTGGCCCCCGAATCGCATGTCGGCGGCCCGCTGGCCCTGGTGCGGACCGGGGACTCGATCACCCTCGACGTCGGCAACCGCGAGCTCCGGCTCAACGTCGACGACGAGGAGCTCCAGCGGCGCCGTGCCCGGTGGACACCGCCGCCCGAGCGCTACGAGCGCGGCTACGGCGCGCTCTACAACGACCAGATCACCCAGGCCGACACCGGCTGCGACTTCGAGTTCCTCGCCCGCCCCGGCACGGTCCAGGACCCCTACGCGGGCTGATCCCTCCGTACCGGGCGGGTCCCGCACACCCTCGTAGAAAGCGCTTGCACCGCTCACGCGCCACACGCCACACAGTACGACGTACCGAGAAACGGAGAACAGTCATGGCCCAAGCCGCAGCCGTGGCGAAACCGCCCACGCCACCGAGGCGGCGCCGTGCCTCCGCCACGCCCCGCAGGCTGCCCTACCTGCTGATCGCGCCGGCCGCCCTGCTCATGCTGGGGTTCATCGCGTACCCGGTCCTCAGCGTCTTCTACTACAGCCTGCAGGAGTACAACCCCACCAAGCCCTGGCGGAACGGCTTCGCGGGCTTCGACAACTTCACCCACATCTTCACCGAGGACCCGCTGTTCTGGGACACCCTCGTCTTCAGCGCCAAGTGGGTCGTCGTCGAGGTGGGCCTGCAACTGCTGTTCGGCCTGGCCCTCGCCCTCATCGTCAACCAGACCTTCGTCGGCCGGGCCCTCGGCCGGGCCCTGGTCTTCTCGCCCTGGGCCGTCTCCGGCGTGCTGACCTCCGCGATCTGGGTGCTGCTCTACAACTCCCAGACCGGTATCACCCGTTACCTCGCGGACATGGGGATCGGCGAGTACGGCGTCAGCTGGCTGTCGGACACCTCCACCGTCTTCCCCGCGGCGGTCGTCGCCGACCTGTGGCGCGGTGTCCCCTTCTTCGCGATCCTCATCCTCGCCGACCTCCAGTCCGTCTCCAAGGACCTCTACGAGGCCGCCGAGGTCGACGGGGCGAGCCGCTTCAAGCAGTTCGTCCACATCACGCTGCCGCACCTGAAGGACGCCATCATCCTGTCCACGCTGCTGCGCGCGGTGTGGGAGTTCAACAACGTCGACCTGCTCTACACCCTGACCGGCGGCGGACCCGCGGGCGAGACCACGACGCTGCCGCTCTACATCGCCAACACCTCCGTCGACGCCCATGACTTCGGCTACGCGTCGGCCCTGACGACGGTCGCGTTCGTGATCCTGCTCTTCTGCTCGATGGTCTACCTGCGACTGAGCAAGTTCGGAGGCGAGAAGTGATCACCAAGGAGGCCACCGTGGCCGCCCCCGCGCCCGCGCGGACCGCCCCCGAACCGCCGCGTCCGCCGAAGCGGCGCCGGGCCTGGGACGAGGCACCCCGCTGGCAGATCTACCTGCCCCTGGGCATCTACCTCGTCTTCACCCTCATCCCCTTCTACTGGATCCTGCTCTTCGCGCTGCGCCCGGCCGGCTCGACCTCGCTGGTGCCCTGGCCGATGACCACCGCCCACTTCGAGAAGGTCTGGACGGACCGCGGCTTCGCCACCTTCTTCTCCAACAGTGTGCTGGTCGGCGTCGCCACCCTGTTCATGACGACCCTGGTCGCGCTGGCCGGCGGCTACGCGCTCGCCCGGTTCGACTTCAAGGTCAAGCGGGCGTTCATGCTGGCCCTGCTCTGCTCCCAGTTCGTGCCCGGCGCGCTGCTCCTGGTCCCGCTGTTCGAGATCTTCGCCGAACTGCGGATGATCAACTCCCTGGTCAGCGTCATCATCGCCGAGACGGTCTTCCAGCTGCCGCTGTCGATGATCCTGATCAGCAACTTCATCAAGAACGTGCCGTACTCGCTGGAGGAGGCCGCCTGGGTCGACGGCTGCGGCCGGCTGCGCGCCTTCCGGGTGGTCGTCCTGCCCCTCCTGCGGCCGGGCCTGATCGCCGTCGGCTCCTTCGCCTTCGTCCACTCCTGGAACCACTTCCTGTTCGCCCTGATGTTCCTCAACAACCAGGAGAAGCAGACCATCCCGGTCGGCCTCAACACCCTGATGAGCGCGGACAGCGTCGACCTCGGCGCGCTCGCCGCGGGCGGCATCATCGCGGCCGTCCCCGTGGTGATCGTGTTCGCCTTCATCCAGAAGTGGCTGATCACCGGATTCAGCGCGGGGGCGGTGAAGGGATGACCGCGACCAGCCCGGGGACGGCGACCAGCCCGGGGACGGCGAACGGCCCGGGGACGGCGACCGGCCCGGGGACCGCGACCGGCCCGGGGGCCCGACCGCCCCTCCCCGTCGTCCTCGCCGGTGCCCGGGGCCACGGCCGCTGGCACGTCGAGAACATCCGCCGGCTCCAGGAGAGGGGAGTCGTACGGCTCGTCGGCATCTGCGAGCTCGACCCGCTCACCGAGGACGAGTTCGGCGGGGAACTCCCCGAACAGTCTGCCGACTTCGGTGCGCTGCTCGACTCCACCGGCGCACGGATCGCGGTGATCTGCACCCCGATCCCCACCCACACCGACCTCGCGCTGACCGCCGCCCGGCGGGGTGTGCACCTCCTGCTGGAGAAGCCGCCTGCGCCGTCGTACGCCGAGTTCCGCCGGATGGCCGACGGGGTCGCCGCGGCCGGGGTCGCCTGCCAGATCGGCTTCCAGTCGCTGGGCTCGGGCGCCGTCCCCGCGATCCGTGAGTTGGTGGCCGAGGGCGCCGTCGGCCGCGTGGTGGGCGTCGGCGGGGCCGGTGCCTGGGTGCGGCCCGAGGCGTACTTCCGGCGGGCACCCTGGGCGGGCCGGCGCCGGCTGAACGGAGCCGACGTGATCGACGGGGCGCTCACCAACCCCCTGGCGCACGCCGTCGCCACCGCCCTCGCGCTGGGGGAGAGCACCCGCGCCGAGGACGTCGCCGGCATCGAGACCGAGCTGCTGCACGCCCACGACATCGAGTCCGACGACACCTCCTGCGTACGGATCACCACCGCCCGGGGCGGTTCGGTCACCGTCGCCGCGACGCTGTGCGCCGAGCGGGCGGACGAGCCGTACGTCATGGTGCACGGCACGCGGGGCCGGATCACCTTCTGGTACAAGCAGGACCGCGTCCTGCTCCAGCGCGCGGACCACGGCCCCGAGGAGATGCGCTTCGGCCGCACCGACCTGCTGGAGAACCTCGCCGCCCACCTCACCGACGGCACCCCCCTGCTGGTCACCCCGGACGAGACCGGCGCCTTCATGCAGGTCGTCGAGGCGATCCGGAAGGCCCCCGACCCGGCCCCGCTGCCGCCCGGTGCCTGGCATCGCGTCCCCGGCGAGGACCGCCGGGTCGTGCCCGGCATCGACGGCCTGGTCGCGGCCGCCGCCGACACCCTGTCCCTCTACTCCGAGCTGGGCGCCCCCTGGGCCCTGCCCACCCACCATCTGCCGAAAGAGGTGAGCACCCGATGACCGGCAACGACCATGTGGTCCTGCGCGTCGCGGGCCGGCCCGTCGGCCGGTACGTCACCCGGCCCGAACTGCCCCCCAGGCTCTCCCCGCGCCCCTATCTGCACCCCGTCACCACCCTGGCCGGCACCGCCGTCACCGAGCTGAGCCCGGCCGACCACGCACACCACCTCGGCGTCGGTGTCGCCGTTCCCGACGTCGAGGGGTTCAACTTCTGGGGCGGACGCACGTATGTGCGCGACCGGGGCCCGACGGAGCTCGACAACCACGGCTCCCAGCGACACGCCGCCTACCAGCTGCGCGACCCCGACGGCTTCGTCGAGGAGCTGCGCTGGGTGGCGGCCCCCGGCGAGCTGCTGCGCGAGCGCCGTACCGTCGCCGCCACCGCACTCACCGCTACCGCCTGGGCGCTGGACCTCACCTTCTCCCTCACCAACGTCACCAAGGCGCCGCTCTCGCTCGGCAGTCCCGCCACCAACGGCCGCCCCGGCGCCGCCTACGGCGGCTTCTTCTGGCGGGCCCGCAAGGAGGAGACGGCACCGGACGTCTTCACCGCCCACGCCGACGGCGAGAACGAGGTGCACGGCCGCAGGGCCGACTGGCTGGCCCTCGCCGGATCCACCTGGACCCTGATCTTCGCCGGGGTCACCGCGCCGACCCGGCAGGACCCGTGGTTCGTGCGCACGGCCGAATACCCCGGCGTCGGCTCCTCCCTCGCCCACGATGCGCGACTGCCCCTCCCACCCGGCGAGACCGTGGTCCGCCGGATCGTCACCGTCGTCGCCGACGGCCGCCCGGACCGGGACGAGGCCGCCGCCCTGGTCCGCAAGGCGGTGAGCGCATGAGCGCCGAACGGACGGACCTCACCTACCGCAACCCGGTCCTCGACGCCGACTGGTCCGATCCGGACGTGATCCGGGTCGGCGACGACTTCTACCTGACCGCCTCCAGCTTCGGCCGCGTCCCCGGACTGCCCCTCCTGCACTCCCGCGACCTGGTCAACTGGACCCTCGTCGGCCACGCGCTCGAACGCCTGGAACCCGAAGCCGAGTTCACCACCCCCCGGCACGACTGCGGGGTCTGGGCCCCCGCCCTGCGCCACCACGACGACCGCTTCTGGATCTTCTGGGGTGACCCCGACCAGGGCATCTTCCAGGTCAACGCCCCTGAGATCCGGGGCCCCTGGAGCCGGCCGCTGCTGGTGAAGGCGGGCAAGGGCCTCATCGACCCCTGCCCCCTGTGGGACGAGGAGACCGGCGAGGCCTATCTCGCGCACGGCTGGGCCAAGTCCCGGGCCGGCGTCAAGAACCGCATCACCGGTCACCGGATGCACCCCCACGGCACCGAACTCCTCGACGAGGGAAAGGTGATCGTCGACGGTGACCGCATCCCCGGCTGGTTCACCCTGGAAGGGCCCAAGCTCTACCGGCACGACGGCTGGTTCTGGATTCTCGCCCCCGCCGGGGGAGTGGAGACCGGCTGGCAGGGCGCCTTCCGCTCCCGCGGGTTCTTCGGCCCGTACGAGGAGAAGGTGGTCCTCGAGCAGAAGGACACCGACGTCAACGGACCCCACCAGGGCGGCTGGGTGCGCACCCCGTCCGGCGAGGACTGGTTCCTGCACTTCCAGCAGCGTGGCGCGTACGGCCGGGTCGTGCACCTTCAGCCGATGCGCTGGGACGGGGAGGGCTGGCCGGTGCTGGGGGACGACGGCGCTCCCGTCGCCGTGCACCGCCGCCCGGACCTTCCGGCGCAGCCGCCCGCCGCGCCCGCCACCGACGACGACTTCCCCGGCGGACGCCACGGCCGCCAGTGGCAGTGGGCCGCCAACCCCCGGGACGGCTGGGCCACCCAGCACTCCGCCGACGGCCTGCGGCTGACCTGTGTCCGTTCCGCCGAAGCGCACGACCTGCGCCGATTGCCCAACGTCCTCACCCAGCGGCTGCCCGGCACCCCGTGCACCGTCGAGGTGGGGCTCCGGCTCGACAGTGAGGAGCCCGGAGCCCGCGCCGGGCTCGCGGTCCTCGGGGACGCCTACCGCTGGATCGGCCTCCAGCGGGAGCCGGACGGCGCGGTGCACCTGGTGCACCGGTTCGCCGAAACGGTCGCCGAGAAGGAACGGGACGCCGATCGTCCGTGCCCCGCTCCCGGCGGCCGGGCGCGGCTGCGCATCGACATCGGGGCCGGTGCGCGCTGCCGCTTCTCGTACGACACCGGAGACGGCTTCCGTCCCTCCGGTCAGATCTTCGCCGCCACGCCATGGCGCTGGGTCGGTGCCCTGCTCGGCCTGGTCGCCCTGGCGCCCTCCGGGCAGGGACACGCCGGCACCGCCACGTTCACGCAGTTCAGGATCAGTATCCAGAAGAAGAGAGCCGACCAATGAAGATCAGCATTCTCGGAAACAGCACCGGCAGAGGTCGCCGCACGTCGGCCGCCGTCGCCCTGGGGGCCATGCTCGCCCTGACCGCGACCGCCTGCGGTGACGACGGCAGCGGCGGGGGCGACGGCGCCGAAGGCAGCGGCAAGGGCAAGATCGTCTTCTGGGACAACAACGGCGGTGTCCGCACGGAGATCTGGAAGGAGATCATCGCCGACTTCGAGAAGGCCAACCCCGACATCGACGTCCAGTACGTCGGCATCGCCTCCACCGAGTACCAGTCCAAGGTCGACACCGCCATCCAGGGCGGCGGTCTGCCGGACGTCGGCGGCATCGGCGCCTCGATGCTCGCGGGCTTCGCCGCCCAGGGGGCGCTCACCCCGCTGGACGACCGGCTGGACGCGTCGTCCCTGAGCGGCAAGCTCAACAAGGACATGGTCGAGTCGCTGCGGGCGGCCGGCGGCGGCGACGACAAGCTGTACTCCGTCCCGACCTCGGCCAACAACGGCGTCCTCTACTACCGCACCGACCTGTTCAAGAAGGCGGGCCTTGCGGAGCCGACCACCTGGGACCGGTTCTACACGGCCGCGGAGAAGCTCACCGACAAGGCCGGCAACAAGTTCGGCTACACCATCCGCGGTGGTGCCGGTTCCATCGCCCAGGCCCTGGACGCGATGTACGGCCAGTCCGGCATCACCTCGTTCTGGGACTCCACCGGCAAGAAGACCACCGTCAACGACCCGAAGAACGTCCAGGCCCTGGAGAAGTACGCGGGCCTGTTCAAGAAGGTCACCCCCGCCGCCGACCTCAACAACGACTTCACCAAGATGGTCGCGCAGTGGGACTCCGGTGAGATCGGCATGCTGAACCACAACCTGGGCTCGTACCAGGACCATGTGAAGGCGCTCGGTGCCGACACATTCCGGGGCATTCCGCAGCCCACCGGACCCGACGGCAAGCGGGTCCAGGTCTCCAACCCGGTGGACGGCATCGGCATGTTCAAGAGCTCCAAGAACAAGGAAGCCGCCTGGAAGTTCATCGAGTTCGCCGCCTCGGCGCAGTCCAACTCGAAGTTCAACGAGTCGGCGGGCCAGGTGCCGGCCCACCTGGATGCCGCGAAGGACGGGTGGATCTCCGAGGCGGAGCCCACGAAGCTGGCGGCGGCCGCGTTGAGCGACGGGTCGACGAGCATCGTGCAGCTGCCGTACTACCTGCCGGACTGGAACACGATTTCCAAGGCGGAGAGCGAGCCGAGCTTCCAGAAGGTGCTGCTGGGGGACATGAGCGCGAAGTCCTTCCTGGACGGGTTGGCCGAGAAGCTGAACGCTGCGCAGGCCGAGTGGGATGAGCAGATGGGGTGATCTGGGCGGTATCGCCGTGGGACGGCCCGTGGTTGTCGGGCTGCGGGCCGTCCGTGGTTGATCGCGCAGTTCCCCGCGCCCCCAGGTTTCCACCCTCACCGCAGCCGAAAGGGTGATCGGCGTGTCGCTCAACCGAAGACAAGTCTCCGCTGCCGTTGCCTCACTTCCCGCGGTGCTCGCCGCAGCCGGCACCGCTCAGGCCGGCGGACGCCGGCACCGCACGCTCTACATCGCCGGTGATTCCACCGCCGCTCAGAAGTACGCCGATGCCGCGCCCGAGACCGGGTGGGGGATGGCGTTGCCCTTCTTGCTCGGGCGGCGTGTCGAAGTCGCCCATCACGCGGTGAACGGGCGGAGTTCCAAGAGCTTTGTCGAGGAGGGGCGGCTGGAGCGGATCCTCTCCTCGATCCGGCCCGGTGACCTCCTCCTCGTCCAGTTCGCGCACAACGACGAGAAGAGCGCCGATCCCAGCCGGTACACCGAGCCCTGGACGACGTACCAGGAGTATCTGCACAGGTACGTCGACGGGGCGCGGGAGCGGGGTGCCCGGCCCGTGCTGGCCACCGCCGTGGAGCGGCGGCGGTTCGACGCGGACGGGCGGGCCGTGCCCAGCCACGGGGAGTACCCGGCGGCGATGCGGGCCCTGGCGCGGCGGGAGCGGGTTCCGCTGCTCGATGTCCAGGCGCTGTCGCTGGCGCTGTGGCAGGAGCTCGGGGCCGAGGAGACCAAGAAGTACTTCAACTGGACGGCGACCGAGCAGGACAACACGCACTTCAATCCGCCGGGCGCCATCGCCGTGGCGCGGCTGGTGGCCCGGGAGCTGCTGCGTACCCGGGTGCTCGCGCCGCGCGATGTGCGACGGCTGGACGAGGCGATCCCCGAGACGTGGATCACCTGGCCGGAGCCTGTCGCGTAACACCCCCTGAAACAGCACGGGAAAAAGGAGAGCCGCACCATGAACAGATCTGAATGGCATGGGCATGCCACAGTGAGAGCCGCCTCGCTGGCCGGCTGCACCGCCCTCGTGCTGGCGCTGACCGGCACCGGCGCCCAGGCCCACTCCCCGTCGCACCACCACCGTGACGCCGCCCGGCAGACGCTGGGCGCGGGCGACGGCTGGGCCTCCCACGGCACCGGCACCACCGGAGGCGCCGCCGCCGACCGCGAGCACGTCTACACCGTGACCGACTGGGCGGAGTTCAAGGCCGCCCTGGCGGACGACGCGGGCGCACCCAGGATCATCAAGGTGAAGGGAACCATCGACGCGGTCTCCGAGGGCTGCGAGGCGTTCGCCGCGCCCGGGTACGACTTCGGCGCCTACCTGGAGAAGTACGCGCCGGAGACCTGGGGCCTGGAGCAGGACCTGACCGCCGAGCCCGACGACAGTCCGGAAGGGCTGCGCAGGGCGTCCGCCGCCGGCCAGGACGCCGCCATCAAGGCGAACGTCCCCTCCCACACCACGATCATCGGCGTCGGCCGGAACGCCGGCATCAAGGGCGCCAGCCTGCAGATCAAGGGCGTGGACAACGTCATCGTCCGCAACCTCACCCTCGAGAGCCCGATCGACTGCTTCCCGCAGTGGGACCCGACCGACGGCAGCCAGGGCAACTGGAACTCCGAGTACGACACCACCGTCGTGTACGGCTCCACCCATGTCTGGCTGGACCACAACACCTTCACCGACGGCGAGCACCCCGACAGCGCGGCCCCCACCTACTTCGGCATGCTCTACCAGCAGCACGACGGCGAGCTGGACATCGTCAAGGGCGCCGACTACGTCACCGCCTCCTGGAACGTCTTCACCGAGCACGACAAGACGATCCTCATCGGCAACAGCGACAGCGAGTCCACCGCCGCGGGCGACCGGGGCAAGCTCAGGGCGACCTTCCACCACAACCTGTTCTCGGGACTGGTCGAGCGCGCGCCGCGCGTCCGCTTCGGACAGGTCGACGTGTACAACAACCACTTCGTGGCCGAGGACGGCTACTCCTACAGCTTCGGCATCGGCAAGGAGTCCCAACTCGTCGCCGAGCACAACGCGTTCACCCTGGCGAAGGGCATCAGCCCGGCCAAGATCCTCAAGCGCTGGAACGACTCGCCGCTCACCGCCCGGCACAACCTCGTCAATGGCACGCCTGTCGACCTGATCGCCGCGCACAACGCGGAACTCCCCGGCACACCCCTGAGGTCCGGCGCCGGCTGGACGCCCACCCTGCGCACCGCGGTCCACCCGGCCTGGGCGGTGCCGGTCCTGGTCAAGCTCGGCGCGGGCGCCGGCCGGATCGGCTGACCCCGCCCCGCACAGCCGGCCGGTGCGGTCCGCCCCCACTGCGGCCCGCACCGGCCCGCCACCCAAGGAGTACCCGCATGCCCTCGCCCCTGTCCCGAAGGAATGTCCTGCTCACCGGCGCCGCGGCCGGCACCGCGCTCGCCCTGTCCGCCGTCCCCGCCCAGGCGGGTCACCGGCCCCGCGGCCCGTTCGGCCGGTACGGCTCACCGTCCGCCCGGCTCACCCCCCGGACCCTGTACGTCCACCCCCGCGGCGCCGGTGACTTCACCGGAGTCCAGGCCGCCGTCACCGCCGCGACCGGCACCGGACGCACCCTGGTCATCGCGCCGGGCGTCTACCGCGAGACCGTCTCCGTCGACGCCGACCGCACCGGCATGACCTGGCTCGGCGCCTCCGAGGACCCCGCCGACGTGGTGATCGTCTACCACAACGCGGCCGGCACCCCCCGACCGGACGGCTCCGGCACCCTCGGCACCTCCGGCTCGGCCACCACCACCCTGCGCCCCGACGGCTTCACCGCCCGCTGGATCACCTTCGCCAACGACTGGCTGCGCACCGACCTCCCCGGCACCAGCGGCACCCAGGCCGTCGCCCTCAAGGTGCAGGGCGACCGCAGCGCCTTCGTCCACTGCCGGTTCCTCGGCCACCAGGACACCCTGTACGCCGACTCGATCTCGCTGGACACCTTCGCCCGCCAGTACTTCGCCCACTGCTATGTCGAGGGCGACGTCGACTTCGTCTTCGGCCGGGCCACCGCCGTCTTCGAGCACTGCCACTTCCGCACCCTGATCCGCCCCGACCTGACGGCCGCCCCGTACGGCTTCGTCTTCGCGCCCTCCACCGCCGGCGCCAACCCGCACGGCTACCTGGTCACCCGGAGCAGGATCAGCAGTGAGGCCCCCGACGGCTCCTACAAGCTGGCCCGCCCCTGGGTGCCCAGCTCCGACCCCACGGCCCGCCCCATGCTCACCGTCCGGGACACCCGGCTCGGCGCCGGCATCGACGCGGTCGCGCCGTACACGAACATGTCCAGTGGCCACCCCTGGCAGGAGCAGCGGTTCGCGGAGTACCGCAACAGCGGACCCGGCGCGGTGATCACGGTGCCCGGCAACCGGCCCCAGCTCACCCGCGCCGAGGCCGCCGCGCACACCCCCGGCACCTACCTCGGCGGCCGGCGGCCCCGCGGATGACCTCCGTACCCGGGCCGCCCGGACTGCACCAGGCGCTCAAGGACGACCTCACGTTCCCGCTCGCCTGGGGCACCTCACCCGTACGCGACATCGCGCGGTGGCGCCGGGCGGCCCGGGCCAAGGTCGAGGAACTGCTCGTCGTCCCACCGCAGTCCGGCATCCCGTACGCACCCGAGTACACGACGGGACCCGACGGGGACGGCTACCACCGGGAGTCGGTGACGCTCTCGCTCACCCGGCACACCCGGGCCCGCGGCGTCCTGCTCACCCCGCACGGCACCGGCCCCTTCCCGGCCGTACTGCTGCTGCACGACCACGGCTCCCGTTTCGACATCGGCAAGGAGAAGTGCGTCCGGCCCTGGTACGACGACATCCGGCTCGCCTCCGCCGAGGAGTGGGCCGGGCGGTACTTCGACGGGCGCTTCACCGGTGACGAACTCGCCCGGCGCGGCCATGTCGTGCTCTGCCCGGACGCACTCGGCTGGGGCGAGCGGGGGCCGCTGGCCTACGAGCAGCAGCAGGCGCTGGCGAGCGACCTCTACCACCTCGGCTCCTCCCTCGCCGGACTCCACGCCCGCGAGGACCAGCGGGCCGCGGCCTTCCTGGCGGGGCTCGACCGGGTGGACGCCCGCCGGGTCGCCGCCGTCGGCTTCTCCATGGGCGGCTACCGCGCCTGGCAGGTGGCCGCGCTCAGTGACCACATCGCGGCGGCGGCGAGCGTGTGCTGGATGACCGGGCTCAAGGAGATGATGGTGCCCGGCAACAACACCCTGCGCGGGCAGTCGGCGTTCCACATGCTCCACCCCGGGCTCGCCCGCCACCTGGACATCCCCGATGTGGCGAGCATCGCCGCGCCGAAGCCGATGCTGTTCTTCCACAGCGGGCTCGACGCCCTGTTCCCCGCCGACGGGGTACGGGTCGCCCACGACAAGCTGCGCGCCGTCTGGCGTGCCTGCGGCGCCGGGGAGCGGCTGCGGCTGAGGACCTGGCCGGGACACGGCCACGTCTTCGACTCCGTGATGCAGGACGAGGTGTACGCCTGGCTGGACTCCGTGCTCTGAGACGGACGGGGAGCGTACGGTGCCCGCGGTCTACGCACCGTCGTCGTCCGCCGCGTCCGTGTCGTCCCGTGCGGCGAACCCGCCGCCGACGGAGCGCTGTGGGGACCCGGTGCCGGCCCGCACCGTGTAGGTGTCGCCGCCGGCGTCCCGGCCGCCGCGTTCGTGGTGGTACTGGCCCGCGAACACCCAGGTGCCCGCCGGGACCGTGCGGCCCGCCCTCAGGTTCCAGGTGTAGACGAGGAAGCCGTCCCGCTCGTCCACCGCGAGGTCGAAGTCGCCCTCGGGCAGGGAGCGCCAGGCGCCGGTGGAGGACACCCCGCCGGTCTGCTCGATCCGCAGCTCCACCGTGAGCGCGGTCAAGGGCTCCTTCGTCCTGAGCGTCACCTCGCTCTGCGCCCAGAACGCGTTGCTGTGCGGATCCACCGAGCCGTCCGACCACAGGGGACCGTTCGCGACCCCGGCCGCGGGCTCCGGCACGCCGCTGGTCGCCCCCGGGGACGGCGTGGACGCCGGCGAGACGGCCACCTGCCGCTGCCGGGGAGGCTCCTCGCCCCGCACCGCGGACGCGACCGCGTAACCGCCCACCGCCAGCACACCGGCCACCGCGGCCGTCGCGCCCGCCACCCGCAGCCAGCCGGACACCGGCACGGGCGCGGCCCCGCGCTCCGGACGGGCGGGGCCGGCCATGCCGCGCTCCACGCGGGCCAGGATGCGCCCCCGGTCCGGCCGGTGCGCCCCGGCCGCCCCGCGCAGCCGGGCGCGCAGCTCCTCCTGCGGATCCCGCCGCGTCATCGGTCCCCTCCCGCCGCGTCGTCGGAGGGCACGGTCGCCGCCATCGCCGCCGGCACCCCGCGGGCGCCCAGCAGCCGCTGCAGTTCGGTCATCCCCTTCGAGGTCTGGCTCTTCACCGTACCCACCGAGATGCCCAGGGCCAGCGCGGTGTCCCGCTCCGACAGATCGAAGGCGTGCCGCAGCACCACACACGCCCGTTTGCGGAACGGCAGCCGGCGCAGTGCCTCCTGCACATCCACCACTCCCGCCACATCGGGGTTCTCGGTCCGTTCCTCGCGCGGCGACCAGAACAGCGCGACCCGACGCCGCTCGCGCACCGCGCTGCGGATCCGGGTGCGGGCCAGATTCGCCACCACCCCCCGGGCGTACGCGACCGGATGGTCGGCCGCGCGGACCCGGTCCCAGCGGTGCCACAGCGCCAGCAGCGCGTCCGCGGCCAGATCGTCGGCGAGGTCCGCCTCACCCGTCAGCAGCCGGGCCAGCCGGGCCAGTTCGTCGTAGTGACGTTCGAAGAAGGCGTGGAACTCCACGGAGGCGTCGTCGTCGACGACGGTGCCCACGAGTGACCTCCCCTCGCACGGCGTGAGGTGGGGGAGCGTAGCAGTGCTTCTCGCGTCTCTGTGCGGAGCGTCGAACGGCGTCCGGTCCACCGGGATACGAATCCGTCACACGAACCACACCTGAACGAGGTACGACGCGGGCACAATCCAGCCAGCAATCGCCCACCGATCTTTCCGGCATCAAGGAGCAGTCGTATGTCCGAGGCGCAGAAGAAGGCCGACCGGCCGGCAGCGGCAGCCGGACCACCCCCGGTGAACGGCTTCGACCGCTTCTTCCGGATCACCGAACGCGGCTCCACGTTCGGCCGGGAGATACGCGGCGGCTTCGCCACCTTCTTCACCATGGCGTACATCCTTGTCCTCAACCCCCTCATCCTGGGCAGCGCGAAGGACAAGTTCGGCGACCAGTTGGACCCCGTCCAACTCACCACCGCCACCGCCCTGGTGGCGGCCGTGATGACGATCGTCATGGGCGTCGGCGGCAATCTGCCGCTCGCCCTCGCCGCCGGACTCGGCCTGAACGCCGTCGTCGCGTTCCAGATCGCCCCGCTGATGAGCTGGGACGACGCGATGGGCCTGATCGTGCTGGAGGGCCTGCTCATCTGCGTCCTGGTGGTCACCGGGCTGCGCGAGGCCGTCATGCACGCCATCCCGCAGCCGCTGAAACAGGCGATCAGCGTCGGCATCGGCCTGTTCATCGCCCTGATCGGCTTCGTCGACGCCGGGTTCGTCAGCCGCGTCCCGGACGTCGCGGGCACCACCGTGCCGGTCCAGCTGGGCAGCACCGGCACCCTGACCGGCTGGCCGATCCTGGTGTTCTGCCTGGGCGTCCTGCTCACCGTCGGACTGCTCGCCCGCAAGGTGCGCGGCGCGATCCTCATCAGCATCGTCACCATGACCCTGGTGGCCGTCGTCATCAACTCGCTCGCCGATGTGCGGACCTGGGGGCTGACCACTCCCGAGTGGCCCGAGCGGGTGGTCGACGCCCCCGACTTCGGACTCCTCGGCGAGTTCAGCCTGTTCGGCGCGTTCGGACAGGCCGGTGTCGTGACCGTCGTGCTGCTGGTGTTCACGCTGGTCCTGTCCGACTTCTTCGACACCATGGGCACCGTCGTCGGCGTCAGCGCCGAGGCCGGACTCCTCGACGAGCAGGGCAAGGTGCCGAATCTCGGGCGGGTCCTGCTCATCGACGGCGCCGCGGCCGTCGCCGGCGGCGCCGCCTCCTCCTCGTCGGCGACCTCGTACATCGAGTCGGCGGCGGGGGTGGGCGAGGGCGCCCGCACCGGCTTCGCCAACCTGGTGACCGGCTCACTGTTCGGGCTGGCACTGTTCCTGACCCCGCTGCTGACGATCGTCCCGCTCCAGGCGGCGGCCCCCGCGCTGGTCGCCGTCGGCTTCCTGATGATGACCCAGGTCAAGTACATCGAGTGGGACCGCTACGAGATCGCGATTCCGGCGTTCCTCACCATCGCGGTGATGCCGTTCACCTACTCCATCACCAACGGCATCGGCGCCGGCTTCGTCGGCTATGTCGTCATCAAGACGGTGCTGGGCCGGGCGAAGGAGGTCCACTGGCTGCTGTGGGGGACCTCGGCGCTGTTCCTGGTGTACTTCGCCATCGACCCGATCGAGCAGCTCCTCGGCGTCAAGTAGCCCCATGCACGCCGACGGGCCGCCCCCGGGGGGAGGGGGGCGGCCCGTCCGTACACACGGCCCGGCGGCGGGAAAGGTTCAGCCCCGCGGGGCCACATCCTCGCGGCCCCGACGATCGGCGCCGCGCGTCGGCCGTCCGCCTGCCCGCCGTGTGTCGCGGCACCGTCCGTCAAGATCGTGACGACGTCGGTCACGGCCCTTCCACGGGGGCGGTCCACCGAGGGCCCTCGCGCCCCGGGCGGCGGCCCTCCGCCGCGTCCCGCGCGGGGCAGGGCCGGGTCAGCCCTCCAGGGTGAGGACGAGTTCCTCGATCTCCGTCCCCCGACCGGGCGCGTACGCGGTGGCCCGCGCGGCGACCTCGAAGCCGCACCGCTCCAGCACCCGCCGCGACCCCGCGTTGTCGGCGGCCACGCGCGCGTACAGCGGGCGTTCGTCCACCTCGGCCAGCAGGGCGCGCAGCGCGGCCGTGGCGATGCCCCTGCCCCAGTAGGCGCGGTCGACCCAGTACGTCACCTCGCGCTCGCCGGCCTCTCCGTAGACCGCCGCGTTGCCCACCACGTCGCCGTCGCCCAGCACGGTGCGCGCCACGATCTCCGGGGAGCCGAGGATACGCGCCCAGTGGGCGTCGAAGCGGTCCCGGTCGGCCGGGTCAGCAGGGGTGAAGGCGGCCATGCGCAGCGCCTCCGGGTCGTTCAACTGGCGGTAGAAGACCGGCAGATCGCTGTGGTGCACCGGTCGCAGGGCGATGTCCACGGGTCAGAGCCTCCGGGTGGCCAGGGTCAGCCGGTCGCGGGCGTCGAACAGGGCGTCCTTGACCAGCTGCTCGTGCGCGGGGGTGAGCCGGGCCACCGGCACCGAGCAGCTGATCGCGTCCCGCGCGGGGGTGCGGTACGGGATCGCCACACCGAAGCAGCGCAGCCCCAGCGTGTTCTCCTCGCGGTCCACGGCGAAGCCCTGCTCCCGTACCTGGTGCAGCTCCTCGATGAGCTTCTCCCGGTCGGTGATGGTGTGCTCGGTCAGGGCGGGCAGCGTCTCCGGGAGCATCTTGCGCACCTGCTCGTCGGTGTACGTGCTCAGCAGCGCCTTGCCCAGCGACGTCGAGTGCGCGGGCAGCCGGCGGCCGACCCGGGTGAAAGGGCGCAGGTAGTGCTGGGACTGGCGGGTGGCGAGATAGACGACGTTGGTGCCGTCGAGCCGGGCGAGGTGGATGGTCTCGGTGGTGTCGTCCGAGAGCCTGTCCAGCGTGGGCCGGGCGGCCGCGACGACCTCGTCGCCGTCGATGTACGACGTGCCCACCAGCAGCGCCCGCACGCCGATGCCGTACCGCGTGCCCGTGGCGTCCGTCTCCACCCAGCCGAGTTCCACGAGGGTGCGCAGCAGCATGTAGAGGCTCGACTTGGGGTAGCCGACGGCCTCCTGGACCGCCGCCAGGGAGTGCATGCCGGGGCGCCCGGCGAAGTATTCGAGCAGTTCAACGGTCCGCACCGCGGACTTGACCTGTGCCCCGCCGCCTGTCTCGCCAGCCGACATCGCCCTTGACCCCTTCGTTCGCCGGAAATAGTCTCCGAAGTGCATTCATCTACAGAGACAGCGTTCAGTATATCGAACACCGCTGATGGATGACGTACATACTGCGGCATCGCACGCGGCGATCAAGTGGAGGGACCCCGGTGACAGCAGCACCAGTCTGGAGTGTCGACCCCCGAACCGGGAAGCAGCGCGAACAGGTTGCGGCGGAGGCCACAGCCCAGGAGGTGGACGCCGCCGTCCGCGCCGCGCACGCCGCGCGCGGTGCGCTGGCGGACCGCACCGTCCGGGCGGCCTTCCTGCGCACGGCCGCCGGTGAACTCGAGGCGGTCCGCGACCAGCTCGTCGACGTCGCCGACGCGGAGACCGCGCTCGGCCCGGCCCGGCTCACCGGCGAACTCGCCCGCACCTGCTACCAGCTGCGCGCCTTCGCCGGCATCGTCGACGAGGGCGCCTTCCTCGACGTCGTCATCGACCACCCCGACGACACCGCGACCCCGCCCGTCCCGGACCTGCGCCGCTACAAGATTCCGCTGGGCGTCGTCGCCGTCTACTCCGCCTCCAACTTCCCCTTCGCCTTCTCCGTGGCCGGCGGCGACACCGCGAGCGCGCTCGCGGCCGGCTGCCCGGTCGTCGTCAAGGCCCACCCCGACCACCCCGCCCTGTCCGAGCTGGTCGCCAAGATGCTGCGCCGGGCCGCCGCCCGGCACGACCTCCCCGAGGGCGTCCTCGGTCTGGTGCACGGCTTCGAGGCCGGCATCGAGCTGATCAGGCACCCGCTGGTCTCGGCGGCCGGCTTCACCGGCTCCGTCCGCGGCGGCCGGGCCCTCTTCGACGCGGCCGCGGCCCGGCCCGTCCCCATCCCCTTCCACGGCGAACTGGGCTCCCTGAACCCGGTCGTCGTCACCGAGGCCGCGGCCGCCGAGCGCGGCGAGGCCATCGGCGCCGGGCTGGCCGGCTCCATGACGCTGGGCGTCGGCCAGTTCTGTGTGAAGCCGGGCCTCGTCCTCGCGCCCGCCGGACCGGCCGGTGACGCACTGCTCAAGTCCCTGACGGACGCCGTCAGCGACACCGAGGCCGGTGTCCTGCTCGACCACCGCATGCGCGACAACTTCGTCGCCGGAGTCGCCGAGCGCGCCCAACTGCCCGACGTGGAGTCCCCGGTCACCCCGGGCGCGGGCGGCGAGCACACCGTCAGCGCGGGCTTCCTCACCGTCCCCGCGAGCCGGCTGGCCCAGGACGGGGCGCACGACCTGCTCCTGGAGGAGTGCTTCGGGCCGGTCACCGTGGTGGCCCGCTACGAGGACGACAGCGAGGTACGCGGTGTGCTGTCGCGGCTGCCGGGCAACCTCACGGCGACCGTGCACCTGTCCGCCGAGGAGACGGCGGGCGAGGGCCGCGGTGCGGAACTGGTGCGGGAACTCACGCCACTTGCCGGACGCGTCCTGGTGAACGGCTGGCCGACCGGTGTCGCGGTCGCCCCGGCCCAGCACCACGGCGGCCCGTACCCGGCGACGACCTCCACCTCCACCTCCGTGGGCGGCACGGCCGTCGAACGGTGGCTGCGGCCGGTCGTCTACCAGACCACGCCCGAGGCGCTGCTGCCCGCGGAACTCAGGGACGACAACCCGCTGGGGCTGCCCCGGAGGTTCAACGGCACCCTGGAGCGCTGAAGCCGCTCACCCCGCGGTCGGCTCCAGGCCCGCGTCGCGGGCCAGCAGCGCCGCCTGGACCCGGTTGTGGCAGTCGAGCTTGGTCAGGATGCGGCTGACGTACGTCTTCACCGTGGCCTCGCTCATGTGCAGCCGGGCCCCGGCGTCGGCGTTGGACAGGCCCTCACCGAGCAGGGCCAGCACCTCGCGTTCGCGTTCCGTCAGGCCGGCCAGGCGCCGGCGGGCCTCCTCGCCGCGCACGGTGGCGGCGGGGGAGGCGAGGGAGTCCACCACGTGCCGGGTGGCGGCCGGGGACAGATAGGCGTTGCCGGCCGCCGCCGCGCGGACCGCGTGGATCAGTTCCTGCGGCGCGGAGTCCTTCAGCAGAAAGCCCGCGCTGCCGTGGCCGAGCGCCCGCAGGACGTTCTCGCGTTCCCCGAACGTGGTCAGGATCAGCACGCGGGTCCGCGGCGCGGCCCGGCCGATCTCGGCCAGCGCGGTCAGTCCGTCCATCATGGGCATCTGGATGTCCAGCAGGGCCACGTCGACCGGAGTGCTCCGGGCGGTCTCCACCGCTTCCCGGCCGTTGTGGGCCTCGGCGACGACATCGATGTCGTCCGCCGAGGTCAGGATCATCCTGATACCGGCCCTGATGAGCGGCTCGTCGTCGGCGACGAGGACTCGTATCACGCGGCCTCCTGTGCGGTATCGGTGTGACAGGCGTCTGGTGGAGCCCGCCCATCATGCCCGATTCCGTCGCGGTGCGGCCGCCTGCCGCCGGGTCAGACCTCGTGCGGGTAGGACTCCTTGGCGGACAGCTTCCCGTCGCGGAAGCAGAACCGGTAGACGATGTCGTCCTCGTCGTCCACGAAGTGCTCGCACTTCGCGTCCTTCGGCAGCGGCGGGCCGTCCTTCTCCACACCGTCGAGCAGTGCCGAGTCACCGCTGGGGAATTCCTTCCGGAGGTCCTTCTCGGCGTCGCCGATTTGGGCCGACTCGTACACGCTCGCCGGGATGACGCCCGCCTCCACCTCGTCCATCAGCTTCGACACACCCCACACCAGCAGGGCGACCACGCCCGTGACGAGGACGACGGCGGTGAGGGCACATCCCAGGGCGACGTTCTTCTTGCTGCTCATGATGGCGGCGAACTCCTTCTGCGGATCGGAACGGTGTCCGTTGACCGCTCCACCGTCGCCCGCCGGACCCCCACCGGTCTGCCACCGGAAGTCGTCGTCCGCGGCGACGGAAGTCGCGCCGTGCGGACGGGACCGGGCCTCGCCGTCCTGGTAGGGCAGCACCCCCGCGAGACGGAAACCGCCGTCGGGGGTGGGGCCGGTGTGCACCATGCCGCCGACCAGCCGGGCGCGCTCCCGCAGGCCCGCCAGTCCCTGCCCCCCGCTGATCGCGGGCGGCCTTGACGGTGCCCCCGCCGGCACCGGACCGTTGGCCACCTCGACCACCAGGCTGTCCGGTTCGTAGCGCAGGGACACGGTGATCGCGGCGCCCGGTGCGTGCTTGTGCGCGTTGGTCAGGCCCTCCTGGGCGATGCGGTACACCGCGTGGTCGGCGGCGGCCGCGAGCGGCCGCTCGGTGCCGGAGCGGTGCAGCTCCACCGCCGTGCCCGCGGCCCGGGACGACTCGACCAGCCTGTCGACGGAGGCCGCCACGCGGGCGGTCGAAGGCCCGGCGTCGTCCTCGGGTCCCGGCGCGGGCGCCTCCACACCGTCCCGCAGGATGCCCACGGCCTCGCGAAGCTCCTGCATCGCCGTCCGGGAGGCCTCCCGGAGAATGCCCACTCCTTCCCGCTGGCGGCCCTTCAGCTCCGGGTCCACCTCCAGGGCCCCGGCGTGCACGGCGATCAGGGCGAGCTGGTGGCCGAGACTGTCGTGCATGTCCTGGGCGATGCGCTGGCGTTCCAGCAGCCGGGCCTGCCGTGCCACCATCGCCTGCTCGCGCACCAGTTGGGCGTTGTGTCGCTGCAGGGCGTCGAGCAGGTTGTGGCGCTGCGCGCGGTACCGGGCGGCCAGACCCGGCACGACCGCCAGCACCAGGAAGGGGCTCCCGTTCAGCACGGCCGCCATCAGCAGCGACACCCTGAGGTCCTCGGAGCCCGTGTTCAGGGCGGAGGCGCTCAGATAGAGCACGAGCCCGGCCGCGTACGCGCCCAGCGCCCGCCACGGCCGCTTGATGCGGCTGCCCGCCGACCAGCTCGCGTACATCAGCAGCGGGAACGTGCCGAAGACCGCCCCGGCCAGGACCGACGACATGATCAGCACGGTCGCCGGCAGCGCGCGGCGGGCGAGCGACAGGAGGGCGACGACCAGCGCCGCGGCACCGCCCCGGACGCCGGATCCGGTCTCCGTCATGTACAGAAGCCCCGCGATCCCGGAGAGCACCACGGCGAGCGCGATCTCCCCGACGATCCGCCTGCGGGTCCAGGGAGAGGCGGCGGCGAGCCGGCGGCGCAGCGGCACAGGGGTGGGTGGTATCTCTGCTAGGTCCACGCGCAGACCATAGAGCGCCGACCCCGGGCGCCCGCATCCCCCCTTCGACGCGGTGCCGTACGACGAAAGAGAACAGGCCTCCGCCACCGGCCCTGTCCTCTTTGGTCGCTGCGGCCGACGACTTACGGAGACTGCCCCGGACCGGGACACCGGGCGAGGATGGCTCCGCCGGCCGCGAACGTGAGCGACGGCGCCGGATACCGACGACTTGGGAGTGCAGCGGTGGACACCGTACGAAGGCACGCGAACGACCGTTTCACCGTCCGGCAGAAGACCGCCCTCATGATCAACCGCTATGTCGTGACCGAGACACTGCCGAACGGCACCGACGGCAAGGTTCTCGCCTTCGCCGAGCAGAAGCGGATGTCGCTCAAGGAACAGATGACGTTCTACACCGACGAGTCCAAGAAGTGGGTCCTGTTCACCGCCTCGGCACGCCAGGCCATCGACCTCGCCGCCGTCTACGACGTGCGCGACGAGGAAGGAAACCCGGTCGGCACGTTCAGTAAAAAGTTCGGTGCCTCCCTGCTGCGCTCGACGTGGGAAATGGACCAGCCGGGCTCGGTCGCCTCCGTCGGGCGCGAACGCAACCGGTTCGTGGCGGTGGCACGCCGGCTCTGGGGGCTGGTGCCGGTCGACTTCGTGCCGTTCATGTGGCCGTACCACTTCGACTTCACCTCGGACGGCGGGCCCGTGATGAGGGTCGACAAGAAGTTCGGGCTGCGCGACCGCTATGTCGTCGAGGTGTCCTCGCCCACGCTCGACCTGCGCCTCGCCATCGCCCAGGCGGTGGCCCTGGACGCACTCCAGTCCCGCTGACCGGGACGCCGTCCTTCGGCCCCGGCGCCGGGGCCCGCCTGGGACAATGCCGCCATGGACCTGAAAATCGCCGAACTTCCCTTCCCTCTGCGTACCTACGGCCCCGACGGATCCTGGTCCTACGAGGACGGCGTCCTCAGCGGATGGGCCGGACCCCGGCAGGACCGTTTCGTGCCGCCCACCGGTGAGGCACTGGAGCCCGCCGCCGACGCGCCACGTCTCCTGGGCGCTCCCGAGGGCGACTTCCAGCTGATCGGGCGGGTCACCGTCGGCTTCGCCGGCACCTTCGACGCCGGGGTGCTGTACGTCCACGTGGGCGAGCGAGCCTGGGCCAAGCTCTGCCTGGAGTACTCCCCGGACGTGCCCACCGTCTGCACCGTGGTCACCCGGGGCCATTCGGACGACGCCAACTCTTTTACCGTGGAAGGAAGTTCGGTATGGCTCCGGGTGAGCCGCACCGGCCGCGCCTTCGCCTTCCACGCCTCCCGTGACGGCGAGCACTGGACCTTCGTCCGGCTCTTCACCCTCGGCGGGGAGGAGGAGACCGGTGCCGCCCTGGTCGGCTTCATGACGCAGTCGCCGATGGGGGAGGGCTGTGTGGTGACCTTCGACCACATCACGTACCGGCCGCACTGGCCGCGCGATCTGCGGGACGGCAGCTGAGGGACGGAAGGGGGAGTGCGAGAGGGGAAGGACGCGGGGGGAACGCGCGAGGAATGAAAGCGGCTGTTTGAATGTTCACGCAGTTGCCGGAGGGAGCCTCCGTACCCGCTACCACCCTGGAGAGAGCCGACTCATGCGCGTCGAGATCTGGAGCGACATCGCCTGCCCCTGGTGCTATGTCGGAAAGGCCCGCTTCGAGAAGGCGCTGGCGTCCTTCCCGCACCGCGAGCAGGTCGAGGTGGTGCACCGTTCCTTCGAGCTGGACCCGGGCCGGGCGAAGGGCGACATCCAGCCGGTGATCACCATGCTCACCAGGAAGTACGGCATGAGCCAGGCACAGGCCGAGGCCGGCGAGGACAACCTGGGTGCCCAGGCCGCCGCCGAGGGCCTGCCCTACCGCACCCGGGGCCGGGACCACGGCGGCACCTTCGACATGCACCGCCTGCTGCACCACGCCCGCGAGCACGGCCGCCAGGTGGAACTGCTCGACCTGCTCTACCGGGCGAACTTCGCCGAGGAGCGGTCCGTCTTCGACGACGACGAGCGGCTCGTCGAGCTCGCCGGCGCGGCCGGCCTCGACACCGACGCCGTACGGGACGTCCTCGCCGACCCCGGGGCCTACGCCGACGAGGTCCGCGCCGACGAGCGCGAGGCCGCGGAGCTCGGCGCGAACGGTGTGCCGTTCTTCGTACTCGACCGCAAGTACGGCATCTCCGGCGCCCAGCCCGCGGAGGTCTTCACCCAGGCCCTCACCCGGGCCTGGGGCGAGCGCCCGCCGCTGGAGATGGTCGACGACGGCGCTCAGGCGTGTGGCCCGGACGGATGTGCGGTGCCACAGCAGTAGAACGGGCAGGTCAGCGCGTATGCATAAGCCGCCCTTTGCGTCATCGCGCAGAACTCGGCAATGGACGGGGGGATCCCGGGGCCGCAGAGTGGTTCCATGGCAACCTTCGACCACCTCGTCCGTGCCGAGTTCGCCCCGAAGAACGTCCATCTCAACACCGCGAGCAGCGCGCTCCTGCCCGCCCGTACCGTGGCCGCGCTCCGGGACGCCGTGCGGCTGCGCGCGGAGGGCGGTGCGCTGGATCCGCTGTTCGCCGATGTCGAGGCATGCCGCGCCGCGTACGCGCGGCTGGCGGGCGTCCCCGCCCGGCGCGTGGCGGCCGGCGCGACCGTCGCCCTGTACACCGCGCTGATCGCGGCCTCGCTGCCGCCGGGCGCCGAAGTCCTCACCGCGGAGGACGACTTCACCTCCGTACTGAACCCCTTCCACACCCGCGGCGACCTCAAGGTGCGGTCCGCACCGCTGGAACGGCTCGCCGAATCCGTCAGGTCCGGCACCGCGCTCGTCGCGGTCAGCGCCGCGCAGTCCGCCGACGGCCGGATCGCCGACCTGCCCGCGCTGCGCGAGGCGGCCCGCACCCACGGGGCCCGCACCTATGTCGACTTCTCCCAGGCGGCCGGCTGGCTGCCGGTGACGGCCGACGCGTTCGACTACTCCGTCGCGATCGTCTACAAGTGGCTGCTCGGCCCGCACGGTGCGGCCTTCCTGGTGGTCCCCGAGGACCTCGGCGATCTGCCGTCGGTACAGGCGAGCTGGGTCGCGGCGGAGCACCCCTGGGACAGCTGCTACGGACCGGTCACCGAACTCGCCCGCTCCGCACGGCGGTTCGACTCCAGTCCCGCCCTGTTCACCTACGCGGGACTGCGCGCGTCCCTCGAACTGCTCGAGGAGATCTCGGTGGACGCCGTCCGCGCCCACGACCTGGCCCTCGCCGACCGCTTCCGCACGGGCCTCGCCACGCTCGGTCGCGAGCCCGTCCCCGCGCCCGGTTCGCCGATCGTGTCCGTGCCCGGACTCGGCCGCCTCCAGCCGGAGCTGGCCGAGGCGGGCATCCAGGTGTCGAACCGCGCGGGCCATCTGCGCGCGTCCTTCCACCTCTACAACACGGCCGACGACGTGGACCGGTTGCTCGACGCCCTGTCCGGCCGGACATGACGGCAGCGGGCCGGTGCCTCCCTGTCCCACACGAGGAGGCCCGGCCCGCGGTCTCTCGGTGCGTCCGCCGCACCGCCGTGGCGCCTACTTCACGGGAGTGAAGTCCCGGGCCCCGATGCTGTGTCGTCCGGGGGACAACCCCCGGGCCCCCGGCCGGGTCCGGCTCACGGCACCGGGGTGAAGTCCCGCGCCCCGATGAACTCGGGCCGGCGGATCGGCGCCGCGAACGGCTCGAGCGCCGCGTTCTCGACACTGTTGAACACGAAGAACACGTTGCTGCGCGGGAACGGCGTGATGTTGTCCCCGGAGCCGTGCATGGCGTTGCAGTCGAACCAGGTCGCCGAGCCGGCCTTGCCGGTGAACAGCTTGATGCCGTACTCCGACGCCATCTTCGTCAGCGCCTCGTCGGACGGCGTCCCCGCGTCCTGCATCTGCAGGGACTTCTTGTAGTTGTCCTTCGGCGTGGCTCCCGCGCACCCGAGGAACGTCTTGTGCGACCCCGGCATGATCATGAGACCGCCGTTGGTGTCGTAGTTCTCCGTGAGCGCGATCGAGACCGAGATCGTGCGCATGTTCGGCAGGCCGTCCTCGGCGTGCCAGGTCTCGAAGTCGGAGTGCCAGTAGAAGCCGCTGGCCCCGAAGCCCGGCTTGACGTTGATCCGGGACTGGTGGACGTAGACGTCCGAGCCGAGGATCTGCCGGGCCCGCCCGACGACCCGCTCGTCGCGCACCAGCTTCGCGAAGACCTCGCTGATCCGGTGCACCTCGAAGACGGACCGGATCTCCTGGGACTGCGGTTCCACGATCGAGCGCTCGTCCGCGCGGATCGCCGGGTCCGTGGTGAGCCGCTCCAGCTCGCGCCGGTACTCGCCCACCTCGTCCGGTCCGATGAGCTGGTCGATGGCGAGGAAGCCGTCGCGGTCCAGGGCCTGCAGGTCAGCGGGCGAGACGGGACCGGGGGTGTCCGGGGAGCCCCAGACGACCGGGTCCTGCCGGGGGGTTGCCACCTCGGTGGCGCCGCGGGTGGGATAGAGGTCGGTGACGTTCGTGGTCGTGGTGGTCACGGTGACTCACACCTCCTCGGTGAGCTGGGGGTCCCCCCAGGCTTCAGGCTCTGGGGGAGGGTAGACGCCGTTCTCGTCGTGGTCCTCCCGTCCGGTGACGGGCGGGTTGAAGACACAGATGCAGTGGAAGTCCTCCTTGACCTTGAGCGTGTGCCGCTCGTGGCCGTTGAGGAGGTACATGGTGCCGGGGGTGATGCGGTACGTCTCCCCGGTCTCGCGGTCGGTCAGTTCGGCGTCGCCCTTGGTGCAGACGACGGCCTCGATGTGGTTCGCGTACCACATCGACGTCTCCGTACCCGCGTACAGGATCGTCTCGTGCAGGGAGAAGCCGACCTTCTCCTTGGCGAGGACGATGCGCTTGCTCTCCCATGTGCCGGACGCCGATTTCACGTGCCGGTCGGTGCCTTCGAGGTCCTTGAACGAACGGACGATCACGGTGTTGCGATGCCTCCTCGGCTCGTATGCGTGGTTCAGGCGGTTTCGCGGGCGGCGCGGGCGAGGATCCTCAGGCCCTCGTCCAGCTCGTCCGGGGTGATGGTCAGTGCCGGGAGCAGCTTGACGACCTCGCTCTCCGGGCCGGACGTCTCGATCAGCAGGCCGAGTTCGAAGGCGCGCCCGGCGATCCGGCCCGCGCGCTCCTTGTCGTGGAACTCCAGGCCCCACACCAGACCGCGGCCGCGGTACTCCTTGACGTCGGCGGGGTTCTCCTCGGTGATGGCGATCAGCGCCTGTTCGACCTGCTCGCCGCGCGAGCGGGTCTGCTTCTCCATCGCGGAGCCGTCGGCCCAGTACGCCTCCAGGGCGGCGGTGGCCGTGACGAAGGCGGGGTTGTTGCCGCGGAAGGTGCCGTTGTGCTCGCCCGGCTCCCAGATGTCCAGCTCCGGCTTGAACAGGGTGAGCGCCATCGGCAGTCCGTAACCACTGATCGACTTGGACACGGTGACGATGTCGGGGGTGATGCCGGCCTCCTCGAAGGAGAAGAAGGCACCGGTACGGCCGCAGCCCATCTGGATGTCGTCGACGATGAGCAGCATGTCCTGGCGTTCGCACAGCTCGGCCAGGGCGCGCAGCCACTCGGGCCGGGCGACGTTGATGCCGCCCTCGCCCTGCACGGTCTCCACGATCACGGCGGCGGGCTTGTTGAGGCCGGACCCCTGGTCCTCCAGGAGCCGCTCGAACCAGAGGAAGTCCTCGACCTTGCCCTCGAAGTAGTTGTCGAACGGCATCGGCGTGCCGTGCACCAGCGGGATGCCGGCGCCGGCCCGCTTGAAGGCGTTGCCGGTCACGGCGAGCGAGCCCAGGGACATGCCGTGGAAGGCGTTGGTGAAGGACACGATGGCCTCGCGCCCCTTCACCTTGCGCGCCAGCTTCAGCGCGGACTCCACGGCGTTGGTGCCCGTCGGACCCGGGAACATGACCTTGTACGGCAGGTCGCGCGGGCGCAGGATCCAGTTCTGGAAGGACTCCAGGAAGGCCCGCTTGGCCGTCGTCGACATGTCGAGGCCGTGCGTGACGCCGTCCCGCTCCAGGTAGTCGATCAGTGCCCGTTTCAGGACGGGGTTGTTGTGCCCGTAGTTGAGTGAGCCGGCTCCGGCGAAGAAGTCGAGGTACTCGTGGCCGTCCTCGTCGTGCATGCGGCTGCCGTGCGCACGGTCGAAGACGGCGGGCCAGCCGCGGCAGTAGCTGCGTACCTCGGACTCGAGGGTCTCGAAGACGCTGAGGTCGGGCTGGGTGATGGTCACGACGAATCGCTCCTCGGTGGCGTGGGAGGTCAGAGGGAGTCGGAAGATCGGGGGAGGGCCGGGCCGGCCGCTCAGGGCGCGAGCGGCCCGATGCGGTACAGCACCTCGGGGTCGTGCGGCCCGTCGGGGAACTGGCCGGCCTCGAACAGCACCTCGCGCTCCAGCAGGGCGCCGTGGCGCTCCGCGAACGCGGTGAACAGGCGCTCGGAGGCGGTGTTGCCCGGTGTGATGGTGGTCTCGACGGTGTCCACCCGGTGCTCGGCGGCGGTCCGGGCGGTCAGACCGTCGAGCAGGGCGGCGGCGAGTCCGCGGCCGCGGTACGACGCGTCGACCGCGACCTGCCAGACGAGCAGGGTGCGCGGGCTGTCCGGCCGCAGGTATCCGCTGACGAAGCCGATCGGCTCTCCGCGCTCGTCGCGAGCGACGGCCGATGTGGCGGCGAAGTCACGGCACCACAGCAGATAGCTGTACGACGAGTTCAGGTCGAGGACCTTCGAGTCCTTGGCTATCCGCCACAGCACGGCTCCGTCCGCCACGGTGGGGCGGTCGATTTGCAGGTCTGCTTGTGCGGCAGTCATGTGAATTGAACTTACCCAGGTAAATTCAAAATTGCATCGTCCGTCGGGGTTACGCGCGAGCTCGATCCGTGTTATCGCGCGGGCGGGCGGGTTCGCGCGAGAGCAGGGCGATATGCTCCATTTATTGGGGTTGATAAGGTGTGAATCGGGCACCTTGTGGAACCGATCACAAGTGTGTAACTCCCGTGCCGCCTCGCTTCGAGTTCGCAAAAACGTGTCGTTTAGGATCGAAGAAAGCGGGCAGAAGAAGACGGGAAGCTGCTTCGGAAAGTAATGGAGAAATAAGCGAAAGAATGCCGCAGGGGATTCGGTGCGAAGGCTTGCGATAATCCCATGGAATTCAGGTCCCAGTCACTCCGTCGATGCGCTCGCGCAGCAGATCCGCGTGTCCGTTGTGCCGCGCGTACTCCTCGACGAGGTGGATGAGCACCCGGCGCAGCGTCGAGACCACGCGCGGGATCGAGGGCGAACCCGGTCCGCTCCTCGAACACCGGCGGCACGTCGAGGCCGGCGACCACCCGCTGGAACCAGTTCCGCTCGACCCCGGCGAGATGCTGCACCAGCCCCAGCAGGGTCGGCGCCGACGGCCCGGCGGGCGCCCGGCCTTCCGTGGTCCGGCTCGTGGGCGCCTATCGTCAGGCCTTCTCCGCCGCCTCCAGCGCCGCCGGAAGGTTCACCGTCAGGTCCGCGTCGCTCATGGCCGTGCTCAAGGCCGTCAGGCAGGCGCGTACCGTGCCCGGGTTCGAGGCGGGCCCGTAGTGGTTGACGCGGATCATCTCCCCGGCGAGTGCGCCGCCGCCCGCCGCCAGCGGGGCGGCCGGATCGGCGGCCAGCGCACGGGCCACCAGCTCCGAGGCCACGGTGCCGCCCGGCGCCCGCAGGGTCGTGGCGACGGGCGCCGCCTCCGCCGGGTCCCGCACGTACGGCTCCAGCCCGCCGCCCAGCGCGAGCGCACCTGCCCGGGTCGCCGCCGCGGCCGACGCGTGCCGGGCCATCACCGTTTCCGGGCCCGCCACCTCGATGCGCTCCACGCACGCCTCCAGCGCCAGCATCTCCAGCTGTGCGGGAGCATGCGGCAGCGCCGTGCGGCCGCCGTCGATCCAGCGCTCCTTCCAGTCCAGCAGCGAGAGGTAGGAGCGGCGCGGCGCCCGCGGGTTCGCCGCCATCCGGGCCCAGGCCCGCTCGCTCACCGAAACGGCCGAGACCCCGGCCGGACCGCCCATCGCCTTCTGTGCCCCGATCACGCAGAGGTCCACGCCCCACGCGTCCGGCAGGACCGGCTCCGCACCGATCGAGGCCACCGCGTCCAGGTAGAAAAGCGCCCCATGGGCCCGCGCCACCTCGCCGATCGCCGCGACCGGGTTGGTGTTCCCGGTGGCCGCCTCCGCGTGCACCAGGGACACGAAGTCGATCTCCGGGTGCTCCGTGAAGGCGTCCCGGACCTGCGCGGCCGTCACCGCCGTGTGGAACGGCACCGTCAGGTCGATCACGGTGGCACCGCAGTCCCGCAGCCAGTCGCCGAAGGTCCGGCCGTAGGGGCCGGTGATGACGTTCAGCGCGGTGGTGCCGGGACCGGCGGTCGCACGGATCGCGCCCTCCAACGGGAGTAGCGCCTCCCCCTGCATGATCACGACGTCCTGCCGGGTACCCAGCAGCCGTGCCACCCGGTCCTCGATCGAGGCGAAGTGCGCGGCGCCCAGCGGGGGCAGATCGAGGAGGAGGTGGGTCACGGCGGGGCTCTCTCTGCTTCGCGACTGCGCGGGTACGTTCGACGAAGTCGAGGGTAGACCTTCGCCCGGGGGCGGTCCGACCACAGGGTTCCGAGGCCGGGCGGCCCTTCGGCCATCGGTTTGGTTTGAGGACCTCAAACTTTTCCTTATAATCGAACATCCCCCTTCCTCGATCAGGAGGCTCCCGTGACAACGCTCCCCGGCCGCCGGACCCGCATGCTGGCCGCCACCACCGCGACGGCCGGGCTGGTGCTCCTGACCGCCTGCACCTCCAGCGACGACGGGGGCAGCTCTGCGACCGCCGCCGGCGGTGTCGAACTCGTCAAGGCGGGGCAGCTCACCACCTGCACCCACCTCCCGTACCCGCCCTTCCAGTCGGAGATCGACGGCAAGGTGCAGGGCTTCGACGTCGCGCTGATCGACCTCGTCGCCGAGGACCTGGGTGTGCAGCAGGAGATCCTCGACACGCCCTTCGAGAACTTCAAGACCGGTGCCTTCCTCAACTCCGGCGAGTGCGACCTGGCCGCGGCCGGTATGACCATCACCGAGGAGCGGAAGAAGAACGTCGACTTCTCCGACCCGTACTTCAACGCCACGCAGGCCGTCCTCGTCGCCAAGGACAACGGTGTCACCTCCCTCGCCGACGTGAAGTCGCAGGGCGTCAAGCTCGGAGCCCAGGCGCAGACGACCGGCGAGGACCACGTCAAGGAGGAGGGCTTCGACCCGGTCTCCTTCGAGTCCTCCGACGCCGTCCTCAACGGCCTGCGCACCGGCCAGGTCAAGGCCGTCGTCATCGACTACCCCGTCGTCCAGGGCTGGCTGAAGGACAAGGCCAACGCCGACGCCTTCGAGGTCGCCGAGCAGATCGACACCGGTGAGGAGTACGGCGTCACGGTGAAGAAGGGCAACACGGCACTGCGCGAGGCCATCAACAAGGCGCTCGCGGACGCCAGGGCCGACGGCACCTACAAGAAGCTGTACGAGCAGTGGATCGGCCCGTACGACGAGTCCGCCGCCTCGCCGGCCGCGTCCTGATCCGATGACCGACACGGAGAAGGCGCCGGTTCAGCCGAAGCGGAAGGGGCTGAGCAGGCGGCAGAAGCGCAGTCTGTCGCGCGGCATCCAGTACACGGTCTTCGTCGCGGCCGTGATCGCCTTCGCGGTCGCGGCCGACTGGGACCGGCTGCGGAACCAGTTCGCGCAGGTCGACATCGCCGAGCGGATGTTCCCGGACGTCATCACGCTGGCGCTGAAGAACACCGTGCTCTTCACGGTGACCGGCTTCGCCGTCGGGCTCGCCCTCGGCATGGTGATCGCGCTGATGCGGCTGTCGTCCGTCGGGCCGTACCGCTGGCTGGCCGGCATCTACATCGAGATCTTCCGCGGCCTGCCCGCCCTGCTCATCTTCATCTTCATCGGCGTCGCCGTACCACTGGCCTTCCCCGGCACGGAGATCATCGGCGGTACCTACGGCAAGGTCGCCCTCGCGCTCGGCCTGGTGGCGGCCGCGTACATGGCGGAGACCATCCGGGCCGGCATCCAGGCCGTGCCCAAGGGGCAGATGGAGGCGGCCCGTTCACTCGGCTTCTCGCCGGCCCGGGCCATGGTCTCGATCATCGTCCCGCAGGCCTTCCGGATCATTCTCCCGCCGCTCACCAACGAACTCGTCCTGCTCTTCAAGGACTCCTCGCTGGTGCTGTTCCTCGGCGTCACCCTGGAGGAGCGCGAACTGTCCAAGTACGGCCGCGACCTGGCCAGCCAGACCGCCAACTCCACCCCCATCCTGGTGGCCGGCCTCTGCTACCTGCTGATCACCATCCCGCTCGGCTTCGTCGTGCGCCGGATGGAGGCCAAGGCCCAGGAGGCCGTGACATGACCGTGAGCCCGCCCGAGATCCGCGTCAGCGGCCTGCACAAGTCCTTCGGCGACAACCAGGTGCTGCGCGGCATCGATCTGGAGATCGGCCAGGGCGAGGTGGTCTGTGTCATCGGCCCGTCCGGCTCCGGCAAGTCCACCCTCCTGCGGTGCGTGAACCTCCTGGAGGAACCCACCAAGGGCGAGGTCCACGTCGGCGGTACGGAACTCACCGACCCGGACGTCGACATCGATGCCGTACGCCGCCGTATCGGCATGGTCTTCCAGCAGTTCAACCTGTTCCCGCACCTCACCGTGACCGAGAACCTCACGCTGCCGCAGCGCCGGGTGCTGCGCCGGGGCAAGGCGGAGGCCGCGAAGGTCGCCGCCGAGAACCTGCGGCGCGTGGGCCTGGCGGAGAAGGCGGACGCCTACCCGTCCTCCCTCTCCGGCGGCCAGCAGCAGCGCGTCGCCATCGCCCGGGCGCTGGCGATGGGTCCCGAGGTGATGCTCTTCGACGAGCCGACCTCGGCGCTCGACCCGGAGCTGGTCGGCGACGTCCTGGCCGTGATGCGCATGCTCGCGAACGAGGGCATGACGATGATGGTCGTCACCCACGAGATGACCTTCGCCCGCGAGGTCGCCGACCGGGTCGTCTTCATGGACGGCGGCGTGATCGTCGAGGACGGCACCCCCGGGCAGGTCATCGGCAAGCCGCGGCACGAACGCACCCGGCACTTCCTCTCCCGCCTGCTGGACCCCGCCATGGCGGACGTCGAGGAGGAGACCTCCGACCAGGTGGGCACGTCGTCGTAGCGCCTCACTAGGGTGCCGGGTATGAGCGAACGCGCGGTGCTGCATGTGAAGGGGCGGGTCCTCGTCGGCCCGGACGAGGTACGGAGCGAGCTGTGGGTCGTCGACGGACGGATCTCGTACGACCGCCCCGTCGGCGCCCGCGACATCCGTACCGTCGACGGCTGGGTGCTGCCCGGCCTTGTCGACGCCCACTGCCATGTGGGCCTGGACCGGCACGGCGCCGTCCCCGCCGACGTCGCCGAGAAGCAGGCGCTCACCGACCGTGACGCCGGCGCCCTGCTGCTGCGTGACGCCGGCTCGCCCTCCGACACCCGCTGGACCGACGACCGCGACGACCTCCCGAAGATCATCCGGGCCGGGCGGCACATCGCCCGCACCCGCCGCTACATCCGGAACTATGCCTGGGAGGTCGAGCCGGAGGACCTCACCGCGTACGTCGCCCAGGAGGCCCGGCGCGGCGACGGCTGGGTGAAGCTGGTCGGCGACTGGATCGACCGCGACCTCGGCGATCTGTCGGCCTGCTGGCCGCGCGGCGCCGTCGAGGCGGCCATCGCCGAGGCGCACCGGCTGGGCGCCCGCGTCACCGCGCACTGCTTCGCCGAGGACTCCCTGCGGGACCTGGTCGAGGCCGGCATCGACTGCGTCGAGCACGCCACGGGCCTCACCGACGACACGATCCCGCTCTTCGCCGAACGGGGTGTCGCGATCGTCCCCACCCTCGTCAACATCGCCACCTTCCCCGCGCTCGCCGACGGCGGCGAGTCCAAGTTCCCGCGCTGGTCCGCCCATATGCGCCGACTCCACGAACGCCGCTACGACACCGTGCGCTCCGCCTACGACGCCGGCGTCCCCGTCTTCGTCGGCACGGACGCCGGCGGGTCGCTCCCGCACGGTCTCGCGGCCGACGAGGTCGCGGAACTGGTCAAGGCCGGCCTCCCGCCCGTCGAGGCGCTGGCCGCGGGCACCTGGGCGGCCCGGACCTGGCTCGGCCGTCCCGGCCTGGAGGAAGGCGCCCCGGCCGACCTGGTGGTCTACGACTCCGACCCGCGCGCGGACGTACGGGTGCTGGCGGATCCGCGCCGGGTGGTGCTGAACGGGCGCGTGGTCGGATAGGGCGCGCGCCCTGGGGGACCCACGAGGGTGACGGGAGGGTGATGGGAGGGAACAGCCGTGCCACGGGATTCGAACGGATTCACCGAACCGCCTCGAAGGAGTGAAGAGTCGGCGGATCGCTGACGTTCCGGTGTGCGCGTGGACATTCTTTCCGGGTCCCAGTCATGTCTCGTGGGGGTCCCACCATCTTGTACACCATCAACTTCCGTATGTCCGCACGCCGTTGGGCCGCCGTTGCCGCGGCCACCGCCCTCACCGCGGGTCCCGCCGCGCTGGCCGGCGCGGGCTCCGCGCACGCCACCGAGGGGCACGGCAGCGCGAGCGCCGCCGTGCTGCGCACCGGACTCGACGTGTCCCTGCTCAACAAGACCGTGCACGCCCCCCTCGCCGTCACCCTCAACGAGGTCCGGGCACCGCAGAGCGCGCGGAAGACGGCCCTCACCGCCACCCTTGACGGTGTCGACGGCGGCAAGCCCTTCAGCGTGCTGCGGGCGGAGGTGGCCGACGCGAAGGCGACGGTCGACGGCGACCGGGCGGAGGCCTCCACCACCCTCGCCAAGGCCCGGCTGCATGTGCCGGGTCTGCCGCTGCTGCCGGTCGTCGAGATCGAGGCGGTGAGCTCCAGGGCGGTCTGCGAGGCCGGGCAGGGCCCGCACGCCTCGGTGACCCTGCCGGCCGCGGTGACGGTCCTCGGCAAACGCGTGGCGCTGACCGCCGGCGGTCCCATCCAGGTCGAGGTACCGGGTGTCGGCGAGGTCCGGCTGGACCTGTCCCTGACCGAGACCACATCGACCACGGCCGCGGCTACCGCGCTGCGGCTCAAGGTCTCCGTCGACCCGCTGAAGCTCGGCGTGGCCGCGGTCGACGGGACGCTGACCCTGGCCGAGGCCGGGTGCGAGGCGCCGGCCGGGGCCGGGGACGCGGCCCCGGATGCCGCGGATGCCCCGGATGCCGCGGACACGCCGGAGGGCGCCGGCGTCCAGGCGCAGGGAGCGCGGGCGGAGCAGGCCGCGCCCGGTGAGGCCGGCCTGGCCGAGACGGGCGGTGACTCGATGACGCCGTACATCGCCGCCGGTGCGGTCGCTCTCCTGGCGGCGGGTGGCGGAGCGGTGGCGCTGTCGCGGCGGGGGCGCGCGAACTGAGGTTTTCTCGCCCCCGCCGCCCCTTCCCGTTCCCGTCCCCCGGGGGCGCTGCCCCCGGACCCCCGCTCCTCAAACGCCGGAGGGGCTAATGCCAGCCCCTCCGGCGTTTGAGGAGCGGGGTCTGGGGCGGAGCCCCAGTTTCGGGACGGGAAGGGGCGGCGGGGGCGGGTCAGGCTGTGCTCAGCGCCCGCCGCAGCGCGTCCAGGAAACCGTCCACCGTCTCCCCGTCCCGTACCGCCAGCCGCAGCCACTCCTCGCCCAGGCCGGGAAACGTGTCCCCGCGGCGAACCGCGTAGCCGCACGCCCGCAGCCGGCGTCGTACCGCCGCCGCCCGCGGCAGCCGGAGCAGGACGAACGGGCCCTCGGCGGGTTCCACCACCCGCAGCCCGTGCCCGGCGAAGTCGCGTAGCCCCGCGATCAGATACGCCCGCTCCGCCGCGACGCGGTCCGCCGCCCGCGCCGCCTCCGCGAGTGCCCGGGGGCCCACACACGCCTCCGCCGCCGCCAGCGCCGGTGAGGACACCGGCCACAACGGCTGGGCGCGCTCCAGTGCCGCGACCGTCTCCGGGGCCGCCAGGACGTAGCCGATCCGCAGCCCCGCAAGACCCCACGTCTTGGTGAGGCTGCGCAGGACGACGAGACCGGGGACGTCCGTACGCCCGGCCAGCGCCTCCCGCTCGCCCGGCACCGCGTCCATGAACGCCTCGTCCACCACCAGCGTCCGCCCGGGCCGGGCCAGCCCGGCCACGGTGGCCGCCGGGTGCAGCACCGACGTCGGGTTCGTCGGGTTGCCGATCACCACCAGGTCCGCGTCCTCGGGCACCGCGGCCGGGTCCAGCCGGAAACCGTCCGCCTCCCGCACCAGCACCCGGTCCACCATGTGCCCCGCGTCCCGCAGCGCCGCCTCCGGCTCCGTGAACTGCGGATGCACCACCACCGGTCGGTGCACCTTCAGCGCCCGCGCCAGCAGCACGAACGCCTCCGCCGCACCGGCCGTCAGCAGGACCCGTTCCACCTCGAGCCCGTGCCGCCGCGCCACCGCGGCCCGCGCGGCCCGCCCGTCCGGATAGGCGGCGAGCCCGGCCAGCGACGCGGCGATGTGCTCCCGCAGCCACGCGGGAGGCGTGCCCGTGCGGACGTTCACCGCGAGGTCGGCCAGCGCGGAACCGTCGTCGCGGACCTCGGCGTCCCCGTGGTGGCGCAGGTCGTGCCCGCCGCCGCTCACCGGATCAGTGCGCATGGGAGGGGGCGTGCCCGTGCCCGTGGTGGTGGCCGTCGTCATCGGGGTGGAAGTGCGGCTGCTGGGGGAGACCCACCTTGTCCTCGAAGCCGGGGAGCGCGATCCGGTACACACACGAGTCGCAGTTCATCCTGAGATCACCCTGCACGGCCTCCTCGTACCGTTCCGTCACCAGATCCAGCAGCTCCGGTTCCGGCCCGATGACGTCCGCCGACCGTACCTCGGTCTCCGGACGCGCCGCCGCCCACCGCACCGTCTGCCGCCGCACCCGGTCCGGCAGGACCCCGGTGAACAGGAAGTACGGCAGCACCACGATCCGCCGGGCACCCAGGCGCACGCACCGCTCCAGCCCGCTCGGCACGTCCGGCGCCGCCAGCGACACGAACGCCGTCTCCACGGCCGCGTAGCCGCGCCCCTCCCACAGCAGCCGCGCCGCCTTGAACACCTCGGCGTTGGCGTCCGGGTCCGTGGACCCGCGCCCCACCAGCAGCACCGTCACCTCGGACGGGTCCCAGGACGGGTCCACCGCCTCCGCCAGCCGCCGCTCCAGCACCCTCAGCAGCGCGGGGTGCGGACCCAGCGGACGGCCATAGGTGTACGTGACACCCGGGTGGCGTTCCTTCTCCCGGGCCAGCGCCGCCGGGATGTCCCCCTTGGCGTGTCCGGCGGACACCAGCATCAGCGGAACGGCCGCGAACCGCCGCACCCCCCGCTCCACCAGCTCGGCGACGGCCTCGCCCAGCGGCGGCGGGGACAGCTCGATGAACCCCCCGGCGACGGGCAGCCCGGGATGGCGGCGCCCCAGCTCCCGGACGAAGGCACGGAAGGCCTCGGCCCCGGCGTCGTCCCGGGTGCCGTGGCCGGCGATGAGCAGGGCGGGCGGGGTGGTCACAGGCTCTCCTCGGATTCGGGTGGAACGGGGTGGTACAGCAGGGCGTTGAGCGCGGCGGCCGCGACCGCCGACCCGCCCTTCTCGGACACGTTGCTCACCGCGGGCAGCCCGCTCTCCCGCAACGCGGCCTTGGACTCGGCCGCCCCGACGAAACCGACGGGCAGCCCGATGACGAGAGCGGGGGAGGCGTCCAGCGTCAGCAGCTCCTCGAGGGCGGTCGGCGCGCAGCCGATCACCCACAGGGCACCGGGCCCGACCTCCTCGTACGCCAGCCGCACGGCGTGCGCCGAACGCGTGAGCCCCGGCCCGGACCTGGCGTCCCGCAGCCGGCACACGGTCTCCCGGCGGGTGATCCCGGCCGCGACCATCTCCACGTCCGCCACGACCGCCGCCCCGGCGTGCAGCGCGGCATGGGCCTGCGCCAACTCGCCCTCGTTCATCACGAGATCGCCGGCGTACTCCAGGTCGGCCGCGGAGTGGACGATCCGCTCCACCACCGCCCGGGTCAGCGGCGGGAGGTGCGAGGTGTCGAGGCGGGCCCGCAGCCGCCGGAAGGACTCCTGCTCGATGGGGTGCACCACGCGGTTCACCGTGCCCCCTCCTGCCAGCGGTAGCCACGGGGGGTGACCATGCGCCCCGCGATCTCACGGGTCGCGGTGTTGCCCACGGTCACGACCGTCATCATGTCGACCGTCGCGGGATCCAGCGCGGCCAGTGTCGTGAGCCGGCTCGACTCGTCCGCCCGGGACGCGTTGCGCACGACCCCGACCGGCGTCACCGGCTCGCGGTGTTCCGCGAGGATCCCGAGAGCCTTCGGCAACTGCCAGTCACGGCCCCGGCTGCGCGGGTTGTAGAACGTCACCACCAGGTCCGCCTCCGCCGCCGCCCGCACCCGCCGCTCGATGACGTCCCACGGCGTGTGCAGGTCGGACAGGCTGATGGACACATGGTCGTGGCCCAGCGGCGCCCCCAGGACCGCCCCGGCCGCCAGTGCCGCCGTCACACCGGGCACCCCGACCACGTCGATGTCGTCGGACGCCTCCGCGAGCGCCGGGGACGCCATCGCGTACACCCCCGCGTCCCCGCTGCCGATCAGCGCGACCGCCTGCCCGCGCCGCGCCTCGGCGACGGCCGTACGGGCCCGCTCCTCCTCCGCACCCAGACCGGACTCCAGCACGCGCGTGCCCGGCCGCAGCAGATCACGGATCCGGTCGACGTACTGGTCGAGTCCCACCAGCACGGAGGCGCGCCGCAGTTCGGCCTTCGCCCGCGGGGTGAGCAGATCCCGCGCGCCCGGCCCCAGACCGACCACCGCCAGCCGCCCCCGCCCGGGACGCCGTACGACGGCACAGGTCGCCGTCGCGGGCCGCCCCGCCGACTTCCGCTTGGGCACCAGGAGTTCACCCCCGCCCAGCAGCGCGGCGGCCTCCGCGACCGACGGGGTGCCGACGGCGGCCAGCGGCGCCCCGGACGGGTTGGGCACCTCGACCCGCGCCAACTCCCCGGCGGCGTACGTCACCACGGGCACCCCGAGCCGCCGGGCCGCCGCCACGATCCCGGGCTCGCCGGCCTTGGCGTCCACGGTGGCCAGCCCGGCGACCGACGCCGCCGACAGCCCCGCCTCGCGCAGGGCCCCCTCGATCACGCCGAGCACCTCCTCGACGGGCGCGCCCTTCGAGGCACCCACCCCGACGACGAGGGTGGGCGGCCGGAGCACCACCTCCCGCGCGCCCGGCTCGACCAGCCGGTCCGTGACACGGAGGGTGTACGCCCCTTCGTCGGCGACCGGCAGCGGCGGCAGCGGCCAGCTCACCTCGGCGCGCAACGCGACCGCCTCGCCGTCCAGCAGGGCCCGGGACACGGCGGCGACGTCGCCCTCCACCGGCAGGCCGAGCGTGTCAAGACCCGGCAGGTGGACCGCGTCCGTCGCCGTCGTCACCACGGGCCGCGCGCCCAGCACCTCGCCGACCGCACGGGCGAGCTCGTTCGCCCCGCCGGCGTGCCCGCCCACCAGCGACACCGCGAACCGTCCGCCCTCGTCGACACAGACCACACCCGGATCGCTCGCCTTGTCGCCGAGCAGCGGCGCCACCAGCCGCACCACGGCCCCCGTGGCGAGAAAGCACACGAGCTGCTCGCACTCGGCGCACGCGGCCCGTACGGCGTCCGCCAGGGGACGCCCCTCGTACACGCGCGTGCGATCCGGCCACGCCGCGGCCAGGCGGTCCCGCGCCGCCGCTCCCGCCGCCGTGGCGGAGATGAGGCCGATCACTGGGGGACTCCTTCGTTACGGCCGCGGGGCCGGACGCCCCACAGCAGGAAAACCGGATTGGCCGCCGCCAGCCGGGTCACGTCCCCCGGCAGCGGTGCCAGCCTCGACGACTGCAGCAACACCCCGTCACAGCCGAACCCGGCTTCGGTCAGCGCCGCGCGCACGGCCGGCACCCGGTCGAGCGCGGCCAGGGCGACCACGACGGTCCGCCGGGCCCGCCGCGCGCACGCGGTGACGACGGCGGGCAGCTCCCGCCCGCCCCCGCCGACGAAAACGGCGTCGGGATCGTCCTCGAGCCCGGGCAGCACCTCCGGAGCCGCCCCGTGCACCACCCGCACGTCGACGCCGTGCGCGACGGCGTTGGCGCGGACCCGCTCCACCCCGTCCGGCGTCTTCTCCACCGCCGTGACGGCGGCACCGAGCCGTGCGCACTCCACGGCCACGGACCCCGACCCCGCGCCGACGTCCCACACCAGTTCACCTGGGCGCGGCCCGAGCCGGGCCAGGGCCAGCGCCCGCACCTCGAACTTGGTGATCATCGAGTCGCGGTGGGCGAACTCCGCCTCCTCCAGCGCCCACCCGGCAGGCCCCACGGGCAGACCCGCGACCGTACGCGCCGGACCGAGCGCCCGCGCCTCGTCCAGGCACAGCACCACGTTCACCGCCGCACCCCAGTCCCGGCCGGCCGCCTCGGCGGGCGTCACCCGCTCCACCCGCTCCCCGGCGTCACCGAGCGCGGAGGCGACGACCAGCACCCGCGGATGACCCCGCAACGCGGCCCCCAGCTCGGCCGGACCGGCCCCCGGCCCGGTCAGCACGGCGACCTTCGGATGCGCCCGGCACACCTGCACCGCCGTCCGGGGATCCCTGCCGTGCGCGCTGACCACCACGGCGTCGTCCCACGCCAGCCCGACCCGCGCGAACGCGGCGGCCACGGACGGAACACCCGGCCGCACCTCGAGCCGCTCCGGCCCGAACCGCTCCGCCAGCGCCCGCACGATCCCGAAGAACCCGGGATCCCCCGACGCCAGCACCACCACGGGCCGCTCCTCGGCGGCGTACTTCTCGATGATGTCGAGCGCGGGCGCCAGCGGCCCCAGCTCGACCCGCTCGGCCCCCTCCGGCAGCCGAACGGCCCGAAGATGCCGGCGTCCGCCCACGACCAGCTCCGCCCCGGCCGCCACCACCAGGGCGTCGGCCGGCGCTCCCACCCCCGTCCCGACGACGGTGATCACGTGCTTGCACCCCGCGAACGCAACGCCCGCCGCGCCTCGGGGTCGGCCTTGCGGAACCCGTGGAAGTGACCGGGGTGGTACAGATGCGACCGGGTGCCGTGGGCGTCGAGCGCCGGACCGACCAGGAACAGCGTGTGCTTCCACAGCCTGTGCTCCTTGACCGTCTCCTCCAGCGTGCCGACCGTGCACTTCACGACCAGTTCCTCCGGCCAGGTCGCCTGGTGGGCGACGACGACCGGCGTGGACGTCGGATAGCCGCCCTCCAGCAACTCCCGTACCAACTGCCCACTGCGGGCGGCCGACAGGAAGACCGCCATGGTGGTGCCGTGCCGCGCGAACTCGCGGACCTCCTCACCGGGCGGCATCGGCGTCTTGCCGCCGCCCAGCCGGGTCAGGACGACGGACTGCGCCACCTCGGGAATGGTCAGCTCGCGCCCCGCGAGCGCCGCGACGGCGGAGAACGACGACACACCGGGCACGATCTCGGTCGCGATGCCGAGCTCCGCACACCGGTCGGCCTGCTCCTGCGTGCCGCCCCACAGCGCCGGGTCGCCCGAATGGATCCGCGCGACCCTCAGCCCCTCCGCGCGGGCCCGGGCGTACACGGCGACGACGTCCTCCAGGGACATCGTCGCCGAGTCCAGGATCTCCGCGTCCGCGCGCGCGTGCCGCAGCACCTCCTCCTGCACCAGGCTGGCGGCCCAGATGACCACATCGGCCTCGGCGATGGCCCGCGCGGCACGGAACGTCAGCAGATCGGCGGCGCCGGGCCCGGCCCCGACGAAGGTCACCTTGCCGGTGGGTGCGTCGGCCATGGGGTGTGGTCCTCTCCTGCGGTTCACGGGATCAAGAAGTGGGCGGTGGGCGGCTGTCACGCGTGCGCGTCCGGCCGCCGATCCGGTACGAAAGGCACATGGCGGTTCTCGTCGCGCTCGGCGCGTTCCTGATGACGCTGGCCGGCGGCTGGGCGGCCCACCGGGTGACCGATCGCCGCCACCTCGTGCTGGGCCTGGCGGGCGGACTGATGCTCGGCGTCGTCGGCCTGGAACTCCTCCCGGAGTCCCTGGAAGCGGCCGGCACCGAGTTCCACGGGGTACCGGCGGCCCTGCTGCTCTTCGTCGGCGGCTTCCTGCTCGCCCACCTGGTGGAACGCCTGCTGGCCCACCGGCAGGCCGCCCACGGCGCCGAGGAGAGGAACGGCCGCGCTCCCGAGGTGGGCCTCACCGCCGCCGCGGCGATGGTCGGCCACAGCGCCATGGACGGCGTGGCGATCGGCGCCGCCTTCCAGGTCGACGGCACCATGGGCGCCGCCGTGGCGGTGGCCGTCATCGCCCACGACTTCGCGGACGGCTTCAACACGTACACCCTCACCCGCGTCTACGGAAACGCCCGCCGCCGCGCGCTGAAGATGCTGTTCGCGGACGCGGCGGCACCGGTCGTCGGTGCGGCGTCCACGCTCTTCCTCACGATCCCGGAGCCCCTGCTCGGCGGCTACCTGGGCGTGTTCGGTGGAGCGCTCCTCTACCTGGCGGCGGCCGAGATCCTGCCCGAGGCCCACCACGCACACCCGACCCGCTCCACCCTGCTGTGCACGGTCGCCGGGGTGCTGTTCATCTGGCTGGTGGTGGGCGCCGCGCACTGAGCGCGACCCGCGGGGGCCCGGACGGTTCACAGCTTCCCGCCCCGCCCGCCGTCGCGCCGCGGCGGCGCGATCAGCGTCGACAGATACGGCAGCGGCGACCCGTCCCACTCGGCGGCCGGCCGCACCGACTCCCCGGGCAGGCCGAGCGCCGACCCCCACACCGCGTCACCGATCCGCCCGGCCTCCCGCAGCGCCTCGGCCACCTCACCGGCCCGCCGGCCGAACTTGTACGCGACGACGGTCCCCGGCCCGGCCAGCGCGTCCCTGAGCACGGCCGCCCCGGCGGTCACCGGCACCAGCGTGAGCGGCTCGGTCCCCTCGGTCAGCACCGCACCGGACCGCGCCGCCAGATCCTGCATGGCGGTGATCCCCGGCACCGTCCCGACCACGGTTCCCGGCACCAACTCGCCGACGGTCTGGGCGAGATAGGTGAACGTCGAGTACACATTGGGGTCCCCGATCGTCGCGAAGGCGACCGAGCCGTGCTCCCGCAGCAGCTCCGCGACCCGCCCACCGGCCGCGTCCCAGGCGGCCTCGCGCCGCGCCCGGTCGGTCCGCTCGTTCAGCGCGAACACCACCCGGACGACCTTCTCCGCGGGCACATAGTGCAGCACGGTCGCCTCGGCACGCCCGCGCTCGCCACTGTCCATCACCGGTACGACGACCACCGCCGCGGCCCGCAGCGCGTTGACCCCCTTGACGGTCACCAGCTCCGGATCCCCGGGCCCCACCCCGACCCCGACCAGCCTGCTGCTCACGATGTCCGGCACCTCTCCACGAACCGACGGGCGACACCGGGCACGGACGCCCAGTGCGTGTGCAGATAGCTCGCGTGCACACCGCGCTGTACGAATCCCTCGACACGCCGCTCGGGCGCCCGCATCCCCCAGGCGGGAGCGTCCCCGGCCCCCGGATCGACGACGGTCCGGTGGAACTCGTGCCCCCGCATCCGCGTCCCGGCGACCGCCAGCACGCTGTCGCTCACGGCCACGGCGTCCCGGTACCCCAGGGTCAGCCGCCCCGACATCCGCGCGGAGGCATCCAGCACCCCGCACAGGGGCAGCCCGTCGAGCTCCCGGCACAGATACAGCAGCCCCGCACACTCGGCCGCGACGGGAGCACCGGTGAGGGCGAGTTCGGCAACGGCCTTCCGCATCGGCTCGTTGGCGGACAGCTCAGCGGCGTACATCTCGGGGAAACCACCCCCGATGACCAACCCGGCGGTCCCCTCGGGCAGTTCCTCGTCCCGCAACGGATCGAAGGTGACCACCTCGGCCCCGGCGGCGGAGAGCAACTCGGCATGCTCGGCATACGAGAACGTGAACGCACGCCCACCCGCAACGGCGACCCGGACAGCCCCCGAAGGGGCGCGGGGAACTGCGCAAAGGGGGTCCGGGGGCGAAGCCCCCGGGGACGGGAAGGGAAGGGGCGGCGGGGGCGAAGAAACCAAGGCCTCACCCGCGTCCCACCCCGCACCCTGCAACGGCCCCGCACTCCGGGCCAGCGCGACCAACCCGGACACGTCACACCCGGCGGCCACCAGCGCGGCCATCGCGTCCACGGCGCCCACAGCCTGCGCCCCCCGCTCGGCAACCGGCACCAACCCCAGATGCCGAGAAGGCGTCTCCACCCGCGCGGCCCGCCGCAGAACCCCCATCACAGGAACCCCGACCGACTCCAACGCCTCCCGCAGCAACCCCTCGTGCCGATCGGACGCGACCTTGTTGAGGATCACGCCCCCGACCCGCACCTCCGGATCCCAGCTCACGAACCCGTGCACCAGCGCCGCCACCGACCGCGACTGCGCCGACGCGTCGACGACGAGTACCACCGGCGCCCGCAACAGCTTGGCAACCTGCGCGGTGGACGCCAGTTCCCCCTCACCGGCCGCCCCGTCGTACAGCCCCATCACTCCCTCGACGACGGCGATGTCACACCCCCGCGCACCGTGCGCGAACAGCGGAGCCACCAGCTCGGGGCCGCACAGATACGCGTCGAGGTTCCGTCCCACCCGCCCGGTGGCCAGTGAGTGGTACCCGGGATCGATGTAGTCGGGCCCGACCTTGTGCGGGGACACGGCGAACCCCCGCCCCGCCAGCGCGGCCATCAACCCGGTGGCGACCGTGGTCTTGCCACTGCCCGACGAGGGTGCGGCGATCACCAGCCGCGGGACGGAGCTCACCACTCGATGCCCCTCTGCCCCTTTTGCCCGGCGTCCATCGGATGTCTGACCTTGGACATGTCGGTCACGAGATCCGCGGCCTCGACCAGCTTCTCCGGCGCGTTCCGCCCCGTGATCACCACATGCTGCGTCCCCGGCCGCTCCCGCAGCACGGACACCACCTCATCGGTGTCCACCCATCCCCAGTGCATCGGGTAGGCGAACTCGTCGAGCACGTACAGCCGGTACCTCTCGGCGGCGAGGTCCCGCTTGACCTGCTCCCAGCCCTCCCGGGCCTTCTCCTCGTTGTCCATCTGCGCGTCGCGCTGCACCCAGGACCAGCCCTCGCCCATCTTGTGCCAGTCGACGGACCCGCCCTCACCGGAGGCACCGAGCACCCGCAGCGCGTTCTCCTCGCCGACCTTCCACTTCGCCGACTTGACGAACTGGAACACCCCGATCGGCCACCCCTGGTTCCAGGCCCGCAACGCCAGCCCGAAGGCGGCGGTCGACTTCCCCTTGCCGACACCCGTGTGGACGACGACCAGCGGACGGTTGCGCCGCTGCCGGGTCGTGAGCCCGTCGTCCGGTACGACACTCGGCTGTCCCTTCGGCACTACGCGGCCCTCCTCCGGACGTCCTTCACCAACCCGGCGATGCTGTCCGCCCGCAAGCCGTCGAGCGTCACCGCAGTGCCGCCCAGCTCACCGGCCAGCCGCCCGGCGAGCCCCAGCCGCACCGGCCCCGACTCGCAGTCCACGACCACCGAGGCGACCCCGTCGGCGGCGAACAGCCGCGCCGCACGCGAAGCCAGCGCGACCGGCTCCGTCCCACCCGTCGCCCGCCCGTCGGTCACCACCACGACCAGCGCCCGCCGCGCCGGGTCCCGCAACCGCTCCACCCGCAGCACGTCGTGGGCCTTGAGCAGCCCCGCCGCCAGCGGGGTCCGCCCGCCGGTCGGCAGCGACTCCAGCCGGGCGGCCGCCGCGTCCACCGACGACGTGGGCGGCAGGGCGACCTCGGCCGCCGACCCCCGGAAGGTCACCAGACCCACCTTGTCCCGCCGCTGGTAGGCATCGAGCAGCAGCGACACCACGGCACCCTTCACGGCGCTCATCCGCTGCCGCGCCGCCATCGACCCCGAGGCGTCCACGACGAACAACACGAGGTTGCTCTCACGCCCCTCACGGCCCGCCTGCCGCAGATCGTCCCGGCGCACCACAAGACCCGGCCCGCTGCGACCCCGCGCCCGCTGGTGCGGGGCCGCGGCCTGCACGGTGGCGACCATGTGCAGCTTGGTCAGTGCCCCCCGGGGACGGCGGGCGCCGGTGGTCCGCCCGTGCTCGTTCCGCGCCCGCGACCGCCGCCCGGCGGCGCCCTCACCGATGCCGGGCACGCTCAGCACCTTCGTCCGGAACGGCTCGGCCGCGCCCACGGGCGACCGCTCACCGGAACCGGCCCCGGCGGGCTGCGACGGACCGGACTCCCCGGCCCCGGCCGGCGCCCCCGCGTCACCATCGCCCTCCGGACCCTCCGGACCCTCCTCGGGCGGCCGCCCGCCACCGCCGCCGGGCCCGCCCGGACCGTCCGGATCGGTATCGGGCTCGTCGCCGCCCCCGAACTCCTCCAGCGTCTCGTCGAGTTTCTCCTCGTCGAGGCCGGGTGCGTCGAAGGGATTCCGCCTCCGCCGATGCGGCAGCGCGAGCAGCGCCGCCTGCCGTACGTCCTCGGCCAGCACGTCCGTCCGCCCGGCCCAGGCCGCCAGCGCGGTCGCCGCCCGGGCCATCACGATGTCGGCCCGCATGCCGTCCACCTCGAACGCCGCACAGGTCGCCGCGATCTGCCGCAGCGCCCCGTCCCCGAGCCGCACCGACGGCAACGCCTCCCGCGCGGCCACGATCCGCGCCCGTACGGAGGCCTCCTCAGCGGCCCACCGCTCGGCGAACGCGGCCGGGTCGTCGTCGTACGCCAGTCGCCGCCGTACGACCTCCACGCGCTGGTCGGGTTCGCGTGAGGCGGCCACCTCTACGGTCAGCCCGAACCGGTCGAGCAGTTGCGGCCGCAGCTCGCCCTCCTCCGGATTCATGGTCCCGACGAGCAGAAAGCGCGCCGCGTGCCGTACCGATACACCTTCGCGCTCGACGTACGAGGCACCCATGGCGGCGGCGTCCAGCAGAACGTCGATGAGATGGTCATGGAGCAGGTTGACCTCGTCGACGTACAGGATGCCCCGGTTCGACGCGGCGAGCAGCCCCGGCTCGAACGCCTTCACGCCCTCCGCCAGCGCCCGTTCGATGTCGAGCGCGCCGACCAGCCGGTCCTCGGAGGCGCCCACGGGCAGTTCGACCATCCGTGCGGGTCGCGCGGCACCGCCGCCGCCCTCGTGAGGACCATCCGGGCAGCCGGGGTCCGGAGCCGAGGGGTCACAGGAGAACCGGCAGCCGGGCACCACGGACACCTCCGGCAGCAGCGCCGAAAGGGCCCGCACCGCCGTCGACTTCGCCGTGCCCTTCTCGCCGCGCACCAGCACCCCGCCGATGGTGGGTGCGACAGCGTTGAGTAGCAGGGCGAGTTGCAGGTTCTGCTGCCCGACGACGGCTGTGAAAGGGAAATGCGTGTTCACGCGGCGTTCCCTCCTACGAGTGAACCAACATGGGAAACGTGGTATTGCGCGACCTGGCCAGGCAGCGTGGAGAGGTGCTCCCGGCTTGTGCTGGGATGGTCCGGCGGTGTGCCCTGCCGTTGGCGGAGTGCTGGGGTGCTCCCCGCACCCGCGGGGATATGCGGAGAGATCACTCGTCTCCCTCCAGATCTCCCTCGAGCGCGAGGTAGGTCGCCCGGAGCCGGTCCAGGGTTTCCTGGTCCGGCTCCGCCCACAGGCCCCGGTCCGCCGCCTCCAGGAGGCGCTCGGTGATGCCGCGCAGTGCCCACGGGTTGGACTTCCTCATGAAGTCCTGGTTCTCCTGCGAGAACACGTACTCAGCGGCCAGCTTTTCGTACATCCAGTCATCGACCACGCCCGCTGTGGCGTCGTATCCGAAGAGGTAGTCCACGGTCGCGGCCATCTCGAAAGCACCCTTGTACCCGTGCCTGCGCATCGCCCTCATCCAGCGTGGATTGACCACCCTCGCCCGGAAGACACGGTGTGTCTCTTCGGCAAGACTTCTGGTCTTGACGTGATCAGGCACGGCCGAGTCACCCACATACGCCTCGGGACTGGCCCCCGTCAGATGCCGCACCATCGCGACCATGCCGCCGTGGTACTGGAAGTAGTCGTCCGCGTCGTGGATGTCGTGCTCGCGCGTGTCGACGTTCTTCGCCGCCACCGCGATCCGCCGGAACGCCGTCTCCATGTCCCCGCGCGCCGCCCGCCCGTCGAGCCCGCGCCCGTAGGCGTAGCCGCCCCACACCGCGTACACCTCGGCGAGGTCCGCGTCCGACCGCCAGTTGCGGGCGTCGATCAGCGGCAGCAGGCCCGCCCCGTACGCCCCCGGCTTCGAGCCGAAGATCCGGGCCGTGGCCCGGCGCCGGTCGCCGTGCCGGGCGGTGTCCTCGTCGGCGTGGGCGCGGACGAAGTTCCGCGAGGCGGGCTCGTCCAGCTCCGCCACCGCCCGCACCGCGTCGTCGATCAGCCCCACGACATGCGGGAACGCGTCCCGGAAGAACCCGGAGATGCGGACCGTGACGTCGATGCGCGGCCGGCCCAGCTCCTCGACGCCGACCACCTCGAACCCGGTCACCCGCCGCGACGCGTCGTCCCACACCGGACGGCATCCCAGCAGGGCCAGGATCTCGGCGATGTCGTCACCCTGGGTGCGCATCGCGGAGGTACCCCACACGGTCAGGCCGACAGACTTCGGATACGCACCCGTGTCCCGCAGGTACCGTTGGACCAGTGAGTCGGCCAGCGCCTGCCCGACCTCCCAGCTCAAGCGCGAGGGAATCGCCTTGGGGTCGACGGAGTAGAAGTTCCGCCCGGTCGGCAGCACGTTGACCAGCCCGCGCGTGGGCGAACCGGACGGTCCCGCCGGGACGTAACCGCCGTCCAGCGCCCGCAGGATGTGTCCGATCTCGTCCGTCGTCCGGGCCAGCCGGGGTACGACCTCCTCGCAGGCGAACCGCAACACGGCGACCGCGTCGGAGAGTTCCGTGCCCAGCACCTCCCGCACCAGCGCCGGGACCGCCTCGGCCGCCCAGCCGCGCTCCTCCATACCCTCGGCGCACCGCCGGCAGAGCTGCTCCAGCAGGTCGATCGCGTCGGCGCCGGTACGGGCGGGGCCGTCCACCAGGTCCGTCAGCTCCACCGCGACCTTCACCGGGGCGCCCGGCTCGGCCAGCAGCTCCTTCTCCACCAGCCCGAAGTGCTCGGCCAGCGCGGCCCGCAGCCCCGGCAGGGCGTCCGCCCGCCCGCCCCACACCTGCGAGGCGCGCAGCACCGCCAGCACCAGGTTGACGCGCGGCTCGCCGACCGGACCGCCACCGAGAACGTGCAGGCCGTCGCGGATCTGCACGTCCTTGATCTCGCACAGATAGCCGTCGATGTGCATGACGAACGAGTCGAAGTCGTCGTCGTCCGGCTGGTCGTCCACCCGCAGGTCGTGGTGGAGTTCGGCGGCCTTCACCAGCGTCCAGATCTGCGCCCGCAGCGCCGGGGCCTTGTCCGGGTCCAGGTCGGAGACGAGGGCGTACTCGTCGAGGAGTTGCTCCAGTTTCGCCAGATCGCCGTAGGTGTCGGCGCGGGCCATCGGCGGGACGAGGTGGTCGACCACCGTCGCGTGCCCGCGCCGCTTGGCCTGCGTGCCCTCGCCGGGGTCGTTGACGATGAACGGGTAGATCAGCGGGAGGTCACCGAGGACCGCGTCCGGCGCGCACCCGCCACTCAGCCCCAGACCCTTGCCGGGCAGCCACTCCATCGTGCCGTGCTTGCCCATGTGCACGATCGCGTCGGCGCCGAAACTGTTCCGCAGCCAGTGGTAGGCCGCCATGTAGTGGTGCGACGGCGGCATGTCGGGGTCGTGGTAGATGGCGATCGGGTTCTCGCCGAAGCCGCGCGGCGGCTGGATCATCACTACGACGTTCCCGAACCGGAGCGACGCGAGCACGATGTCGTCCCCGTCGACGTACAGCGACCCGGGCGGCTCGCCCCACGCTTCCCGCATCCCGTCCCGCAGCTCCGGGGCCAGCCTCTCGAACCAGGCCCGGTAGTCGGCAAGCGGCACGCGCGCGGGCGCAGCGGCCAGCTGCTCCTCCGTCAGCCATTCCACGTCGTGCCCACCGGCCGCGATCAGCCGGTGGATCAACTCGTCGCCCGTAGCAGGGAGGTCGTCCACCTTGTACCCGGCGTCCTGAAGCGCCTTCAGCAGCACGAGGGCCGAGGCGGGAGTGTCCAGCCCAACGGCGTTGCCGACCCGGGAATGCTTCGTGGGATACGCGGTGAAGACCAGCGCGAGCCTCGAATCACCTCCGCTTCGGCGGAGACCGCGCAATCGAGCATGCCGATAGGCGATGCCTGCGACGCGAGCAGCACGCTCCGGGTCGGCGACGTAGACGAAGATACCGTCCTCGCCAGGCTCTTTGAATGAGAACGGAACGGTGATGATCCGCCCGTCGAACTCCGGGATGGCGACCTGCATCGCCGCGTCCATGGGGGAGAGCGCGGCGTCGGACTCCTCCCAGGCGGCGCGTGAGGACGTGAGGCAGAGCCCTTGCAGCACCGGCACGTTCAGCTCCGCCAGCGCCCCGATGTCCCACGCCTCCTCGTCACCGCCCGCCGAGGCCCGCGAGGCGTGGGTGCCGCCGGCCGCCAGTACGGTGGCGACGAGGGCTTCGGCCCGCGCCAGCAGCCCGTACAGTCCCGCGTCCGCGTCGCGCAGCGAACCGCAGTACACGGGAAGGGCGTTGGCGCCGCGCGCCTCGATCGCATCGCACAGCGTGTCCACGAAGGCGGTGTTGCCGCTCAGTTCGTGCGCCCGGTAGAAGAGCACGCCGACCGTCGGACGGCCCTGTTCCAGGGCGCGTTCGCCGTGGACGCCGTACTCCGGCATCTTCCGTGGCTCCTCGAACCCCTCACCGGTCAGCAGCACGGTGTCCGACAGGAACCGGGCCAGCTCGGTGAGGTTGTCCGGGCCGCCCTCGACGAGATACCGCAGTGCCTGGGCCACCACACCGGCCGGTACCGTCGACTCGGCCATGAGTTCCGCGTCCGGCACGGCCTCCCCGCCGAGCAGCACCGCCGGGACCCCGGACGCCTTCAGCGCCGCGAGCCCGTCCTCCCACGCCCGCTTGCCGCCGAGCAGCCGTACGACGGCGAGGTCCGCCCCGTCCAGCAGCGCGGGCAGTTCCTCCGCCACGTCCACACGGGTCGGGTTGCCGATCCGGTAGGAGGCGCCGGAGGCACGGGCCGCCAGCAGGTCCGTGTCGGCGGTCGACAGCAACAACACCGTGCTCATGCGGGCGCTCCCGGTGGAATGAAGGGCAGTCCTGGTGGCGCGCCGGACTCGATGAGCCGCCACAGCGCGTCCGTGTCCGCGTGCTGTTCGATCAGGTCGCCGAGCCGGTCGAGCTGCTCCTCGCGCAGCGCGGCGAACGAGGTGCCGGGGGCGGGTACGAAGCGGCGTCCCGCCGCGGCGGCCATCTCGCGCAGGAAGGCGCGCCGGAAGCCGTCCGACTCCAGCGATCCGTGCCAGTGCGTGCCCCAGGTCTGTCCGACCCGGCAGCCGTCCAGGAAGGGTTCCCCCGCCAGGACCTCGGCGACCCCGTGATGGATCTCGTACCCCTCGACGGGCTCTCCCAGGGCCCGGCCCACGGGCCGGGTCAGTGTCTTCTCGCGGGCGAACCGCACCCGTACGGGCAGGATCCCGAGTCCGTCCACGTGCCCCGCGCGGCTCTCGACCTCGTCCTCGATGTGCTCCCCGAGGAGCTGGAAGCCGCCGCAGATCCCGAGCACGGGACGCCCCTCGGCCGCCCGGCGCTGCAGCGCGTCCGCCAGCCCGCGCTCCCGCAGCCACCGCAGCGCCCGTACGGTGCCGCGGGTACCCGGTACGACCACGAGGTCGGCGTCGGCGAGTTCCTCGGGCCGGTCCACGAACCGCACCACGACGCCCGGTTCGGCGGCGAGGGCGTCGACGTCGGTGAAGTTGGACATCAGCGGCACCGCGCACACGGCGATCCGCAGCACGTCCTCACCGGCCGGCGCGGCCACCACCGACTCCCGCACGGTGCCGCGCAGCGAGACCCGGAGCCCGTCCTCCTCGTCGATGCCGAGCCCGTGGCGGAAGGGCAGCACACCGTACGCCGGCCGTCCGGTCAGGCCGCGCAGCATGTCGAGGCCCGGTTCCAGCAGGGACACATCGCCCCGGAACTTGTTCACCAGGAACCCGGCGACCAGGTCCTGGTCCTCACGGGACAGCAGGGCGACCGTGCCGAAGAACGACGCGAAGACGCCACCCCGGTCGATGTCGCCCACCACCAGAACCGGCAGTCCGGCGCCCCGGGCGATCCCCATGTTCACGATGTCCGTGCGCCGCAGATTGATCTCGGCGGGACTGCCCGCGCCCTCGCAGATCACCGCGTCGTACGCGTCCCGCAGTTGCTCCAGGCAGTCCAGCACCGTGCCGAGCAGCCGCTGCTGGCGTCCGCCGTGGTAGCCGCGCGCGCTCATCTCACCGACGGACCTGCCCAGCAGCACCACCTGGCTGGACCGCTCACCGCCCGGCTTGAGCAGCACGGGGTTCATCAGCGCCGTCGGCTCGACCCGGGCGGCCTGCGCCTGCATCGCCTGCGCCCGCCCGATCTCGGCGCCCTCCCGGGTGACGAACGAGTTCAGCGACATGTTCTGCGCCTTGAACGGCGCGACCTTGACGCCCTGCCGCACCAGCCACCGGCAGATCCCGGCGGTGACCACGCTCTTGCCGGCGTCCGAGGTGGTCCCGGCGACCAGCAGACCCCCACCGCTCATGGCGTACGTCCCTTCACGACGCTCCGCGCGAGGGCGCCGGCGCCGAGGGCGAGCCAGCCGACGCGCCGTGAGAGCCGTACCGCCCGGTCGATGTCGGACACGGTCACGGCCCGCCCGCCGCTGTTGAGGACGGGCCGGTGCTCGACCCGTCCGCCGTAGGAGAGGGTCCCGCCGAGCCGTACGCCGAGGGCGCCCGCGAAGGACGCTTCGACGGGCCCGGCGTTGGGGCTCGGATGTCGGTACGCGTCGGCCCGCCAGGCCCGTACGGCACCGCGCGGGTCCGGACCGCCGAGCGCGGCGAGTACGGCGGTCAGCCGGGCCCCCGGCCAGCCCGCGATGTCGTCGAGGCGGGCGGATGCCCAGCCGTAGCGGCGGTAGCGGCGGGACTTGTGGCCGACCATCGCGTCCAGGGTGTTGACGGCCCGGAAGCCGAGCAGGCCCGGCACCCCGGCGGCGGCGCCCCACACCAGGGCGCCCACCACGGCGTCCGAGGTGTTCTCGGCGACGGACTCGACCACCGCGCGGGCGATCCGGTCCGCGTCCAGCGTCTGCGGATCCCGGCCGCACAGGTGCGGCAGGCGGGCCCGTGCCGCCTCGACGTCCCCCGCCTCCAGCGCCCGTCCGATGGCGCGGGCCTCACGGGCCAGCGAGGTCCCGCCGACGACGGCCCAGGTGGCGACGCCGGTCAGGGCGGCGGAGGCGGTGGGGGAGGAGCGTACGCAGCGGGCGGCCAGGCTCCCCAGTGCGACGGCCGAGCCGACGCACACGGCGGTGTGCACGGCGCCCCGGCCGCGGTCGTCCCGCCACAGCACCCGTTCCACGGCAGCCGCGGCCCGCCCGAAACCGGCGACCGGGTGCCCACGGCGGGGATCGCCGAGCAGCAGGTCGCCGAGGAGGCCGGCGGCGGCACCGTACGCGAACACGCGATCGGCACCCATCGGGTTCAGCCGGTGACGGATCCGGAGGGAGCGGCCCCGAAGCGGGGTGGGGAGTCGCTGATCGACCTCGGCAGGCTGCCGCGCATGGCGATGTGTCCTCACTCAGGGTGTCCACGCCCTGGCTCGACGAGACCGGCGGCGAGAGTTCCTGGCTCCCGGGGGTGTTCCACCCCGGTGACAGTGGCGGGACCGCGCCGGAATCGCACCGGCTTCCTCTTCTGCCGCCGTATTGGCTGAGGCAGTCCACCACGGTCCGTCAACGGCCGTCAACCTGCCGTTGACCTGCGGGGCTGAAGTGTGCTGAGGCCCACAGCGGGGCTCCAGTGGGTGAACGGCGGGCGGCGGGGGCACACGCCGACGGGCGGTGCGGGAGCCGGGAGCTCACGCACCGCCCGTCGGACGGAGACGCTCCGCGGTCGGATGACGACCGCGGCGGGTTCAGGTGGTACTCAGGCCATGATCAGGTAGATCCCGTACGCCACCGCCGCCGCGCACGCGGCGAAGCAGACGTAGGCGCCGGTGACCGCCAGGCCGGCGGACTGGCCCTGCGCGGCGGCCCGTTCGCGGCGGGACAGGCCGCTGATACCGAGGGTGAACAGGCCCACCAGGGCCACCGTGACCACGAGGCTGACGCCGAAGACGGAGCCGAGGGCCGCCCAGTCGATCTTCATGGTGCTCTTCTTCCTTCGTGCCGGGCCGCGGTCAGACGGCGGTCTTGGCCGGCGGTGCCGGCTCGGCGGGGGCCGGGATCGTGGCCGAGAGGTCCTCGGTGACGGTGCCCGCGGGGGGCGGGGTGACCGCGGCCATGGCCTGCGTCACCACGCCGGACGGCTCCTCACCGGATTCCTCGTGGTCGTTGACGTTGGTGTGGTCGACGACCTCGCGCCGGGAGATCTTCCAGATCGCCGCGCTGGAGGCGATCAGGAAGACGGCCACGACGGCGGTGCCCCAGCTGCCGAAGCCGCAGATCCACTCGGCGAGGGCCGCGACGACGGCGGCCGCCGGCAGTGTCAGACCCCAGGCGACGAACATCCGGGTCGCGGTGGACCAGCGGACGACGCCGCCCTTGCGGCCCAGGCCCGCGCCCATCACGGAACCCGAAACGGAATGCGTGGTGGAGAGGGAGAAACCGAGGTGCGAGGAGGCCAGGATGACCGTCGCGGCGCTGGTCTGGGCGGCGAAGCCCTGCTGCGGCTGGAGGTCGGTCAGGCCCTTGCCCATGGTGCGGATGATGCGCCAGCCACCGAGGTAGGTGCCCAGCGCGATGGCCATGCCCGCGGAGAGGATGACCCACAGGGGCGGGTCGGAGTCGGGGGCGACGGCGCCGCCGGCCACCAGGGCGAGCGTGATGATGCCCATTGTCTTCTGGGCGTCGTTGGTGCCGTGGGCGAGGGAGACCAGACCGGCGGAGGCGATCTGGCCGGCGCGGTAGCCCTTCTCGGCGGACTTGCCGTTGGCCTTGCCGCCCATGCGGTAGGTCAGCCGGGTCGCGAGCATCGCGGCCAGTCCGGCCACCAGCGGCGCGGCGATCGCCGGGATCAGCACCTTGGTGACGAGGACGTCGCCGTGCACCGCGCCGAAGCCGGCGGAGGCGACGGTGGCGCCGATCAGACCGCCCATGAGGGCGTGCGAGGAACTGGACGGCAGTCCGACCAGCCAGGTCAGGAGGTTCCAGAGGATCGCGCCGACCAACGCGGCGAAGATGACCTCGGGACGGATGCCGGCCTCGTCGACGAGGCCTTTGGAGATCGTGTTGGCGACCTCCACCGAGAGGAATGCGCCGACAAGGTTCAGCACGGCGGACATGGCCACCGCGACCTTGGGCTTGAGGGCACCGGTCGAAATGGTCGTTGCCATCGCGTTCGCGGTGTCGTGGAAACCGTTCGTGAAATCGAACGCGAGTGCGGTTACCACCACAATCGCGAGGATCAGCGAGAAGCTTTCCATTTACCCAGGCAATCGTTCGAAGTCATTGGCTGGTTGAACGTAGGTAACCAGGGTGAACGGAAGATGAACTGGAATGGGCATCGCGGTGACCGTAAGAGGGGGAGGCCGCTCCGCCGGCGGCCCATGCGGCAGGGGGGCCGTTTTGGCAGGATCGAGGCATGGCTGAACAGAGGTGGGGCAAGCGGGACGGGCGGGAGACGGAGGGCGCCGGGGGCCCGAGGGGGAGCCGGCAGGTGGCCGAGGAGGAGGCGCGGGCCTGGACGGAACTCGTCGAGGCCGCGCGCCGGACCGTCGCCGACGGACTGGTGGTCGGTACCTCCGGGAATGTCTCGGTACGGGTCGGGGAGGTGATTCTCGTCACGCCGTCGGGAGTGCCGTACGACCGGCTGACGGCGGACGATGTGACCGGCGTCGACCTCACCGGCCGGCAGGTGCTCGGCACACTGGTCCCGACCAGCGAGCTGCCCCTGCATCTCGCCGTGTACCGCACCACCGCCGCGCGCGCCGTGGTGCACACGCACGCCGTGCACGCCACGGCTGTCTCGACCCTCGTCGACGAACTGCCGCTGATCCACTACATGGCCGCGGCGCTGGGCGGCCCCGTCCGGGTCGCCCGCTACGCGACCTACGGGACCGACGAACTGGCCGGGAACATGCTCCGCGCCCTCGAAGGCCGCACCGGCTGCCTGCTGCAGAACCACGGCACGGTCACCCACGGCACGACCCTCACCCAGGCCTACGACCGCACCGCCCAGCTGGAGTGGATGTGCAGACTCTGGCTGACCGCGTCATCACTCCCCGACCGCTCCCCCCACCTCCTGAGCCCGGAGCAACTCACCGAGGCCGCCGAGCGCCTGCACACCTACGGCCAGCGGACCTGACAAACCCGACACACCCGAACTCCGCCGCGTGGGCGCTCTTGCTGGGGGCGCGGGGAACTGCGCAACGGGGGTCTGGGGGCGGCGCCCCCAGGGACGGGACGGGAAGGGGCGGCGGGGGCGAGAGAACCACCCCTCACCCCTCACTCCGCGCCCACTGGCCGCTCCCGCGTTCCGCCCCGACACTGGGAGGCGTGCGCACTGTCAGAGCGACGGCCGCTGCCGTCACCGCCGTGATGGGCGCCGGCGTCGCCGCAGTCGCCGCCGGCCGCTTCGCCAGCGACGCCGCCCTCCGGATCCCGCCGGGCGGCCCCCTGCCCACCGAGCCCCGGCTCACCGTCCACGCCACCGCCGCCGGCCAGGTGACCCTCACCCGGGACCTCGCCGCGCTGCGCCCCGGCCGCCACGGTCTCACCGGCGACGGCTTCCACGCCGTCGTCGGGCCCGTGCTGTCCGACACCCCGACATCCGCCGACACCGTCGTCCGGCGCCTGGAACGCGTCACGCACGGAACCCCGGAGCCCGGCGACCACGCCTGGCTCACCCCGAACCTCCACGTCGGCGACCCGGGCACCGCCCTCGGCCTGGACCACACAGGGCTCGGGGTCCCCGGGGAACTCGGCCCGCTGCCCGTGTGGTTCGTGCCGGGTGACCGGGACACCTGGGTGATCGCCGTCCACGGACTGGGCACCACCCGGGAACACACCATGAATCTCATGCAGTTCCTGCACCGCCACCGCTTCCCGGTGCTCGCCCCCGCCTACCGGGGCGACCCGGGCGCACCGGCCTCCCCGGACCGCCTCAACCACCTGGGCGAGACCGAGTGGCACGATCTCGACGCGGTGCTGCACCACGCGGTGAGCGCGGGAGCCCGGAAGGTGGTCCTCTACGGCTGGTCCAGCGGCGCGACCATGGCACTGCGCACCGCGGCCCGCTCCGAACTGCGCGAACGCGTCACCGGTCTCGTTCTCGACTCGCCCGTCCTCAACTGGGAGGCGACCCTGCGCGCCCTCGCCGCGGCCCACCGCACCCCGGGTGCGCTGCTGCCGCTCGCCGTCCGCGCCGCCCAGGGCCGCACGGGGCTGCACGGCGAGCGCACTCCCGGCGCCGTCCACCTGGACCGCATCGGTGTCCCCACGCACATCTTCCACGGCCCCGACGACAAGGTGGCTCCCTGGCGGTTCTCCCGCCGCCTCGCCGCGGCCCACCCGAACACCGTCACCCTGCACACCGTCAGGGGCGCCCCCCACGCCGCCATGTGGAACGTCGACCAGGAGGCCTACGAGGAGGCGCTGCGACGCTTCCTCACCCCGCTGATGTGAAGCCGGTGCCGAGGATTCCGTTCAGCCCTCCACCACTGGCCCGAATCCCTCCCTCCGACCGCGTCCGGGGCCGGGTCGCGGGCCGTCCCCGCGGCTCCGCCGGCATTCCGTTTGGGATTTCGGACCGTCAACCGCGAGACTGCACCCGTGACGTCCCGTATCCCGCGCGACTCCAGGCTTCGACTCGTCCGCCCGCGACCCCTGGCCGCCGCCCCCACAGCGATCAACCAGCGGCGCTCGCGCCGCCCCGCGCCACGCCCCCCGGAAGGCACCCCCGCACCGGCGGAGCTGGCCAGAATGGCGCGCTCCGGTCTGGCCGCGGCGGCCCGCGTCGCCCGCTGGGCCGACGCGGCTCTCGGCCCCGGCGGGGACAGCGCCACCGCCGACGGCAAGGCCACCCTCTCCGACGCGACCGCGCAACGGGCGGCCCGGGCACTCGGCCTGACCCCGGCTCAGGTCCGTGCCGACTGGGACACCGCCCGCCTGGCCGGCCTCATCGAGGTGCACGGCGGCACCGCCCGCCCGGGCTGGCGGCTGCGGGCCTGGAACCGCGACGACAGCGCCGTGCTGCGCGGCTGGGTGGCCCTGTGCGACGCCTGGTCGCTGGCCCATCCCGAACCCGAGGAGTATGAGTCCGCCGCCGTCGCCGAGGTCGTCACGGCGATGCCGCAGGTGCTCTCCTTCCTCCAGTTGTCCGCAGGCCCCGTTCCCGTGCCGCAGCTCCTCGATCTGCTGCAGCAGCGGGTCACCGAGCTGCGTACGGAACGCTGCGAGATCGACTACGCGCCGCAGCCCGACGTGCCCCGGCCCGCGCTCCCCGAGCCGGCCGTGGCCGACGCCCCGCTCGAGCCGCTGCTCGACTGGGCACTGTCCGCGCTCGCCTCCGTCGGGGCCCTCACCTACGGCGACGGACAGGCCACGCTCACTCCGCTGGGCAGCTGGGCGGTGTGGGTCAAGCTGGAGCAGATCTGCGTCGCCGCGCAGAGCCCCGCCGGGAACATCGAGCAGGGCGCCGAGGACATGCTGCGCGGCTGCGCCCAACTGCGCCCCAACGCGGCCCGCGCCGAGTACCGGGCCTGGCTCGCCGCCCGGCCGGTCGGCAGCGCCGTCACCGAGCTCATCCGCGCCGCCCGCGGCGAGGACGCCCTGCTGCGCGGCCTCGCCTTCGAGGCGCTGCGGGTGGTCGGCGCTCCCGCGGAGCCCGAGGTCCGTACCGTGCTCGACGAACCGACGCTGCGGCCGTACGCCCTGCTGTGGCTCGCCGAGCACGACGGCGCCGATCCCGAGGACGCCCACGAGGTCCTCACCCGCGAGGAGGCCACCTGGCTGTGGGTGGACACGGCCGCCGCCGTCGCCGACCACGGCGAGGCCCCCCTGCTGGTCCGGCACCTGGAGTCCGCGGTGCAGCCGACCGTCCCCGCGCTGCTCAGCGAGGTACGCGCCGTCGGCCACCCGCGCACGGTGCAGGTCCTGGTCGCCCTGGCGGCAGCCCACCCCGACCCGGCCCTGGCCAAGGCGGTCCGCCGGGCCGCCTTCCAGGTCCACACCGGCGGCTGACCGCCCAGGTCCACACCGGCGGCTGACCGCGCCGTCACCCCGGGACAGCGCCACCGCACCGGGGACGGGCCGGGCCTCAGCCCCCCGTCTCCGGGGCGTACGTGCCGAAACTCCACACGTTGCCCTCCACGTCACGGGCCATGTAGTCCCGTGAGCCGTAGTCCTGGTCCGTCGGCGGCATCAGGATCTCCGCGCCCTGCTCCACCGCGCGCCGGTGGTGTGCGTCGACATCGTCCACGACGACGTACACCCCGGCCGGGCCCGCGCCCTCCATCGCCGTGTCGAACGCTCCGCCCCGGCCCTTCGAGCCCAGCATCACCACGCCGTCGCCCTGCGCCAGCTCGGCGTGCATCACCGTGCCGTCCTCGCCCTCGTAGACCGACAGTTCCCTGAAGCCGAACGCCTCCGTGAGCTGCCGGATCGCCGCCTTCGCGTCCCCGTACAGCAACGTCGGAACCACGCTCGGACGCCCGCCGCCCGTGCCAGCCATGCGATCACTTCCCTGTGTCTCGCGTACGCCGAAATGTCCAGTTGCCGCCCAGTCTGGCACCCGGCACCGACATCGGTGCCGAACCCCGGGTCCCGGCGGGACGTCCGCACACCGGCCCCGCGCCCAGAAAAAGCTCTTGCGGGGCCCCGTTAGAATGGCTCGCATGGCCATTCTCCTCGCGCATTAGACGGCGGGAACGTCCTCAGCCGCCCACCGCCACCCCATACCTGCCCTGGAGTCTGTCCGTGATCTCCGCCTCCGGCATCGAGCTGCGCGCCGGTGCCCGCGTGCTCATCGAAAGCGCCACCTTCCGCATCGCCAAGGGCGACCGCATCGGCCTGGTCGGCCGCAACGGTGCGGGCAAGACCACCCTCACCAAGGTCCTCGCCGGCATGGGGATCCCCGCCGCCGGTACGGTCACCCGCTCCGGCGAGGTCGGTTACCTGCCGCAGGACCCCCGCACCGGCGACCTCGACGTCCTCGCCCGCGACCGGATCCTCTCCGCCCGCGGCCTCGACGTACTGATCCGCAAGATGCGCGACAACGAACAGCGCATCGCGAACGGACAGGGCGCCACCCGCGAGAAGGCCCTCAAGCAGTACGAGCGCCAGGAGACCGAGTTCCTCACCAAGGGCGGGTACGCCGCCGAGGCCGAGGCCGCCACCATCGCCGCCGCGCTGAACCTGCCCGACCGCGTGCTCGGCCAGCCCCTGCACACCCTCTCCGGCGGTCAGCGCCGCCGCATCGAGCTCGCCCGGATCCTGTTCTCCGACGCGGACACCCTGCTGCTGGACGAGCCGACCAACCACCTTGACGCCGACTCGATCGTCTGGCTGCGCGACTACCTCAAGACCTACCGCGGCGGCTTCATCGTGATCTCCCACGACGTGGACCTGGTCGAGACGGTCGTCAACAAGGTGTTCTACCTGGACGCCAACCGCGCCCAGATCGACGTCTACAACATGGGCTGGAAGCTGTACCAGCAGCAGCGCGAGGCCGACGAGAAGCGCCGCAAGCGGGAGCGGCAGAACGCCGAGAAGAAGGCGTCCGCGCTGCATTCGCAGGCCGACAAGATGCGCGCCAAGGCGACCAAGACCGTCGCCGCGCAGAACATGGCCCGCCGCGCGGACAAGCTGCTGGCCGGCCTGGAGGCCGAGCGGAAGTCCGACAAGGTCGCCAAGCTGCGCTTCCCCGAGCCGTCCCCGTGCGGCAAGACCCCGCTCATGGCGGAGGGGCTGTCGAAGTCCTACGGCTCGCTGGAGATCTTCACCGACGTCGACCTGGCCATCGACAAGGGCTCCCGTGTCGTCATTCTCGGCCTCAACGGCGCGGGCAAGACGACCCTGCTCCGTCTCCTCGCCGGTACCGAGAAGCCCGACACCGGCCAGGTCATCGAGGGCCACGGCCTCAAGCTCGGCTACTACGCGCAGGAGCACGAGACCCTCGACCCGGACCGCACGGTGCTGGAGAACATGCGCTCCGCCGCCCCCGACCTCGACCTCGTCGAGGTCCGCAAGACGCTCGGCTCGTTCCTGTTCTCCGGCGACGACGTGGACAAGCCGGCCGGCGTCCTCTCCGGTGGTGAGAAGACCCGTCTGGCGCTCGCGACCCTCGTGGTCTCCTCGGCCAACGTGCTGCTTCTCGACGAGCCCACCAACAACCTCGATCCGGCCAGCCGCGAGGAGATCCTCGGCGCGCTGCGCACGTACAAGGGCGCGGTCGTCCTCGTCACGCACGACGAGGGCGCCGTCGAGGCGCTCCAGCCGGAGCGGATCATCCTGCTGCCGGACGGCGTCGAGGACCTGTGGGGCTCCGACTACGCGGACCTGGTCGCCCTGGCCTGATCCGGGTCCGCCTCCGGGGGCGAGCCAGGACGTCGGCCCAGGGTGATCGAAGGCGTGATCCACTGCGTATGGATCATTCGGCCCATCGGTGATCCATCATTCGTGTGAGATCTCCTCATCCCGGGGTGTGTCCTACACCGATTTCGCGGCCGAGCCCCCGGCGAACCGGGGCTCGGCCGTCCTGCCTCTCTGACCTGGTGTTTCCCAGAAGATGTCGAGGAAAAGCAGGGATGACGCCACCCGGAATCACTACTTCCGGTTGTGGGGACGCGCTCCCGTCGTCACCACCTTGTCTCATCGACCTTGCCGAATGGGTGGCCATGAGGGCCGGGAGGGGTGATCATGAGGAGACCAGAGCGCACTTCCCATGAGGAGGCACGGGTGGCCGAGACTCTGAAGAAGGGCAGCCGGGTGACCGGCGCCGCGCGCGACAAGCTCGCGGCAGACCTGAAGAAGAAGTACGACGCCGGTGCGAGCATCCGGGCATTGGCCGAGGAGACCGGCCGCTCGTATGGCTTTGTGCACCGCATGCTCAGCGAGTCGGGCGTCACGCTGCGAGGGCGTGGCGGGGCGACACGGGGCAAAAAGGCCCCGTCGGCCTGATCCCGGCGCCACGAGACCCGATGGTGGCCACCCGGTCGGCCGACTGACCGGCCGGGTGGTTACTGTGCAGTCACTTAGATGACCGCACCCATCGGAGGCGCCCCATGGCTTCGTCCGCCCAGGACCTCGGTCCTGCACTCGACAAGGACGGCGTACGGCTCACCGTCGACGACGCGATCGCCACGGTGACGCTGACCAACCCGGCCAAGCGCAACGCGCAGAGCCCCGCTCTGTGGCGGGCGCTGACCGAGGCGGGCCGGCTGCTGCCCGGCTCCGTCCGGGTCGTGGTGCTGCGTGGTGAGGGCAAGTCCTTCTCCGCCGGCCTCGACCGGCAGATGCTCTCCCCCGAGGGAATCGAGGGCGAGCCGTCGTTCCTCGACCTCGCGCGTGCCGACGACGCCGAGCTGGACGCCACCATCGCCGTGTACCAGGAGGCGTTCACCTGGTGGCGGCGCAGCGACATCGTGTCCATCGCCGCCGTGCAGGGACACGCCATCGGAGCCGGCTTCCAGCTGGCCCTCGCCTGTGACCTGCGTGTTGTCGCGGACGATGTGCAGTTCGCCATGCGCGAGACCAGCCTCGGTCTCGTCCCCGACCTGACCGGCACACACCCCCTGGTGGGCCTCGTCGGATACGCCCGCGCGCTGGAGATCTGCGCGACCGGGCGCTTCGTCACGGCCGAGGAGTCCGTGCACACCGGCCTGGCCAACCTCGCGGTGCCCGCGGCCGATCTCGACGCGTCCGTCCAGGACCTCGCCGCGGCGCTGCTGGCCGCCCCCCGGGACGCCGTCATCGAGACGAAGGCCCTTTTGCGCGGCGCTCAGGACCGCACCTACGAGGAGCAGCGCGCCGCCGAACGAGCCGCCCAGGCCCGTCGCCTGCGCGACCTGGCCGGCCTCGGCGAATAACGCACACGGTTCACGCCCCGGCGTGGCCCGTCCCGTCGCCCGGCCGCCGCGAAGCCCGTGCGCGTGAGGTGAGGTCCCCGGCACCGCGCGCGGGTGCCGGGGTGCCGCCGCGGATGGCGCCCCGCCGGGTGGTGTAGCCGATCAGCGGACCGGAACTCGCAGGTCACGCCGGGACGTCGACCGGCTGGGGCACTCCCGGCGCCGGACCGGGCCACTTCGCGTGCCGCGCCGACGTGCAGATCGTCGTGAGCCGGGTACCGGAGGGCGAAGCGCGTGATCGCTTACACCACCTCGCGGGACGCGACCCCGCCGCGGGCCCGTCCCGGGGTGTTCCGCCGGATGCTCGCGCCGCTGGGCCCCGGCGGGGCGGTCAGTCGAGCGCGGTCACCAGGACCGTCACCGTCGGCCGGTCCGGCAGGGCGGCGGACACGGCCTCGCGGACCGCTCGGGCCACCTCCAGGGGGCGGTGATCCACCCGGACCGCGAGGTCCACGCGCGCGTGGCGGCGGGGCAGGGCCGCGCCGCTGTGGTGTTCGGACAGCTGGACCGGGCGGCCCGGCGTGCCCGTCAGCCGGCTCACTCCCGGGACGGCGAGCGCGGCGGCCGCGATCCGGCCCGCTTCCGAGTCGGGGCCGGCCGACTTGGCTGGTTCGGCTGGTTCGGCTGGTTCGGCCGGCTCGGACGCCTTGGCCGGCTCGGACGCCTTGGCCGGCTCGGGCGCCGGCGCGGCCGCATGCGCCGGCGGATCGGTGTCCAGCAGCTCCGTCACCCGCAGGTCCACCTCCGTCACCGCCAGCCCGATCCGTTCCGTGGCGGCCCCGGCCAGTGCCGCACGCAGACGGGACGCCGTCACCGGCAGTGGCCGCGCCGCCGTGGCCGCGAACTCCACGGCCAGCCGCAGCGGACCCGGCGGCAGCGCGCTCGGCGGGGCCGGCACGACCGGCTCACCCGCGTCCTCCGGTGCGGCGAGCCCGATCCGCAGACCGTCCAGGCGTACGCCGGGCGCGTCCCGCTCCACCGCGCGGCGCAGCAGCTCCGCCGCCGCCCGCTCGGCGATCCACGCTCCGTCGCGCGGTCCGCCCAGGGGCACGATCCTGCCCAGCCCCACCTGCTGCCGCACCGCGTGCGTCCATCGGTCCACCGTCACTCCTCCAGCCTGCCGCATTCCTGGCGCGGTACACGGCAAGCACGCATACGGTGGTCGAAGGAGGACGCTCGAAGGGAGTTGCGGCGATGACCGACATGACCGGTGACGGCTCGGTACGGGCCTCCGACCCGGAGAAGCACCTCGTGGAGACCGCCCCGCGCAAGGGTCAGGCAACCCGGCGCGGCGGAGGCGACCCCTCCACCCGTGGCCGTACCACCATCTCCGACGGGGTCGTGGAGAAGATCGCCGGGCTGGCCGCCCGGGACGTGCTCGGCGTCCACGCCATGGGCAGCGGACTGTCGCGGACCTTCGGAGCGGTACGCGACCGGGTGCCCGGCGGCCAGAAGTCGGTGACGCGCGGTGTGAAGGTCGAGGTCGGCGAGGTGCAGACCGCGCTCGACCTGGAGATCGTCGTCGACTACGGCGTGTCCATCACCGATGTCGCCAGGGACGTACGGGAGAACGTCATCGCGGCGGTCGAGCGGATGACCGGCCTGGAGGTGGTCGAGGTCAACATCGCGGTGACCGACGTGAAGCTGCCCGAGGAAGAGGAAGAGGAGCAGCGGGAGAGCCGCCTTCAGTAGAGCTCGGTGAGCGGAGGAGCGCACCATGAGAATGGCCGTGGTCGGCATGATCGCCGGCATGGCACTGGGCTTCGCCGGATACTTCGGCGGATTCGGGGCCTTCCTGCTGGTGGCTGCCCTGGGCGCCGTCGGCTTCGTCGTCGGACGGTTCCTCGAGGGAGACCTGGAACTCGGCGACTTCTTCCGCCCCCGTGACGAACGGCGGCGGTGACGGCGGTGAGCACGGGGGCCGTCGAACTCGATGGAGGTCCGGCCGCCGTCGCGGCGGGCGAGCGCGGGGCGACCAGGATCGCCGACCGGGTGGTGGCGAAGATCGCCACGCAGGCCGCCCGCGAGGCCATCGGCACACCGGCGCCGGGCGCCGCACCACCCCACGCGAGCGTGGTCGTGCACCACGACGCCGCCCGGGTCCGCGTGCACATCGAACTCGACTACCCCGGCGACATCGGCGGCCGGTGCCGACGGGTACGCAGCCACGTGGTGGAACGGGTACGCGCGTTGACGGGCATGGCCGTGCCCGAGGTCGTCGTGCAGGTGGAACGGCTGCACCCGGCGGCCGCGTCCGGCGCGGAGCACGGGAGGACGCGATGAGCGAACCCCACGGCACGGTCGCGGAGCAGAGTCCACCGCCCGCGGAGGGCCGGACCGCCGGGTCCGGCCGCGCCGACCAAAGGCACCGGCGCTTCTGGTCGGCCCGCCGGGTCCCCGCGGGCCTGCTCGCGCTGGTGATCCTGGTGATCGCGGGCGCGTTCCTCTACGACATCGTCGCCGTGCGCGCCGGCCGGGACGGGATGAGCTGGCGCAAGGAGCTGGCCCGGCAACTCGCCGAGCGGCCCCTGGACGACATCTGGGTGCTGATTGGCGCCGGCGTCGCGGCCGCGCTCGGGCTCTGGCTGTTCCTGCTCGCCGTGACCCCCGGCCTGCGCGGTCTGCTCCCGATGCGCCGCACCCACCCCGACGTACGCGCGGCACTGCACCGCGACGCCGTCGCGACGGTGCTCCGCGACCGGGTCATGGAGGTGTCCGGGGTGCAGTCGGCACGGGTCACGGTGAAGCGGACCCGCGCCGATGTCCGCGCGGTGTCGCACTTCCGTGAACCGGACGAGGTACGGGCCGACGCGACCGAGGTGCTCGACGAAGCGGTCGCGGGGCTGGGCCTGGACCGGCCGCCCACCCTGTCGCTGCGCGTGCGGCGGCCCGGACGGAAGGGACGGTAGCGGTGCCCAGGAGTGTCAACCGCGTGCTGCTCGCGATCGCAGGACTGGTGCTGACCGCCCTCGGCGGTTCCGTGCTGGCGATCGGCCTGGGGGCGCCGGCCCCCTCCTGGTGGCTGCACGACGGACCCGGCGACGTGCTGCTCGACGAGGCCGAGCGGACCCGGTGGCGGGACGAGGACTGGTGGTGGCCCGTCGTCATCGCGGCCCTCGCCGTACTGTTCCTGCTCTGTCTGTGGTGGCTGATCGCGGTGCTGCGCAGGCGGCGACTGCCCGAGGTACTGATCGACACCGGTGACGGCGAGGGCGCGGCACTGCGCGGCCGGGCACTGGAACACGCCATGGCGGAGGAAGCGGCCGGCCTGGACGGCGTCGCCCAGGCACATGTCCTGCTCACCGGCCGCCGCGGCGGTCCCCGCACGCGGATACTCCTCACCCTGGAACCCCACGTGGACCCCGGTACGGCCCTGCACACCCTCACCACGGGCGTCCTCGCCCACGCCCGCGAATCCACCGGCCTGGCCACCCTCCCCACGGAGGCCCGCCTGCACGCGGTGAAACACCGCCCGGAACGAGTCACCTGACCCGCCCGCCCCCACCCCGCAGGCTCCCCAACCCTGCCCCCGCCACACCGTCCCCCCGCGGGCCGCGCGCGACCATGAACCCCGGCGCGTCAGAACCCGTGCCGGAAACCCCCGTCCACGGGCACCATCACCCCCGACACATAGGACGCCGCCGGCGACATCAAGAACGCCGCCGTACGCCCGAACTCCTCCGGCGTCCCGTACCGCCGCAACGGAATACGCGACTCCGACGCCTGCCGCGTGGCTTCCGGATCCGCGGACAGCGCGTCCAGCTCCCGCACCCGATCCGTGTCGATCCGCCCCGGCAGCACCCCCACCACCCGGATCCCCCGGGGCCCCAGCTCGTCCGCCAACGACTTGGCGAACCCGGCCAGTCCCGGCCGCAGCCCGTTCGAGATCGTCAGCCCGGGAATCGGCTCATGCACCGACCCCGACAGCACGAACCCGATGACACCGCCCTCGCCCAGCTCCCCCGCGGCCGCCCGGGCCATCCGCACCGCACCGAGGAACACCGACTCGAACGCCGACCGCCACTGCTCGTCGGTGGTGTCGGCGACGAACCCCGGCGGCGGCCCGCCCACGCTGACGAGAACGCCGTCGAAGCGCCCGAACCGCTCCCGCGCGGTGGCGATCAGCCGCTCCGGTGCCGCCGGGTCGGCGTTGTCGACGGCCACCCCGACCGCGCCCGGCCCCAGAGCGGCGGCCGCCTCCGCGACGGACGTCTCCTCCCGCCCCGTGACGACCACCTTCGCCCCGTCGGCGACGAGTTCCCGCGCGGAGGCGTTGCCCAGCCCGCGCGTCGCCCCGGTGACCACGTACACCCGGTCCTTCAGTCCAAGATCCATGGCTTCTATCCTGCCCCCTCGGCGCCGAACAGAGTCAGGGCGGTGTTCACCAGCCCGATGTGACTGAACGCCTGCGGAAAGTTCCCCAGCAGTCGCTCGCCCACCGGGTCGTACTCCTCCGCCAGCAGCCCCACGTCGTTGGCGAGCCCCAGCAGGCGCTCGAACAGCTCGCGCGCCTCGTCCGTACGGCCGGTCAGGTGCAGCGCGTCCGCCAGCCAGAACGAGCACACCAGGAAGGTGCCCTCCCGTCCGGGCAGTCCGTCGAGCTCCGTGGCGTCCGGCGTGTAGCGGCGCACGAACCCGTCCTGGCCCAGCTCCGCACGGATCGCCTCGATGGTGCCGAGCACCCGGGGATCGTCGGGCGGCAGAAAGCCCACCCGAGGGATCAGCAGCAGCGCCGCGTCGAGCTCGCGCGAGCCGTAGGACTGCGTGAACGTGTTCCGCGCGGGGTCGTACCCCTTCTCGCAGACCTCCCGGTGCACCTCGTCGCGCAGCTTCCGCCAGCCGTCCAGGTCCCCCTCCAGATCCGGGGACTCCTCCATGGCGCGCACCGTGCGGTCGGCGGCCACCCAGACCATCACCTTGGAGTGCACGAAGTGGCGCCGGCCGCCGCGCACCTCCCACAGGCCCTCGTCCGGCTGCCGCCAGGCCGTGCGCAGGAACGTCAGCAGCACCGACTGCAGCGCCCACACGTCCGGCTTCACCGAAAGACCCGAACTCCGGGCCAGCGCCAAGGAGTCCACGACCTCCCCGTACACGTCCAACTGGAGCTGGTTGACCGCCTCGTTGCCGATCCGTACCGGCGCGGCACCGCCGAAACCGGACAGCCACGGCAGCTCGGACTCCGGCAGCCGCCGCTCGCCCGCGAGCCCGTACATGATCTGCAGGTCCGCCGGGTCGCCCGCCACCGCGCGGAGCAGCCAGTCGCGCCAGGCCTCCGCCTCTTCCTGGTAGCCGGCCGCCAGCAGCGCGTTCAGCGTCAGCGTGGAGTCGCGCAGCCAGCAGAAACGGTAGTCCCAGTTGCGTACCCCGCCCGGCTCCTCCGGCAGCGAGGTAGTGGGCGCGGCGACGATACCGCCGGTGGGACGGTAGGTGAGCGCCTTGAGGGTGATCAGCGACCGGACGACCGCGTCCCGGTGCGGGCCGTCGTAACGGCAGCGCCCGGCCCACGCCTTCCAGTCCTTGACGCTGTGCCGCAGGGAGGCGTACGGGTCGACCAGCGCGGGCCGCGGCTCGTGGGAGGGGTGCCAGGTCAGTACGAACGCGACCCGCTCGCCCTCCTTGACCGTGAACTCCGAGTGGGTGCCCAGGTCCTCGCCCCAGGTGGGCACCTCCGGGACGCTGCGCAGCCACGCCGAGTCCGGTCCGGCCACCGCCACCCGGTGGCCGTCGGACCTGCGCACCCAGGGCACGACCGAGCCGTAGTCGAAGCGCAGCCGGAGCGTGCTGCGCACGGTCACCTCACCCCGTACGCCCTGCACGACGCGCACCAGGTCGGGCGCGCGGTGACGCTGCGGCATCAGATCGGTGACCAGCACCGCACCCTCGGGGGTCTCCCACTCGGTGTCCAGGACCAGGGTGTCCTCGCGGTAGGACCGGCGGGTGCAGCGGTCCGCGCCGACCGGGGCGATCCGCCAGTGCCCGTTGTTCTCGTCGCCGAGCAGCCGGGCGAAGCAGGCCGCCGAGTCGAAGCGGGGCAGGCAGAGCCAGTCGATCGAGCCGCCCGCGCCCACCAGGGCAGCGGTCTGTTCGTCGCCGATGAGCGCGTAGTCCTCGATACGGTGCACGGGGTGCGGGTTCCCGGCCATCGGGTGCCGCAATCAGCGCTGAAGCCGGGGGAGTGACGGGCCGTCGGCCGCCGCGGCGCCGTTGCCGGAGAAGATGACTCCGGGATGCGAGGGGGCCTGATTGAGCACCCACAGGCCGATCAGCGTGGCCAGCGTGAAGACGACGGCGACGAGCACCGTGAGGACGAGCCGCCGCCGGCGTTCCCGGCGCAGCCACTCGCCGCGCGCGGTGCGGTAGGCGTCGGGGTCGGGCAGTACACCGCCGGCCAGCGCCTGGAGGGCGTCGCGCAGTTCCCGTTCGGTGCGCTCCGCGTCCGCCGGGCGGGGTGGCTCGGCCCGGTCGTGGTCCGTGCGGTCCGGGTCGGTGCCACGCGACCAGGTCGCGTCTCGATGCGTCATCGCCGGGCCTCCATGGCCTGGGTCAGCGCGGCGATACCGCGCGAGGTGTGGGTCTTGACGGAACCGCGGGTGATGCCCATCGCGGCGGCTATCTCGCTCTCCTTCAGCCCGAGCCAGTGCCGCAGTACCAGCGCCTCGCGCTGCCGGGCCGGAAGGTGCTGGAGGGCGTCGATCAGTACCCGCTGGTCGTCGCGGAGCAGCGCGGTGTTCTCGGCGGAGGTCACGGTCTGGTCGGACGGGGCCGCCGGACGCTCCTCGTGCCGGCGGGCGACCTGGAGGTGGCGTATCCGCATCCGGGTCAGATTGCAGACCGTGGAGCGCAGATACGCCTCCGCCGCGGCCACGTCCTTCAGCCGCCGCCACTTGCGGTAGATCTGGTAGTACGCCTCGGCCACCACGTTCTCCGGGTCGTCGGCGCCCAGCAGCACGGCGAGCCGCAGCATCGAGGAGTAGTGCAGCTCGAAGAGGCGGGCGACCCCGGCCTCCCGCTCCAGATCGGCCGGGCCGGTGACGACGGGTCCGGGCGGCCCGGCCGGAACCGCGGCGGCCGGAACCGCGGCGGCCGGAACCGCGGCGTGCGGGACCGGGGCGTGCGGGACCGCGGCGGGTGGGGGCGCCGCGGGGGCCGGCGGCAGTGTGGTCCGGGTGTGCTGTCTGCGTCTCACGAGTTGTTCGCTCCCGTCTCCGGACGTCGCCCGGCCATCAGGCGGGACGGCAGGTCGGTGGCGTCGGCGCCGCGCGGGACACCGAACCGTGCCAGGGCTGCGGTGCCGGCCACCGCGACGGTCAGATTGAGCAGCAGGGCGGCGACCCCGGCGTAGATCTCCAGCGGCCCGGCGCCCGTGTCGAGCGGCACGATGGAGGCGAACCCCTCGCGCACCACCAGATACGTTCCCCAGGCCATGCCCACCGCCCACCCGGCGAGCAGCGCCCTCGGATGCAGCCACCGCGAGTACAGCCCGACCGCCACCGCCGGGAAGATCTGCAGGATCCACACCCCGCCGAGCAGCTGGAGGTTGATGGCATCCTGGTCGCGCAGCCCGAACACGAACGCCACGGCACCGAGTTTCGCGGTCAGCGACACCGCCTTGGCGACCCGCACCTGCCGTTTCGGGGTGGCCGTCGGATGGACGTACTCGACGTACACATTGCGTACGAAGCTGGTCGCGGCGGCGATCGACATCACCGCCGCCGGCACCAGCGCGCCCACGACGATCGCGCCGAACACCAGCCCGGCCAGCGGGCCCGGCATCAGCCGGTCGACCAGCATCGGCACCGCCGCCTCGGCCCCGCCCTCGGGGGCCCGCACCCCGGCCGCCAGGGCGGCGAGGCCGAGAAACCCGAACAGCGCCAGCAGCGCGGTCCAGGCCGGCAGCCCCGCCGACACCTTGCGCAGCGTGCGCGTGCCGTCGGCGGCGAACCCGGCGGTGAGCACATGCGGGTACATCAGCAGCGCCAGGGCGGAGCCGAGCGCCAGCGTGGCGTAGGCGGGCTGCTGGTCCGGCGTGAGCAGCAGCGGGGAGTGGGCCGTGTCCGTGCCGCCGAGGGCACGCGCCGCCCCGTCGAAGACCGCGCCGGGGCCGCCGAACCGCTCCAGGACCAGCCAGCAGACGGCGGTGAGCGAGACGAACACCGCCACCGCCTTCAGCGCGGAGATCACCGTGGGCGCCCGCAGCCCGTGCCGGTAGGTGGCCAGGGCGAGACCCGCGAACACCCCCACCATCACCAGGTCCCCGGTGGCGCCGTGCGGATAGAGGCCGCCCGCGGTGAGCACCGCGCGGATGCCGAGCAGTTGCAGCGCCAGGTACGGCATCGTCGCCAGGATCCCGGTCAGCGCGACGACCAGGGCCAGCGGGGGCGAGCCGTAGCGGCCGCGCACGAAGTCGGCGGCGGTGATGTAGCCGTGCCGCCGGGCCACGCTCCACAACCGGCTGAGCAGCACGAAGGCGAGCGGGCAGACGATCACGGTGTACGGCACCGCGAAGAAGGCGGGTGCGCCGTTGCCGTACGCCAGACCCGGTACGGCGGTGAAGGTGTACGCCGTGTAGATCGTCCCGCCGAGCAGCAGCCAGGTCCAGCCGGCGCCGAGGCTCCGGTCGGCGAGTGCCCAGCCCTCCAGCGAGGGCAGCCGGTCGCTCGGCCTGAGCCGTCGCGCGGTGGCGGCGAGCAGCGACGCCCCGCCGATCACGGCGAGGAACGTCGCGGTCATGGCGCTGTCCGCCATGCGTCACCGTCCCGGTCCCTGGTGTGCTGTGCCCTCGGGGGAGAGTTGCGCGGAGGGCCTGTCCGGATGACACCGGACGGACGGCTCGTTCGTCCGGTGCGCCGCGTCACTCTCGCACAGAGCGCCCCGAACCGGGAGAGGAGCGCAGGTCGCGGCACGGACCGGTGATTCCCGGCTACGCCGCGTGTCCCTCGCCGGGGAGGGCTACACGGCCGCGGGTTCCGCCTGCTCGGCGTCCGGCGTCTTCGCCGCCCCGGTCCGCTCCCGGTTCTCGCGGCGGACCAGCACGACCCAGCCGACCGGCACGGCCGCCGCGAACAGCCACCACTGGACGGCGTAGGCGTAGTTCAGCGCGGCGTTCTCCTTGCCGGGGTTCGCCAGCTGCTGCGGGGTGCCGCCCTCCGCTTCGGGCGCCGTCTGCGCCACATAGCCGCCGAGCACCCGGGCGCCGAGCCGCTCGGCCTCCAGCTCGCTGTTGACCAGCATGATCTGCCGGTCCGGCAGGCCCTTGAGGTCCTTGATGCCGCTCGCCTCGGTCGTCTCGTCGGGCATCAGCCGGCCCCGGATCGTGATCTCGCCGCGCGGCGGTGCGGGGATGTCGGGGAAGGCGGTCTGGCTCGGCCCGTCCGCGGGGATCCAGCCCCGGTTGACGAGCAGGACCGCGCCGTCGGCGAGGACGAACGGCGTGAGGACATGGAAACCGACCTCGTCGTCGGCGTTGGTGCGGCGGCGGACGACGACCTCGTCATCCGTCTCGAAGCGGCCCGTGGCGGTCACCGTGCGGTACCGCTCGGCGCGGGTCACGGCGTGCCCGGGGGACGCCAGCCGCTCCACGGGGACCGGGTCGGCGGCCAGCGCGTCGGTGACCAGCTGGTTCCGGGCGGCGCGCTCGTCGTGGCGGTCCATCTGCCAGAAGCCCAGCCAGATCATCGTGGGGACGAGGAGCAGGGCGACCAGGGTGATGGTCACCCACTGGCGGGACAACAGAAAGCGGTACACCCCACGACCGTACAACTCGGCCGCGGGGTGCTTTCAGGCGGGTACGTCCATTCACACCCGGTCGATGATCCCCGCCCTTCCCTCCGCGCGGGCGCAGTGCGCACCGCAGTACCAGTGCCCGTCGGCCTCGACGCCCTGGCCGATGATCTGTACCCGGCAGTGCTCGCAGATCGGGGCCATGCGGTGGATCGCGCAGGAGAAGCAGTCGAAGACGTGCACCGCGCCCTGCGCGTGCACCTCGAAGGTCATTCCGTAGCTGTTGCCGCAGACTTCGCATGTCGCCATGGGGCACAGCGTGAGCCGTCGGCGCGGCGCGGGCGAGTGGGCGGCAGGCGAGTCGCCCGTCAATCACCCGTCCGCAGGGTCCGCACGCCGTGCCCGCTCAGCCCGGCGACGCGGACTCGACGTCGCCGAGCAGCTGGCCGAACGCCGCCTCGTCGACCACCGGTGTGCCGTACTGCCGGGCCTTGACCACCTTGGACGTCCCCGAGTCGGGGTCGTTGGTGACCAGGAGGCTGGTCAGCCGGGACAGGCTGGTGGCGACATGCAGCCCGGCCTCGGTCGCGCGGTCCTCCAGCAGGTCCCGCTCGACGGTGGTGTCCCCGGAGAACGCCACCCGCATGCCCTGCTTGAGTCGCTTGCCCGGTTCGTACCGTCCCGGGTTGGGGTGGGGGCACGCGGGCCGTTTCCGGGACGGGCGCCAACTGGACGGCTGCCGGCCGCCGTAGCCGGCCTGCTGTCCGATGCGGGGCCGGTCCGTCCACTCGGTCAGCGGCAGGCACTCGTGCAGCGGCAGCCGTACGCCGTCCGCCGCCGCGGCCCGCAGACTGGGCCGGAACGCCTCCGCCAGCACGCGCGCGTCGTCCAGCGCGTGGTGCGCCCGCCGCTGCACGACGCCGAAGTGCGCGGCGAGCGACTCCAGCTTGTGGTTGGGCAGGGGAAGCCTCAGCTCCTTGGAGAGGGCGATGGTGCACAGCCGCTGCTTCACCGGAGCCTCGCCGCGCGCGCGGGCGTACTCCCGGGCGATCATCTGCCAGTCGAAGACGGCGTTGTGCGCGACCAGCACCCGGCCCTCAAGCCGGGTCGCGAACTCCGCGGCGATGTCCTGGAAGAGGGGTGCCCCCTCAAGCATCTCGCTCGTCAGGCCGTGGATCCACACCGGGCCCGGATCCCGCTCCGGATTGACCACCGTGTACCAGTGGTCCTCGACCTCGCCCCGTGCGTCCAGCCGGTAGACGGCCGCGGAGATGATCCGGTCGTCCCGGGCCAGCCCCGTGGTCTCCACGTCGACGACCGCGTATCCCCGGGGATACGCGGCCGGCCACGCGGTGGGGGAGGAGGCTGCGGCGGTGAGGTCTTCGAGCATGGTTCATGAGGATACGGGCCGCGTCCGACACTGCTGTCCGTCAGGTGCCCCACGCGGGCGGTCCGTTCGGATACCGGACGGATGAGGACAGGTCCCGGCACTGTCCACGGTCCCCGGTCACCAGCGGATCGGCACCGGCAGTGCCGTCAGCAGTCCCGACACCGCGACCACCAGCGCGAGCGCGTACACCTCCGCTCGCGCGGGTGAACCCGCGCTCAGCGGGTCGGCGGCGCGGGCCAGCCGGATCCGCGCCCACAGCGCGAGGACGGAGACACCGGCCACGAGGATCACCTTGGCGAGCAGCACCCGCCCGTACGCGGTGTCCGTCAGCTGTTCCAGGATGGTCTCCGACGGCATCCGGCGCAGCGAACTGCACACTCCCGTCGCGGTGATGACGGCGAGCAGAACGGCCGCCACGCGCGCGTAGCGCCCCAGCAGCGCGCCGCCGGCCGCCGCCTCCCGCCACAGTCCCAGCGTGCGCAGCGCGTACACCAGACCGCCCACCCAGAGGGACGCGCAGGTCAGATGGACCAGGGTCAGCCCGGAGCCGATCAGCGGGCTGTGCTCGGCCGGCGGGTGCGCGCGCAGCGCCTCCGCGACGACGATCGCGGCCAGCGGCCACGCCTGGGTTCCGGGACGGCCGGAGGCGGCGCACAGTGCCGCCGCGAGGAAGCCGTTGACCTCCAGGAGGGCGAGTCTGCCGTCCCGGGAGCCGTGGAGTCCGCCGATGTCGATGTCGGAGAGGCTGCCGGGGACGAGATTGCCGGTGGCCACGAGGCAGGCGAGGCCGAGGGCGGCCGCGAGGCCGACGGAGTTCGCCGCGGTGGACCAACTGCGGGGCAGGACGGCGGGAGCGCCGGGCATGGAGCGGGCCAGCCGTCGGACGAACAGTTCACCGACGGGTACGGACAGCGCCGCGAACAGCACCGTGCGCAGGAGGGCCGTCCCCCCGGTGCCGGGCGCGTCGGCCTCCCCCGTGCCGTGCAGCGCAGGGGACGGGCCGAGGAGCGGTATCAGCGCGCCCAGCGCCACCAGGACGAGTACGGCGGTGGCCCGCCCGGCGCCCGGACGCCGGGCGCCCCCGTGTGCACCGGTCCCCCCGGGGCCGGGTTTCATCAGCGTCACCCCAGGATCTTCACAACATCACATAGATAGGGGCAAGTCCCGGGCGAATCGCGCATATTGTCCGCTCGTCGGCGCGGGCCGGTTCCGATCAGTCCCAGCGTGCCGGGTCGGATCCCCAACTCCCCGGCGGCCGGGCCCAGTCACGCGGACCACCGGCGAACGTCACCGGCGGCAGGGCGTACCGCAGCCTGCCCAGTGGACTGTCCGCCTCCGCCAGCCACGGCCCGGGATCCACTTCACCCACGGCCACGTACCCGGCTTCGTCCCTCGCCCCGGGCGCCGTTCCACCGGCGGTGGGTTCGGCCACGTGCTCGGTTCCGTCGGCCGGCCCGGGCATGCTTTCGCCCGCGGCCCGCGCGGCCGCGAGCCCGGTCTCGTCGGTCGCCCCGGGCGCCGTTCCACCGGCGATCCGCCCGTCCGCGTGTCCGGGCCTTTCGAAGGGCCCGGGAGCCACCTCGTCGGCGGTCCGCCCGGCCGCGTCTCCTGCCCCCTCCAGCAGCCATCCCGCCGTCCGCGCCAGGGCCACCCGTACGAGCCTGCTCCCGCCCTCGTCCGCCTGCCCGGTGAGCGCCCGCAGCACCCCGGCCGCCAGCAGATACCCCGTGCCGTGGTCGAGGGCCTGGGCCGGCAGCGCGCCCGGCCGCCCCTCCGCCCCCTCGACCGCGGCGATCCCCGTGGCCACCTGCACCAGGCTGTCGAATCCGCGCCGCCCGTCCCAGGGCCCGTACGCGCCCCACGCCGACAGCTCGGCCACCACCACCCCGGGCCGCCGCGCGGCGAGCACCCGCGGGGTCAGCCCGAAGCGGTCCAGCGCGCCCGGACGATACCCGGTGACCACCACGTCCGCCGTGGCCAGCAGCTCCTCGAGGATGTCCCGGCCGGCTCCCAGGTCCAGCAGCGCCGACCGCTTCCCGAACCCGGTGTCCGCGTGCTGGTCCGGGAGTTCCGGCAACCACGGGGCGTCCACGCGCAGCACGTCCGCGCCGAGCAGGGTGAGCGTGCGGGTGGCGACCGGGCCCGCGACGACCCGGGTGAGGTCCAGCACCCGCAGTCCGGCGGCAGGCAGCAGCGGATCCCGGCCCACCCGCGTGAGCGCCCGCGCGGGGGACGCGTCCAGCCGCGCGAGCTCCACCAGGGGGCGGGACCGCAACGCCGCGGCCTGTTCGTGCGCCGCCCACTCCCCGGGCGTGCGCAGGGCGACGGCGAGGCCGCCCGCCGCGTACACCGTCTCCTCGGCCTCCCGCGCGGACCGCTCCGCGAACGCCGCCGCCACCGCGTCCGGGTCGTCCGCCACACCCAGCGCGGCGAGCAGCCGGGCCCGGTGGTGCGGATAGTTGGCGTGCGTGCGCACCCACCCGTCGGCCGTACGCCAGAAACGTGACAGCGGCGCGAAGCTCTCCGCCGCCCGCCCGCCGGTCCGCAGATGCCGCTCGCTGACGAACGCCGTCGCCACCGCCCCGTCGTCCACCCGTACCGCCGGCACCTCGCCGCCAGCCCGCCGCGCTCCGAGTTCGGCGGCGGCCAGCGCGCAGGCGCCCACACAGGCGCGCGCCAGTTCCCGTACCGGCAGCCGGGCGGGCAGCACACCGGTCCGTTCGACGGCCGACACGCGGCTGAGGAGGGCGGGATCGCCGCCCAGGGAAGACCAGACGGACGCGATTTCAGTCATGACCGCACTATGCGGGACCGACCGCTCCGATACGGCGGCGCCCCGACCGGTACGGCGGTGTCCCCGGACGGCGGAGGGGCCGGGCGTGTCCGCCCGGCCCCTCGCTCTCACCCCTCCCGCGGGACTACCGCGTCACCGCGTCCAGCGCGTCGGTGGTGCCCCAGCCGTAGAAGCCGTTGCGGTTCTTCGGGCCCTCGCACACCGCGTCGATCTTGCCGTCGCCGTTGATGTCGTACGGGTCCGTGCACGCGGTGGCGTCGGCCTGCGCGTACAGCAGGGCCTTCACCAGCGCCGGCGGGGCGTACGGATGCGTCGACTTGATCAGCGCGGCGACACCCGCGACATGCGGGGACGCCATCGACGTACCCGCCATGTAGCCCCACCTGCCGCCGGGCAGCGGGCCCAGGATCAGACCGCTGGTGGCCGGCGGTGCGGGCGTCTGATAGGCCGTCGAGTCGCCACCGGGCGCGGCGATGTCGATGACACCCCGGCCGTAGTTGGAGAACGACGACTTCAGACCCTTGGCGCCGGTCGACGCGACCGTCACCACACCCGGCAGCTGGGTCGGGATGTCGAGGCACTCGGCCGGGTCGATCACCCGGTCCGACGGGGTGCCGTCGTTGGGGGAGACCGGGTCGGTGATCTCGTCGGCGGCGAGGTCGTAGTTCTCGTTGCCGGCCGCGGCCACGTTGACCGCGCCCCTGCGCTCCGCGTACCGCGTGGCCCGCGTGACGGCCTCGAGGAGCGCCTTCTGGTCCGGGTCGTCCTTGCAGTTGAAGTACCAGGGGTCGGTGTAATAACTGTTGTTGGTGACGTCGACCCCGTGCTCGGCCGCCCACATGAAGCCGCACACCACGGCCTCGGTGTAGAAGTAGCCGTCGGGGTTGGACACCTTGATGCCGGAGACCTTCACCCCGGGTGCGACACCGGTCATGCCGACACCGTTCTTGGCGGCGGCGATCTCACCGGCGACATGCGTGCCGTGCGGGCTCTCCTGCGCGCCCGGCCGCCAGGCGCCGTCGCTGGTGTCCGGCTTGCCCGTCACACAGTTGACCGACGCGGCCCGGTCGAAGTTGGGCGCGATGTCCGGGTGGGTGTCGTCCACACCGGTGTCGATGACGGCGACGGTCACCCTCGGGCTGCCCAGCGACTTCTCGTGGGCCTTGTCCGCCTTGATGGCGGGCAGGTCCCACTGCAGCCCCTGGAGCGGGTCCTGCCCGTCCGCGGCCTCCGCCTGCGCCTCGGCCACCTCGGAGGCACTGAGCACCTTCGGGGTGACCGTGTCCGTGGTGGCCGCCGACGGCAGCGGCGCATTGCGGGTGGCACCGGCCGACTCCACGCCGCGCACCGTGCGAAGGGTCTTGGCGAAGTCGGCGTTCGAGGAGTGGACGACGATGACGCCGATCCTGTCGTACGACGTCACGATCGTGCCGCCGGCCTCGGCGATCGCCTTCCGCACATGCGCCGGGGCGCCGTGTCCGCCGCGGACGTTGACCACATAGCTGAGCGCGTCCGCGTCGGCGTCGGCGGTGACCGCGGCCGGCCGTGCGTCGGCAGGGGCGGCGGTGGCCGCGGTGGCCGCGGTGTTCGGCAGGAACGCCAGCGCGGTCGCCATGGCCATTCCGGCCGGGACGGCGAGCGCGCGGCGGTGGCGCGGGTGAGACGCTGTCATGAAGTCTCCAGTTCGTTCACTGTTGCGGGCGTACGGGACGTGCCGGGCCACGGGCTCACTTGACGGCGCGCAGCGCGTCGACGATGCCGAACCCGTAGAAACCGTTGACCCGGTCCCCGCCCTCGCATGTCGCGTCCTGGGTGCCGTCACCGTCCTGGTCGTACGACTCCGGGCAGCCGGGGTTGTTCGCCTGGACCTTGAGCAGCGTCTGCAGCATCGCCGGAGTGGCCCACGGGTGCTTGGACTTCAGCAGCGCGGCGACACCGGCGGCGTGCGGTGAGGCCATCGACGTGCCCTGCAGGAAGGCGTACTGGCCGTTCGGCATCGTGGACAGGATGCGGCCGTCCTTCGACGGCGTGTCCGGAAGCTGGTAGCGGCGGTCGCCGCCCGGCGCGGCGACGTCCACGACACCGTGGCCGTACGTGGAGTAGTACGACTTGAGGTTCTGCACCCCCGTCGCGCTGACCGTGACCACGCCCGGCAGCTGGGTCGGCAGGTCGTAGCACTCGCTCGGGTCGATGGTGCGCTCGACCGGCGTGGTGTCGTTCGGGCTCGACGCGTCGTCGATCGCGTCCGAGGCCAGGTCGTGGTTGGAGTTGCCGGCCGACGCGAGGTGCAGGGTGCCCTTGCGCTGCGCGTACAACTGGGCCCGGTTGACCGCGTCGACGATCGCCTTCTGGTCCGGGTCGTCCATGCAGTTGTACAGCCACGGGTCCACGTAGTAGCTGTTGTTCGTGATCTCCACGCCGTGGTCGGCGGCGAACACGAACGCGCAGACGACGTTCTCCGGGTAGAACAGGCCGTTGTCCGGGTCGCTGACCTTGATGCCGGCCACCTTCACGCCCGGCGCGACACCGGCGACACCGATGCCGTTGCGGGCCGCGGCGATCTCACCGGCCACATGGGTGCCGTGGTAGTCGTCGTCCGTGTACGGCCGCCAGGCCCCCTCGCTGGTGTCCGCCGTGCCGCCCACACAGTTGGCCGACTGGGAGGCGGAGAAGTTCGGGGCGAGATCCGGGTGGGTGTCGTCGACGCCGGTGTCGATCACCGCGACGGTCACCCGGCTGCTGCCCGGGTTGATCTTCGCGGCCTCGTCGGCACCGATCGCCCGCAGGTCCCACTGGTCGGCCTCGAGCGGCTCGCTCCCGGGAGTCTCCGCGGAGACGGCCTTCGTCCGCGCGGCCTCGGCGGCCGTCACGTAGTCGGCTGCCCCGACGTCCGTCGTCCCGGCGCGGGTCAGCGGCGCGGTCCGGGTGGCGCCGGCCGACTGCACGCCGCGCGCCGTACGGATCTCCTTGCCGAAGTCCGGGTTCGCCGAGTGCACGACGATCACACCGATCTTCTCGTACGTGACCACGACGGTCCCGTCGGCCGCGGCGATCGCCCGCTTCACCGAGGCGATCGTGCGGCGGTCCGCCTTGGTGTTGACGACGTACGCCAGGGCGGGCGCGTCCGTCGCCTGCTCGGCCGACACCGCCCGCGGGGCCGCCGAGGCCGCCGCCGGCAGGAAGCCGAGCGAGGCGGTCAGGGACAGCACGACGGGCACGGCAAGGGCGAGCCGGCGTCTGGAACGCAGATGAGCCATGGGATCTCCACATCATCCGGAAAAGAAACCGGCCCGAGACACGGGTGGTGCTCGGGCAGGTACATGACGGGTGGTGCCAGGGTGAAGCTATCCCGCGCGCCCGCTGGCCAGCAATCATTTGCCGGAAACGGCTTCGCGAAACGGCCGGGGAAAAGAAGTGCCGACCGTTGAACCGGTCCTCGCGTGGCGCCGTGCCCTTGTGCAGGAAGGCCGAGGACACTCGACACTCGCCTTTCGTCCCCGCCCGAAAAGAACCGCAACGCGAGGAGACTCCGTGGCCGCCGAAGCACCGCCCCCCGCGACAGATCAGTACAAACTCCCCACACCCGAGGAGTTCACCGAGGTGCAGGAGAGTGCGGAGTTCGGTGAACTGCGCCGCTCCCACCGCTCCTTCGCCTTCCCGCTGACCATCGCCTTCATCATCTGGTACCTGCTGTACGTCCTGCTGTCCAACTACGCGGGCGGCTTCATGGGCGCCAAGTTGTTCGGCAACATCAACGTCGCCTTCGTCTTCGGCCTGCTCCAGTTCGCCACCACGTTCCTCATCGCGTGGTGGTACTCCCGGCATGCCGCAGCCAAGCTCGACCCCAAGGCCGAGGCCATCAAGAACCGTATGGAGGGTGGCGCATGAGCCCCTCGATCACCCACGTCACCCTCGCCGCGAACGAGGCGAGCCAGCACCGCCCTCTGATCATCGCCCTGTTCACGCTGTTCGTCCTCGCGACCCTCGGCATCACCGTCTGGGCGGGCCGGCAGACCAAGAACGCCGCCGACTTCTACGCCGGCGGACGCCAGTTCAGCGCCTTCCAGAACGGACTTGCGGTCTCCGGCGACTACATGTCGGCCGCGTCCTTCCTCGGCATCGCCGGCGCCATCGCCCTCTTCGGCTACGACGGCTTCCTCTACTCCATCGGCTTCCTGGTCGCCTGGCTGGTCGCCCTCCTCCTGGTCGCCGAGCCGCTGCGGAACTCCGGCCGCTACACGATGGGCGACGTCCTCGCCTACCGCATGCGCCAGCGCCCCGTGCGTACCGCCGCCGGCACCTCCACCATCGTCGTGTCGATCTTCTACCTGCTGGCCCAGATGGCGGGCGCGGGCGTCCTCGTCTCGCTGCTGCTCGGCATCACCTCGGACGCGGGCAAGATCCTCATCGTCGCCCTCGTCGGTGTTCTGATGATCGTGTACGTCTCCATCGGCGGTATGAAGGGCACCACCTGGGTCCAGATGGTCAAGGCCGTGCTGCTCATCGGCGGCACGATCCTCATTACGTTCCTGGTGCTGCTGAAGTTCAACTTCAACATCTCCGACCTGCTGGGCACCGCCGCCGAGAACAGCGGCAAGGGCGAGGCCTTCCTGGAGCCCGGTCTGAAGTACGGCGTCGACAGCATGACCAAGCTGGACTTCATCTCCCTGGGCATCGCCCTGGTGCTCGGCACCGCCGGTCTGCCGCACATCCTGATCCGCTTCTACACGGTGCCCAACGCCAAGGCCGCCCGTAAGTCCGTCAACTGGGCCATCGGCATCATCGGCGGCTTCTACCTGATGACCATCGCCCTCGGCTTCGGCGCCGCCGCACTGATCTCGCCGGAGGAGATCATCGCCTCCAACCCGTCGGGCAACACGGCGGCGCCGCTGCTCGCGCTGCACGTGGGCGGCGTCGACTCGGCCTTCGGTGCGATCCTGCTCGCCACCATCTCCGCGGTCGCCTTCGCGACGATCCTCGCCGTGGTCGCCGGACTCACCCTCGCCTCGTCGTCCTCCTTCGCGCACGACATCTACGCCAACGTGATCCGCAAGGGGCAGGCCACGGAGAAGGAGGAGATGAAGGCGGCCCGCGTGGCGACCGTCCTCATCGGCGTCGTCTCCATCGCCCTCGGCGCTCTCGCCCGCGACCTGAACGTGGCCGGACTGGTCGCACTGGCCTTCGCGGTCGCCGCGTCCGCCAACCTGCCGACCATCCTCTACAGCCTCTTCTGGAAGCGGTTCACCACTCAGGGCGCCCTGTGGTCGATCTACGGCGGCCTCATCGTCGCCGTCGGCCTGGTGCTGTTCTCGCCCGTGGTCTCCGGCTCTGCGTCGTCGATGTTCCCGAGCGTCGACTTCTCCTGGTTCCCGCTGCAGAATCCGGGCCTCATCTCCATCCCGTTCGGCTTCCTGATGGGCTGGCTCGGCACCGTCCTGTCCAAGGAGGAGCCGGACGTCAAGAAGTTCGCGGAGCTGGAGGTCCGGTCCCTCACCGGCACCGGCGCCCACTGATCCACACCTCGCACGGCGGCCGCGTCACAGGACCTCACCGGGTCCCTGCGACGCGGCCGCCGCGTATTCCGACGCACGGGTCGCTGCGGGTTGTCGGTGGCGTCACGTAGGCTCGCGGGTGCGAGTCAGGAGCGATCCGCGTCGAGGGAGGGGGCCACGTGCTCATTGACACCTACGGCCGAGTGGCGACCGACCTGAGGGTCTCGCTGACCGACCGGTGCAATCTGCGCTGCACCTACTGCATGCCCGAGGAAGGGTTGCAGTGGCTGGCCAAGCCCGACCTGCTCACCGACGACGAGATCGTCCGCCTCATCGACATCGCCGTCACCTCCCTGGGCATCGAGGAAGTCCGCTTCACCGGTGGCGAGCCCCTGCTCAGGCCCGGTCTTGTCGGTATCGTCGAGCGGGTCGCCGCCCTGGAGCCCCGGCCGCAGATGTCCCTCACCACCAACGGCATCGGGCTGCGGCGCACCGCGACCGCCCTGCGGGAGGCGGGCCTGGACCGGGTCAACGTCTCCCTCGACACGCTCCGCCCCGACGTCTTCAAGACCCTCACCCGCCGCGACCGCCACCGCGACGTCCTCGACGGCCTGTACGCGGCCCGTGAGGCCGGTCTGACCCCGGTGAAGGTCAACACGGTCCTGATGCCGGGGCTCAACGACGACGAGGCCCCCGACCTCCTGGCCTGGGCGGTGGAGCACGACTACGAGCTGCGCTTCATCGAACAGATGCCCCTGGACGCCCAGCACGGCTGGAAGCGCGACGGCATGATCACCGCCGGGGACATCCTCGCCTCCCTGCGCACCCGCTTCGAGCTGACCCCCGAGGGGGACCAGGCGCGCGGCTCCGCACCGGCCGAGCGCTGGCTGGTCGACGGCGGCCCGCATCGCGTCGGCGTCATCGGCTCCGTCACCCGCCCCTTCTGCGCCGCCTGCGACCGCACCCGCCTCACCGCCGACGGGCAGGTGCGCACCTGCCTGTTCGCCACCGAGGAGACGGACCTGCGCGCCGCCCTGCGCTCGGACGCCTCCGACGAGGAGATCGCCCGCATCTGGAAGCTGGCCATGTGGGGCAAGAAGGCGGGCGCCGGCCTGGACGACCCGACCTTCGTCCAGCCGGACCGGCCGATGTCCGCCATCGGCGGCTGAGGAGACTAGGCTCCCTCCGGCGCCTGCCACTCCTCGAACCGGACGACGTCCTTCAGGAATCCTCGCACCCCGAGGAACTGGGACAGATGTTCGCGGTGCTCCTCACAGGCGAGCCACGTCTTACGGCGCTCGGGAGCGTGCAGCTTGGGGTTGTTCCAGGCCAGCACCCACACGGCGGCGGTACGGCAACCCTTGGCGGAACAGACCGGCGTCTCGGGATCAGGGACCATCACACCGCCGACCCTAACCCGGTCGGCGGCACCGCAGGGACACCGGGAAAAGGCGACGCCGAGCAGCCACGGGGGGAGCTGCCCGGCGTCGGTCAGTCGCTCCGACGGGGGATGCGGAGCGCGTACGAAGTATGTCACGGGTCACCCCGCCCCCGGCACCGTACGCACATGATTGATCTGAGCATTTCTTGAGCTTGGCTCGGAAGTGTCTTCCGCTCACCGCGGTTCCCCCTCACACCCCGATCTTCACGACCGCTCGGGCCGCTCCGTTCGTTCGCCCGGCGCGGGCTCCGACGGCACATCTTCCGTATCGGATTCCGCGGAACCGCCATTCGTCCGCGGCGGCGCGATCATTGGCTTCATCGGTGTCGTCACGAAGGTCGACGGCAGTGACGGCGTGTTCTCGCGCCCGGCGTTGGCGATCACGACAGCGATGTACGGCAGGACCGCGCCGAGCACCAGCGCCACGATCGCGACATGCCGCTCCACGTTCCACAGCGTCGTCGCGAGGATGACCGAGATCGTACGGACGAGCATCGAGATCACATACCGGCGCTGCCGCCCGCGCACGTCCTCCTGGAGGCTCGTCCGGGCGCCGGTGATCCGGAACACCTGGGCGCCGCCGCCACGCGGCTTCCGCATCACATTCCACCATCCGCCCGCATCGGACCTTCCGCCCTGCCTGTCCCGCGCCCGGATCGGCCGACCCGGGCCCGGACACGTCCACGGTACGCCGCCCCCGCACGGGTCACGAGCCCGGGTCGGACCCCACCCCGGCCGCACGGCCTGCGCCGTCGCACGTACGACGCGCCCGACATGCGGCGTACCGCCGCTGGGCCGACACTGGCCGCAATGCTCGCGTCGAGCCGTACAAGGAGGCATCCCATGGGCTGGTTGTGGGCGATCATCGTAGGGTTCGTGCTCGGTCTGATCGCCAAGGCGCTGATCCCCGGCAAGCAGCACATCCCGCTGTGGCTGGCCACCATCTGCGGAATGGTCGGCGCCGTCGCGGGCAACGCCCTGGCACGCGGCTTCGGCGTGGAGGCGACCAGCGGCATCGACTGGAGCCGGCACATCTTCCAGCTGATCGCGGCGCTCGTGATCGTCTTCTTCGTGGACATGCTGTACACCACGATGAAGCGCAACAAGGAACGGAGCGAGCGGGCCTGATCCGCCGCCGCACGACGGAGTGAGGGACGGCCCCCGGCGCCCGCCGGAAACCGTCCCTCTCGCGAGCCGTCGGCTCAGCCGGCCGTGACCTCGACCGCCGCCAGGTTCTTCTTGCCCCGGCGCAGCACCAGCCAGCGCCCGTGCAGCAGGTCCTCCGGGGCGGGCACGGCGTCCTCGGCGGTCACCTTGACGTTGTTCACGTAGGCACCGCCCTCCTTCACCGTGCGCCGCGCGGCCGACTTGCTCGGCACCAGGCCGACCTCGGCGAACAGGTCGACCACCGCTCCGAGCCCGGACACCTTGGCGTGCGGCACCTCCGCGAGCGCCGCCGCCAGCGTCCGGTCGTCCAGCTCCGCCAGCTCGCCCTGGCCGAACAGGGCCTTCGACGCGGCGATCACGGCGGCCGTCTGGTCCGCCCCGTGCACCAGCGTCGTCAGCTCCTCCGCCAGCGCCCGCTGCGCCGCCCGGGCCTGCGGACGCTCCCGCGTCTGCTCCTCCAGCTCCTCCAGCTCCTCGCGGGACCTGAAGGACAGGATCCGCATGTAGGACGAGATGTCCCGGTCGTCCGCGTTCAGCCAGAACTGGTAGAACGCGTACGGCGTCGTCATCTCCGGGTCGAGCCAGACCGCGCCGCCCTCGGTCTTGCCGAACTTGGTGCCGTCCGCCTTGGTCATCAGCGGGGTCGCCAGCGCGTGCACGCCGGCGTGCGGCTCCAGCCGGTGAATCAGGTCCAGGCCCGCCGTGAGGTTGCCCCACTGGTCGCTGCCGCCCTGCTGGAGCGTGCAGCCGTGGCGCCGGTAGAGCTCCAGGAAGTCCATGCCCTGCAGCAGCTGGTAGCTGAACTCCGTGTAACTGATGCCCTCGGCGGACTCCAGACGCCGCGCGACCGACTCCTTCGTCAGCATCTTGTTGACCCGGAAGTGCTTGCCGATGTCCCGCAGGAACTCGATGGCCGACAGGCCGGCCGTCCAGTCGAGGTTGTTCACCAGCGTCGCGGCGTTGTCACCCTCGAAGGACAGGAAGGGCTCGATCTGCGCGCGCAGCCTATTCACCCAGTTCGCGACCGTCTCCGGGTCGTTCAGGGTGCGCTCGGCCGTCGGCCGCGGGTCGCCGATCTGACCCGTCGCGCCACCCACCAGCGCCAGCGGGCGCAGGCCCGCCCGCTGGAGGCGGCGCATGGTGAGGACCTGGACCAGGTGGCCGACGTGCAGGCTGGCCGCGGTCGGGTCGAAACCGCAATAGAACGTGACGGGACCGTCCGCGAGCGCCTTGCGCAATGCGTCCTCGTCAGTGGACAGGGCGATCACGCCACGCCACTTCAGCTCGTCGACGATGTCCGTCACGGTTCTCGTGTCTCCTTGATGATCTTCGGCCGGCCGGGTGAGGGCCGGGAGCGAACGCCTACGAGGTTATACGCCCTGGCTGACAGAGCTCATATGGAAATCGGGGATGCGCAGCGCGGGCATCGCGGCCCGGGTGAACCAGTCGCCCCACTCCCTGGGCAGCGTCTTCTCGGTCCGGCCCGCCTCGCTCGCCCGGCCCAGCAGGTCCACCGGCGACTCGTTGAACCGGAAGTTGTTGACCTCCCCGATGACCTCGCCGTTCTCGACGAGGTAGACCCCGTCCCGGGTGAGCCCCGTGAGCAGCAGTGTCGCCGGGTCGACCTCGCGGATGTACCACAGGCAGGTCAGCAGCAGCCCACGCCCGGTGGCCGCGACCATCTCCTCCAGCGAACGGTCCTCGCCCCCGTCCAGGATCAGGTTGTCGATCGCGGGCGCCGTCGGCAGCCCGGTCAGACCCGCGCTGTGCCTGCTCGTCGTCAGCCGGTTCAGCTCACCCGCGCGGATCCACTCCGTGGCCGTCAGCGGCAGCCCGTTGTCGAACACCGACTGGTCGCCCCCGGAGGAGTGCGCGATCACGAACGGAGCCGACTGCAGACCCGGCTCGTCCGGGTCGCTGCGCAGGGTCAGCGGCAGGTCGGTCAGCCTCTCGCCGACCCGGGTGCCGCCGCCCGGCTTCGAGAACACGGTGCGCCCCTCGGCCGCGTCCCGCCCGGAGGCCGACCACAGCTGGTAGATCAGCAGGTCCGCCACCGCGGTCGGCGGCAGCAGCGTCTCGTACCGGCCCGCGGGCAGCTCGATACGGCGCTCGGCCCAGCCCAGGCGTACGGCCAGCTCGGCGTCGAGTTCCGCCGGGTCGACGTCCTTGAAGTCCCGTGTGGACCGCCCCGCCCAGGCCGACCGCTTACGGTCCGGCGACTTGGCGTTCAGCTCCAGCGTGCCGTTCGGCTGGTCGTGCCGCAGGCGCAGCCCCGCCGACGTGCCGAGATAACTGGAGACCAGCTCGTGGTTGGCGAAGCCGTACAGCTCCCGGCCGCCGGTTTGCGCGCGGGCGAACGCCTCGCCGAGCGCCGGAGCGAAGTCGGCGAACACGGCGGAGGAGGTCTCCGCCGGTGCCTCGCCGAAGTCGGGTGACGGCTCCACCCCCGTGACCAGCGGCTGCGCGTCTTCGGCAGGCCCCGCGCCCCGCGCGGCGGCTTCGGCAGCCCGCACCAGGGGCTCCAGCTCGTCGACCGTCACCGCCGACCGGGACACCACCCCGGAGGCCGTGCCCTGCGCGCCGTCCACCGTGGCGATCACGGTGAGCGTGCGCCCGCGCGTGACCCCGTTCGTGGTGAGCGCGTTGCCCGCCCAGCGCAGATTGGCGGTGGACTCCTCGTCGGCGATCACGACACAGCCGTCGGCCCGGGACAGTTCGAGCGCGCGCTCGACGATCTCGTGCGGCTTGCTGGAACGCGCGCTCATCGCCCGGCCTCCTGGGTCGTATTGAGGCTGTGCTTTCCCGGGGGACGACCCCCGGACCCCCAGCCGGTCCCGGTGCTGACGCTCATCGCCCGGCCTCCTGCGTCGTATTGAGGATGTTGACTCCCTTGAAGAGGGCGGACGGGCAGCCGTGCGAGACCGCCGCGACCTGCCCCGGCTGGGCCTTGCCGCAGTTGAAGGCGCCGCCCAGGACATATGTCTGGGGGCCGCCGACCGCCGCCATGGAACCCCAGAAGTCCGTGGTCGTGGCCTGGTACGCGACGTCCCGCAGTTGCCCCGCCAGCCGCCCGTTCTCGATCCGGTAGAAGCGCTGCCCGGTGAACTGGAAGTTGTACCGCTGCATGTCGATCGACCACGACCGGTCACCGACCACGTAGATGCCCCGGTCGACGCCCCCGATCAGGTCCTCCGTCGACATCCCGGCCGGGTCCGGCCGCAGTGACACATTGGCCATGCGCTGCACCGGCACATGGCCGGGGGAGTCCGCGAACGCGCACCCGTTCGACCGCTCGAAGCCGGTCAGCCGCGCGATCCGCCGGTCCAGCTGGTAGCCGACCAGCGTGCCGTCCCTCACCAGGTCCCAGGTCTGCGCCTCGACGCCCTCGTCGTCGTAGCCGACGGTCGCCAGCCCGTGCTCGGCGGTGCGGTCGCCGGTGACGTTCATCAGCTCGGAGCCGTACCTGAGCTTGCCCAGCTGGTCGAAGGTGGCGAACGACGTCCCCGCGTATGCCGCCTCGTAGCCGAGCGCCCGGTCCAGCTCGGTGGCGTGCCCGATGGACTCGTGGATGGTCAGCCACAGGTTGGAGGGGTCCACCACCAGGTCGTACAGTCCCGCCTCGACGCTCGGCGCCCGCATCTTCTCGGCCAGCAGTTCCGGGATCCGCTCCAGTTCGTCGTCCCAGTCCCAGCCGGTGCCCGTCAGATACTCCCAGCCGCGGCCGACCGGCGGCGCGATGGTCCGCATCGAGTCGAACTCCCCGCTGGAGTCGTCGACGGACACGGCCGTGAACGCCGGATGCAGCCGCACCCGCTGCTGAGTCGTCACGGTCCCGGCGGTGTCCGCGTAGAACTTGTTCTCGTGCACGGTCAGCAGCGAGGCGTCGACATGGTCCACCCCGCTCGCCGCCAGCAGTCGCGCGCTCCACTCGGCCAGCAGCTCGGCCTTCTCCGTGTCGGGCACGGTGAACGGATCGACCTCGTACGACGACACCCATGTCTTCTCGGAGTGCACCGGCTCATCGGCCAGCTCCACCCTCTCGTCCGACCCCGCCGCCCGGATCACCTGCGCGGACAGCTTCGCCATCGCCACGGCCTGCGAGGCGACCTTGGCGGCAGCGTCGGGGGTCAGATCAACCCCGGACGCGAACCCCCAGGTCCCGCCGTGCACCACGCGCACCGCGTACCCGAGGTCGGTGGTGTCCGACGACCCGGCAGGCTTGGCGTCCCGGAACCGCCAGGACGCATTGCGCACCCGCTCCAGGCGAAAGTCCGCGTGTTCCGCCCCGAGCGCCCGCGCACGGGCCAGCGCGGCGTCGGCGAGGGGGCGCAGAGGTAGTGCCAGGAACGACTGATCGACTTCATGGGGCACGAGTGGGAATTCCCTTCGGGCGCTCGCTGACGGACCGTCGGAGGCAGTGAACCACGACTTGTCCGAACACACCCTGCGTGAACGGTCGGACGAAGACGCCAGGAGCCTCCGCGCCGCATCGCATGCCGGCCGGGACGGTGGAGGCGCAATCTCGCGACGCGCCGAAGGGCCCTCGGCTCACGCGCCGGGTATGACGGACTGACGGGACGGCTGAACTGTAGGAACCCGACAGGAGGCCACGGGAGGCACTGTCGGTGCCCCAATGTCCCGCGACGGGTGCGGACCGATAGGTTTTCGGTGAAGCCGCCTGCCCTCGCCGCCCGTCGTCCGGGCGTTCGGGCGGGAAGAACCGCTATCGAAAGGGTGATCCGTTGAGCCGCTCGGTTCTCGTCACCGGAGGCAACCGGGGCATCGGCCTCGCCATCGCCCGCGCGTTCGCCGACACCGGCGACAAGGTCGCCATCACGTACCGCTCGGGGGAGCCGCCCGAGGGCTTCCTCGCCGTCAGATGCGACATCACCGACACCGAGCAGGTGGAGCAGGCCTACAAGGAGATCGAGGAGGCCCACGGGCCCGTCGAGATCCTGATCGCCAACGCGGGCATCACCAAGGACCAGCTGCTGATGCGCATGTCCGAGGAGGACTTCACCTCGGTCGTCGAGACCAACCTCACCGGCACCTTCCGGGTCGTCAAACGTGCCAACCGGGGCATGCTGCGCGCCAAGAAGGGCCGCGTCGTCCTGATCTCCTCGGTGGTCGGCCTGCTCGGCTCCGCGGGGCAGGCGAACTACGCCGCCTCCAAGGCCGGCCTGGTCGGTTTCGCGCGCTCCCTCGCCCGTGAGCTGGGTTCGCGCAACATCACCTTCAATGTCGTCGCGCCCGGCTTCGTCGACACCGACATGACCCGGGAGCTCAGCGAGGAGCAGCAGACGAAGATCCTCGCGCAGGTGCCGCTCGCCCGGTACGCGCGGCCCGAGGAGATCGCCGCGACCGTGCGGTTCCTGGCCTCGGACGAGGCCTCGTACATCACTGGAGCCGTCATTCCCGTTGACGGCGGACTGGGAATGGGTCACTGAAACACCATGAGCGGAATTCTTGAGGGCAAGCGCGTCCTGATCACCGGTGTGCTGACGGAGGCGTCCATCGCCTTCCACACCGCCAAGCTGGCCCAGGAGCAGGGCGCCGAGGTCATCCTCACCGCGTTCCCCCGGCCCACTCTGACCGAGCGCATCGCCAAGAAGCTGCCCGCGCCGGCCAAGGTCATCGAGCTCGACGTCACCAACGACGAGCACCTGGGCCGCCTGGCCGACGTCGTCGGCGAGGAGCTGGGCGGCCTCGACGGCGTCGTGCACTCCATCGGCTTCGCGCCGCAGGACGCGCTCGGCGGCAACTTCCTCAACACGCCGTTCGAGTCGGTCGCCACGGCCATGCACGTCTCGGCGTTCTCCCTGAAGTCGCTGACCATGGCCTGCCTGCCGCTGATGCAGAACGGCGGCTCGGTCGTCGGCCTCACCTTCGACGCGCAGTACGCCTGGCCGCAGTACGACTGGATGGGCCCGGCCAAGGCCGCCCTGGAGGCGACCAGCCGCTACATGGCGCGTGACCTGGGCAAGCAGAACATCCGCTGCAACCTCGTCTCCGCGGGCCCGCTCGGTTCCATGGCGGCCAAGTCCATCCCGGGCTTCGGCGAGCTGGCCTCGGTGTGGGACAACCGTTCCCCGCTGGAGTGGGACCTGACGGACCCGGAGCCGGCCGGCCGTGGTGTCGTCGCCCTGCTGAGCGACTGGTTCCCGAAGACCACGGGTGAGATCGTCCACGTGGACGGCGGTCTGCACGCCGTCGGCGCCTGACCGTACGCCTCACGAGGGCCCGCGTCCCGGAAGGGGCACGGGCCCTCCGGCATGAGCGTGCGGCCGCCCGGGAGCGTCCGGAGCGAGCGGTCAGCCCTCGGCCGGCGGACCGAACCGGCCCGGACGGCACACGAGCGGGTGGGCGGCGGCCTCCTCGGCCGCCGTCGCCGCGTCACCGGCGCGGATCGCGTCCACCAGCCGCCCGTGGTCCATGCGCGCCTCGGAGGACATGTCCCCGCCCACGTCGCCGCGCAGCCAGTCCCGCAGCACCTCGCTCAGGTCCGCGTACATCGTGGTCATCACGTCGTTGTGCGCGGCGGCCACGACGGCCAGGTGGAACGTGGCGTCCGCCGCCACGAACGCCTCGGCGTCCCCCGCCTCCCAGGTCTCCTCCCGGCGCAGCAGCAGGGTGTCGATCTGCTTGAGGTCCTTCTCCGTGCGCCGCTCGGCGGCCATCCGCGCGGCGGCCGACTCCAGGGTCGAACGCAGTTCGGCGATGTGCCGGGGGTCGGCGTCGGCGAAACGGCGGTGCATCACGCCCGCCAGCTCGCTCGTGGCCACCACGTACGTGCCCGAGCCCTGACGGATGTCCAGCAGCCCGTTGTGGGCCAGCGCGCGGACGGCCTCGCGGACCGTGTTGCGGGCCACCCCCAGCTGCTCGACCAGCTCCGGCTCCGTGGGGATGCGCGTGCCGACCGGCCACTCACCCGAGGTGATCTGCGCCCGCAGAGCGGTGATGACCTGCTCGGACAGCGCCGAACGGCGCGGATGGATCAGAGGCATGACACACCTTCGCACGATTGGGTCCCGGCACGGTTCCCTTTCCGCCATGGACAGCCAATCATCCCATGATTCTATGATGGGCCCCATGGCTCGTGAGGAAACCCGGACGACGCCCCCGTCCACGACCGCACACCCGCCGGGCGCGTCCGAGGCGCGCAAGCCCGCCGGGGGCGCCGCCGCGCCGGCATGGCGGAAGCGGCTGATCGTCGCCGGCATCGTGCTCGCCGCGGTGAACCTCCGTCCCGCCATCACCAGCCTCGGCGCGCTGCTGGAGGAAGTCCGCGACGGGCTCGGTATGAGCGGCAGCGTCGCCGGACTGCTCACGTCCGTGCCCGCGCTCTGCTTCGCGGTCTTCGGTGTCACCGCGCCCCGCCTGGCCCGCCGCTTCGGGGCGGGTGCGGTGGTCTGCGCCGGAATGGCCGCCATCGGCGCCGGCCTGCTGATACGCCCGTACGCCGGCGGCACGGCGGCCTTCCTGGCGGCCAGCGCCCTCGCCCTGATGGGCATCGCCGTCAGCAACGTCCTGATGCCGGTCATCGTCAAGCGCTGGTTCCCCGACCGGGTCGGCTCCATGACCGGCCTGTACTCCATGGCGCTCGCCCTGGGGACCGCCACGGCGGCCGCGGTGACCGTGCCGGTGACCGGTGCGCTGGACGGGAACTGGCGGTCCGGCCTCGCCGTGTGGGCGGGCCTGGCGGCCGTCGCCGTACTGCCGTGGATCCCCTTCGTACGGGAACGGCGTGGGGCGTCGGCCGACCGCGCGCCCGCGCGGGACGGGGCGGAGCACACGCGGGACGGGCAGGCCCTCGCCGATGGGGCCGGCCTGCGCATCACCCGTAGCCGTACCGCGTGGGCGCTGGCCGTCTTCTTCGGCCTCCAGGCCACCGCCGCCTACATCACCATGGGGTGGATGGCGCAGGTCTTCCGGGACGCGGGCGTCCCCGCGGGCACGGCCGGACTGCTCCTCGCGGTCATCATGGTGATGGGCGTCCCGCTGGCGTTCGTCATACCGCGCCTCGCCACCCGGCTGCCCCGCCAGGGCCCGATCGTGCTCGTGCTGGGGGTGAGCGGCCTTGTCGGCTATGCGGGCCTGTACCTCGCACCTGCCGCCGGTGCCTGGGCCTGGGCCGTGCTGCTGGGCATCGCCGGCTGTGCCTTTCCGCTGGCGCTCACCATGGTCGGGATGCGGGCCAGGACCAGCGCGGGCGTGGCTCAGTTGTCCGCCTTCGCGCAGAGCGCCGGTTATCTGATCTCCATCCCGGGGCCGCTCCTGGTGGGCGTGCTCTACCAGCACAGCGGCGGCTGGGGGCTGCCGCTCGCCCTGATGGCCGGCCTGATGATCCCGCAGGTGATCGCCGGCGTCCTGGCGGGCCGCGACCGCACGGTGGAGGACGAGGCGGCGCAGGGCTGAGCGGGGGCGGACGCACTCGCCTCCGCGTGCGCCCCTGCCCGCGCCCGTGCGCCGCCGCCCGCGCCGTCGCATCCACCGGCGCGAGACCCCGGGGCCGGCCGCGGGCGGGGAAGGTGCGAGACTTGCCGTATGCCAGTCCTCGACCCGAACCCGCAGAACGGCCAGCGGAAGCTGCTGCTCGTCCTCGGCGCCTTCTTCGCCATCTTCCTCTTCATCGGCGTGATCGCGACCGTCCTCGCCCCGTGACGGCGTCCGGCGCCCCGCCCGGGGACCATGGTGGTGCTGGCACCCCTATCCCCTAGGGGGCCAGGCTCAGGGTCAAGTGGGTGGGTCACCGGATGGGTTGAGGCCCGCACGATCCGTACCTTCGAGATGTGGCCGCGTAGAGCGGGCCACGGACGGACGAAGAGCGGAGGCCCCCATGTCGGCGCGCACGCACACCCGGCCCCATCCGGCCCCCCGGGGCGGCGTCGACCCCCGGCTGCCGTGGTGGGCCCTGGCCCTGCCCCTGCTCGCCTTCGTGGCACTGCTCACCCTGATCCTCAACCCCTCCGATGCCCAGGCGGCCGCGGGCGAGCCCACGATCACCCACCTCGTCGAGCGCGCGCAGCAGCTCATAGCCCGCTGAACCGCCTCGGAAGGGCCGGTCAACTCCCTGCGCCCCGTGGCCTGTTTCGTGCGAAGCTGGGCTACATGAGCGTCGCAGAACCCCGCAGGATTGTCCTTTTCCGGCATGCGAAAGCCGACTGGCCCCCGGTGCCCGACCACGAGCGCCCCCTCGCCGAGCGGGGCCGCACGGATGCCGCGGTCGCCGGACGCAAGCTCGCCGATGCCGGTATCGCCTTCGATCTGGCCCTGTGCTCCACCTCGGTCCGGACCCGTGAGACCTGGAAACTAGCGGTCCACGAGCTCCCGCACCGACCGAAGACCGTGTACGAGGAGCGGATCTACGAGGCCTCGCCCGGCGAGCTGATCGCCCTGCTCAACGAAACCCCCGACGACGCGCAGAACGTCCTTCTGGTCGGCCACAACCCGGGCATCCAGGGACTCGCCGACATTCTGTCCGGCACGTCCGAGGGCGATGCCCGTGAGCGCATGAGCCGCCGCGGCTACCCGGCCGCGGCCTTCGCGATCGTGTCCTTCACCGGCTCCTGGAAGTCCCTCGAGCCCGGTGCCGGCACGCTGGCCGACTACTGGGCGCCGACCGAGTGATCCCGGGTCCCGGGTAGGCACGGGCCCGGCATCGGCATCCGCCGACGCCGGGCCCGTCCGTGCCGATGCCCGTACTCCCCGCCGTGCTCAGCCCAGGTCGAGCGTGTCCGCCGCCTCGACCTCTTCGCGCGTGATCCCCAGCAGGTAGAGGACCGTGTCCAGGAAGGGAAAGCTCACCGCCGTATGGGCGGCCTCGCGGACCACCGGCTTGGCGTTGAAGGCGACGCCCAGCCCCGCCGCGTTCAGCATGTCCAGGTCGTTCGCACCGTCACCGATCGCCACCGTCTGCGACAGCGGTACCCCCGCCTCGTCAGCGAACCGGCGCAGCAGTCGTGCCTTGCCCGCCCGGTCGACGATCTCGCCGGTCACCCGGCCGGTCAGCTTCCCGTCGACGACCTCCAGGGTGTTGGCCTGGGCGAAGTCCAGCCCCAGCCGCTCCTTCAGATCATCCGTGACCTGGGTGAAACCACCGGAGACCACACCCACTTGATAGCCGAGGCGCTTGAGCGTACGGATCAGGGTGCGGGCGCCCGGCGTCAGCCGCACCTCGCTGCGCACCTTGTCCACCACGGAGGCGTCCAGCCCCTCCAGCAGCGCCACGCGTGCGTGCAGCGACTGCTCGAAGTCCAGCTCCCCGCGCATCGCGGCCTCGGTCACCTCGGCGACCTTGTCCTCGCAGCCGGCGTGCGCGGCGAAGAGCTCGATCACCTCGTCCTGGATCAGCGTGGAGTCCACGTCCATGACGACCAGGCGCTGCGCCCGCCGGTACAGTCCCGCCCCGACCACGGCGATGTCGACCCCGAGCCTGGCGGCGTCGGTGACCAGCGCGGTGCGCAGCGGTTCCGTCTCCACGCCGGAGACCGCGAACTCCACCGCCGTCACCGGATACTTGGCCAGCCGGAAGATACGGTCGATGTTGCCGCCGGCCTGGGTGATCCGCGAGGCGATCGCCGCCGTCGCCTCCGAGGTGAGGGGGTGGCCCAGCACCGTGACCAGCGAGCGGCCGAGTCCGCGGGGACGGTTGTCGCCCCTGCCGGAGATGATCTCCGCCTGCATCTTCATCGACTCCGCCCAGCTGTGGACGGTGGCCCGCAGATCCCCTTCCAGGCCGCCCGACGGCTCGGTCACGAGCGCGCAGAGCACGATACGGCCACGGGTGACGACCTGCTCGATGTCGACCACGTCGACCGAGTAGGTGGCGAGGGTGTCGAAGAGGCCGGCCGTGATCCCCGGCCTGTCCCTGCCGAATATCTTGACCAGGAGAGTGGGAACGTCGGAGTTCTGCGATGCGCTCATGGTGCTCCCACCGTATCCGGCCCCCGGCGCCCCGCGCTCCCGAGGTCCGCCACCCGGACAGCCACACCCCTCGGGGATCGCCGGCTCCTCAAGCGCCGGAGGGGCAAGTCAGCCCCTCCGGCGTTTGAGGAGCGGGGTCTGGGGCGGAGCCCCAGGTCGGGACGGGAAGGGGCGGCGGGGGCGAAAGAAGACTGGTCACGGCGGTGGCGGTGGCGGTGGCGGCGGAGGTCCCTCGTCCGGCCACAGGGGCGGCCGCTCGACCTGGCCAGGGCCTTCCACGTCCCCGGGCCGAGTGCCTCGCCGAGGCCCACGCCGGCGGACCGGCCCCACGGGGCCGATCACGGTGGGCGCACCGGAGACATCCCCCTGGCCGTCACCGGGAGCCGGCGGAACGGGCGGCCTCAGCGCCTCCGACGGCACCCGCAGATACGGATTGGTGTCCGGGTTGGGCGGCCGATGGGGAGCCCGCGGCGCATACGGCCCGGCCCGCGTCACGTCCCCCCGCTCCCCGGCCTCCCCGGCCTCCCCGACGTCCATGTCCCCCCGCCCTCCGGCCTCCGTGTCCCCCCGCGCCAGGGCCGCCGCCCGCACCCCCGCCGCCCCGCATGCCCAGGCCAGCAGCGCCCCGGCCGTACCCGCGCCCGCACCCCACACCGCCCCCAGCAGCAGCGCCGTACCGAGCTGCCCGCGCAGCTCGACGCCGGCGCCGAACGCGTCGAAGCCCAGCACGGACAGCGACGCGTGCGCGGACACCTCCGTCAGCCAGGCCAGCAGCGGCAGCGCCGACGCCGTGGCGACACCCAGGCACAGCGCACACCGCCCCGCGAAACCGGCCGCTCCCGGCCGCCCCGCCGCTCCCGGCCGCCCCGCCGGCACCGGCCGCCCCGCCGGCACCGGCGTCCGTACGGCCGTCAGCACCCCGGCCAGCAGCATCATCAGCGCGGCGGCCACCCCCAGCAGCCAGACCCGCCCGTCGAGCTCGGCCAGCCGCCCCAGCGTGACGGGCCGGTCGGAGCCGGCCCGCAGCAGGTCGTCCACGGGATGCGGCAGCACCCCGAGCAGCGCACCGCTCGCCTGCCCGTCCCAGGGCACGAACAGACCGATCGGTATCGCGAGCCACACACCGTTCGGCGCCCCCAGCAGCGCCGCCCCGGCGATCCGCCGGGGATGGTCGTCTCCGATCGCCGCGTACCCCGCGGCGGCGAGCCCCGCCACCACCGCCACCAGCAGCACCGTGACCACGGCGGACACCGCCGGCCGTACCACCCGGTGCACGGCGTCCCAGCCGCGCGGCAGCGGCGTACGGCGGGACGTCAGCAGCGCGACCAGCAGCACACCGGCCGACCAGCCCAGCCCACCGAGCAGCGTCGGCACCGTGTCGACGGTGAACCCGACCGCGGCCTCGGCGTCGATGAGATCACCGACCCGGTCCGGCAGCAGCCCTCCGACATCCCCCAGCCCCGGGATCTCGACGCCGCCACCGCCCACGCCCGGCAGATCGGCCGGCCCCAGCGAGCCCCCGTCGATGGTGATGACGTCGTGCCCGGCCCAGACAAGACCGCCCGTCATCGCCACGAACAGCGCGATCACCGCTCCCGCGCGGGCGAGGAGTTCGGCGGGGGAGACGACGGCTCCCGCCGCCCGGAGGGACCGCAGGAAGAAGTGCGACAGCAGCAGCGCCCCCACCAGGCCCACACCCAGCGGCGTGATGTCGACGGCCGTACTGGCTTCCGGGCCCGACAGTCCGAAGGCGGACACATCACCGGACGGCGTGACCGAACCACCCGCCGCCAGCGCCACCACGGCGGCGGTCATCGGACCCAGCGAACCGGCCGCGTCCGCGTCCAGCAGCCGCAGCCCGAGCGCCGCCGTCCCCGCCATCCCGATCAGCGCCCAGCTCACCGCGGCGACCGCGGACATGGTGACGTCGACCCACGGCACGCGTGCGCCGGACTCCGCGCCGACGCTCGTGACACCCCTCATGGCAGACCCCCCGATCCGCGGCGCGGCAAGAAGACCGCGCATGTCCCCCTCGCGTGGTTTACCACTCTCCGGGCCGATTTCAACCCCGCCGACGCACAACAGTGGATGCGTTGGTGCGCGCTCGTGACAAGGCCCGGCTTTCGGTCCGAGGGCCCCGCCTGAAATAGTTCCCCACGATGTTCGACATCCCTAGACTCCCTGTGATGGGGGAAACTCGGGGGACAACTCAGTGGGGCTGGAGTGCCGGAACTCGTACTGGAATCAAACGGACGGACCTGGACGCTCGATCCGTCCAGGGCTTACACCCTCGGACGCGATCCGCAGGGGGACGTCGTGCTGGACGACGCCAGGGTCTCCTGGCGTCATGCCACCATCAGCTTCAACGGGCGCAGTTGGGTCATCGAGGACCACGGCAGCACCAACGGCACGTTCGTGCAGGGGCAACGGATCCACCACCTGGAGTTCGGCTCCGACACGGTGCTGAACCTGGGCAACGCGACCGACGGGCCGCGCGTGACCCTCACCGGCGCCGCGGCCCCGGCCGCCACGCCACAGGCCCAGCCGCAGCAGCCGTACGCGGCTCAGGGCGCGAACGCCGGCTGGGCCCAGCAGACGCCGCAACAGCAGCCCGCCGGGCCCGGTTGGCAGCAGGCGGAACCGCAGCAGCCCGCGCCGCACATCCCGCAGCAGCAGGGCCCCGGCAGCGGCGCGGGGGCGCCGCCGGTCTACGGCGATCGCAGCCCCACCACGTTCCACCAGTTCTCCCTCGGCCGTGTGATGCGCATCGGCCGTGCGCTGGAGAACGACCTGGTCGTCTCCGACCTCCAGGTCTCCCGCAACCACGCGGAGTTCCACTCGACGCCCGACGGGCGCATGGAGATCCGCGACCTAGGCTCGCACAACGGCACGTACGTCAACGGTCTGCCGATCACCAAGGGCGGCTCGCAACTGCTCGGCCCCGCCGACATCGTGGGCGTCGGCCATTCGACGTTCCGGATCGTCGGGGACCGGCTCGAGGAGTTCGTCGACACCGGTGAGGTGTCCTTCTCCGCCCGTCACCTGACCGTCACGGTCGACGGCGGCAAGCAGATCCTCAAGGACGTCTCCTTCGGCGTCCCCGAGAAGTCCCTGATCGCTGTCATCGGACCGTCCGGCTCCGGCAAGTCGACCCTGCTCAAGGCGCTCACCGGCTACCGGCCCGCCGACCAGGGCGAGGTCCTGTACGACAACCGGAACCTCTACAAGCAGTTCGCCGAACTGCGCCAGCGCATCGGTCTGGTCCCGCAAGACGACATCCTGCACAAGGAACTGACCGTCAAGAAGGCCCTCACGTACGCGGCCAAGCTCCGCTTCCCGGCCGACACCACGGCCGCCGAGCGCAACGCCCGCATCGACGAGGTGCTGCGCGAGCTCAAGCTGGACATCCACAAGGAGAAGAAGGTCACCTCCCTCTCCGGAGGCCAGCGCAAGCGCGTCTCGGTGGCGCTGGAGCTGCTCACCAAGCCGTCGCTGATCTTCCTGGACGAGCCGACCTCCGGCCTCGACCCGGGCATGGACCGTGACGTCATGCAGCTGCTGCGCGGCCTCGCCGACGACGGCCGCACCGTCCTCGTCGTCACCCACTCGGTGGCCGAGCTGGCGATCTGCGACAAGCTGCTGGTGATGGCGCCGGGCGGCTCGGTCGCCTACTTCGGCCCGCCCGAGGAGGCGCTGAACTTCTTCGGCTACGACACCTGGGCCGACGTGTTCTCCGCCTTCGAGAACTACCGCGACTACGACTGGGCGGGCCGCTGGAAGGGCTCGCAGCACTATCAGATGTACGCCGCGGACATCGACGCGGTCGCCCCGCAGTCCGTACAGGTTCCGGCGATGCAGGCCATGCGGCCACCGAAGCCGCAGAGCTGGATGTCGCAGTTCGTCACCCTGGTGCGCCGCTACGTCTCGGTGATCGTCTCCGACAAGGGCTTCCTCGCCCTGATGGTGATCCTGCCGGCCGTGCTCGGCGCGGTCAGCCTGCTCATCGACGCGGACCGGGGCCTGCTGCCCAATCCGCCGAATCCGGAGACCGGCCGGGTCATCCCGAACGGCACCGCGACCACGGTGCTGCTGATCCTCGCCGTCGGCGCCTGTTTCGCGGGCGCCGCGAACTCCGTACGTGAGCTGATCAAGGAACGGGTCATCTACGAGCGGGAGCGCGCCACCGGCCTGTCCCGCTCGGCGTATCTGATGTCGAAGGTGTTCGTGCTCGGCATGATCACCGTGCTGCAGGGCCTGCTGGTGGGTGCGATCGGCTTCTCCAGCCGGGAGATCCCGGAGGAGGGGCTGGTCTTCGGCGGCTTCACGATGCTGGAGCTCTCCGTGCCGATCATGGCGCTCGGCTTCACCTCGATGATGTTCGGCCTGATCATCTCCTCGCTGGTGAAGACCGCCGAGAAGACCATGCCGCTGCTGGTGATGTTCGCGATCATCCAGGTCGTCTTCACCGGCTGTCTGTTCGCGCTGCACGGCTCGATCGGCGTCAACCAGTTCTCGTTCCTGATGCCGTCGCGCTGGGCGGTCGCCGCCTCGGGCGCCACGCTGGACTTCAACAAGATCAGCCCGCCGGAGTCGGTCGGCGACACCGATCCGCTGTGGGAGCACACGGTCGGGACCTGGGTGATGGACATGGGCGCGCTGATCGTCCTCGGCGTGGTCTGCGGCTTCTTCGTGGCCCGTTTCCTGCGCCGTCACGAGCCCGAGGTCATGCGCAACTGATCCGCGCCGGACAGCCCCGAAGGGCGGCACCCCGTCAGGTGGGTGCCGCCCTTCGGCGTCTGTGTTCGCGAGAAGAGGTCCGCGCCGACCTCAGTACGCGCTGTCGACGTTGTCCATAGTGCCGTACTTGTCCGCCGCGTAGTTGCAGGCGGCGGTGATGTTGGCCACTGGGTCGTAGATGTTCTTCGAGGTGCCCGGGACGTGGTAGGCCTCGAACGTCGGCGGGATCACCTGCAGCAGCCCCTTGGACGGGATGCCGTTCTTGGCGTTGACGTCCCAGAGGTTGATCGCCTTCGGGTTGCCGGAGGACTCCCGGATGATGTTGCGGTGGATGCCCTCGTAGGAGCCGGGGATGCCGTGCTTCTTCATGATGGCGAGGGACTCGCGGATCCAGCCGTCCAGGGTGTTGCCGTAGGTCTTGGGAGCGGCCTTCTTCACCTCGGCGCGCTCGGCGGCGCGGCTGGTGGACTCCTCGGTCTGGCGGGCCTTCTCGGCCTTGGCCTTCGCGGCGGCAGCGGCTGCGGCCTTCTTCTTGGCGGCGGCCTGCGCCGCGGCCTCCTTCTTCGCCGCGATCTGCTCGATCTTGATGCTGGAAGCGGCGTCCCGGTCGGTGACCCCGGCCTTGACATCCTGGATCGGCTCGGTGCGGTACGTGACCTTCGCCTCGGGGGCGGAGGCGGCCTCGGCCGGGCCGGCCGTGGACGCGTTGCTCGGTACGGCGGAGAGACCGATGGCGGCGGCACCGAGCGCGGCGACACCGGCCACGGCGAGCTTGTGGTGACGGGTCAGCGCACGACTATGGCCACGGGTGAGGATGTTCTTGGACATGGGGGACGGACCTCTTCGAATAGCGCGGAGGTCGCTCGACGTCCGGTGTGGACAGGGTGCTTCCTGCACAGACGCCGCGGATCGATGTCCACGGCGCGAGCGACGCAGCCATTCTTAGCGGCCGCAAAATGGCGTGGCAAAGATGTGACGTACGAAGCCGGGTAGTGGACAGGGGAGGGGTAAACCGGGGCAGAAGGTGCAGTACGCCCCGCTCATGCGGGCGGTATGTCACTCCTACTCCCCTTCGTACGTGATGTGCGCCCTATGCCCGGCCTCACATCGGCCGCCCCTCGCTCTCACCGATAGTTGCTGGGGCAACGCGCTGTGTGAGGAGGCCCCCGGGGGTGCCGCCATCCCCGGTCCGTGGTCCTACGCCGACGGACGCGCCACCGGACCGGCGGACGTAGGACCATGGTCCGGCCGACGGCCGCCACCTGCCCGATCCGCACGGTCAGGGCCCGCCGGTACCGTGAGGAACATGAGCCACGGCCCCCGGTCCGGCCTCGCCGCGGTGAGTTCCGCGTTGCTGGCCATGAGCAGGCACCTCGAGGTGCGCGACGTCCTCAAGACGATCGTCGCCTCGGCCCGCGAACTCCTCGATGCCCAGTACGCCGCCCTCGGCGTACCCGACGACCACGGTGGTTTCGCCCAGTTCGTGGTCGACGGCGTCGGCGACGACCAGTGGAAGGCCATCGGCCCCCTCCCGCGCCAGCACGGCATCCTCGCCGCGATGCTCAGGGAGGCCACACCGCAGCGCCTCGCCGACGTACGCCGCGACCCACGCTTCGAGGGCTGGCCCAGCGCCCACCCCGACCTGGTCGACTTCCTCGGCCTGCCCGTCCGCGACGGCGACGAGGTCATCGGCGCCCTGTTCCTGGCCAACAAGAAGTGTTCCAAGCCCGAGGGCACCTGCGGCTTCACCGAGGACGACGAGGAACTGCTCGCCATCCTCGCCCAGCACGCCGCGATCGCCCTCACCAACGCCCGGCTGTACGAACGAAGCCGCGAACTGACCATCGCCGAGGAACGCTCCCGCCTCGCCCACGAGCTCCACGACGCCGTCAGCCAGAAACTCTTCTCCCTGCGGCTCACCGCCCAGGCCGCCGCCCGCCTCGTCGACCGTGACCCCTCCCGGGCCAAGGACGAACTCCAGCAGGTGGCCGGCCTCGCCGCCGAGGCCGTCGACGAACTGCGCGCGGTGGTCGTCGAACTGCGCCCCGCGGCTCTCGACGAGGACGGCCTGGTCGCCACGCTCCGCACACAGGTTCAGGTCCTCGACCGCGCCCACACCGCGCGTGTCACCTTCACCTGCCACGGCGTACGCGCGCTGCCCGCGGCCCAGGAGGAAGCGGTGCTGCGCGTCGCTCAGGAGGCCCTGCACAACGCCCTGCGGCACTCCGGGTGCGAACACGTCGATGTCACCCTGGAACGCCGCGGCGGCGGGGCGGTCCTTCGGATCGACGACGACGGCAGTGGCTTCGACCCGCGCGTAGTCCGCCACGCGGGCCGCCATCTGGGGCTCGTCTCCATGCGGGACCGGGCGAGTGGGGTCGGCGGCAGGCTGACCGTGGAATCGGCGCCCGGCAAGGGCACCACCATCGAGATGGAGGTCCCCGGTGGCTGACGCGATCAAGGTGCTGCTGGTCGACGATCACCAGGTGGTACGCCGGGGCCTGCGCACCTTCCTCGAGGTGCAGGGCGACATCGAGGTCGTCGGCGAGGCGGCGGACGGCGCGGAAGGGGTAGCCCTGGCGGAGGAGCTGGGACCCGACGTCATCCTCATGGACGTCAAGATGCCGGGCATGGACGGCATCGACGCCCTGCGCCGGCTCCGCGAACTGGACCACCCCGCGCGCGTGCTGATCGTCACCAGCTTCACCGAGCAGCGCACGGTCGTCCCCGCCCTCCGCGCGGGCGCCGCCGGTTACGTGTACAAGGACATCGATCCCGACGCGCTCGCCGGAGCCATCCGTTCCGTGCATGCCGGGCACGTCCTGCTCCAGGCGGAGGTGGCCGGCGCGCTGCTGTCCCAGGAGGAGACCGGCTCGGGCCCCGGACGCGGGGGTTCCCTCACGGAGCGGGAGCGTGAAGTACTCGGGCTCATCGCGGACGGCCGGGCCAACCGGGAGATCGCCCGTGCCCTGGTGCTCTCCGAGAAGACCGTGAAGACCCACGTCTCGAACATTCTGATGAAGCTCGACCTGGCGGACCGCACCCAGGCCGCCCTGTGGGCCGTACGTCACGGCCTCAGCGGCTGACCCCGGACGCGGACGCCTGCGGCCAGGCGGAAGGTTCCCCTCCGGTGCGAGATTCATACCGTAGTGGGAATGTCCCCCGGACGGCCGTATCCCTCGTCGGCTCCGGGCGTTCTCCAGTGCACGCTGCGGCGCCTGCCGCAGTCATCGCGAGGAGGGCTCGGAAAGTGAAGAACCTGAAGAAGGCAGCGGCCGTGACGATGGTGGCCGGCGGTCTGCTCGCCGCCGGCACGGGGATGGCCTCCGCCACCGACGGCAGCCACGCCGACGGCAAGGCCGTGGGCTCCCCGGGCGTCGTCTCCGGCAACGTCATCCAGGTCCCGGTCGACGTCCCGGTCAACGTGTCCGGCAACAGCGTCAATGTCATCGGCCTGCTGAACCCGGCCTTCGGCAACACCGCCGTCAACCACTGACACCCCCCAGCCCCGGCCGCCCGGCCCCACCCCGGCGCCCGGGGCTCCCCCCTACCCCCACCCAACCCGCCCCACGCCCCCACTCCCCACGCTTCCCGCGCTGCGCCTCCGCCGCCCTCCGCGGGCCCCCACTCCCCACGCTTCCCGCGCTGCGCCTCCGCCGCCCTCCGCGGGCCCGCCGTGCCGCGCCATCGCCGCCCTCCGCGGGCAGTCGTGCCGCTGGGGCGGCACGGGTGGGCGCGACGGCACCCCGCAAGCGCCGGGCTGCGCTACCCACCCCCGGCCAGCCCCCACACAGCAGCACCCCGCGAACCCGGGCCCCGCAGACCACCTCCGCCCCGCCCCACCACCCGCACCGAGCCAACGAGCCAACGAGCCAACGAGCCACCGACCCCTCACCCCACCCCCCGCTCCTCCACAACGGAGTTGTACGCGGCGACCAAAGCCCGCCGAGCCGTCCGCTCCACCGGCCGCAACGCCCCCGCCCGCGCCGACATCTCCGACGCGCTCACCGCACCCCCGTGCCCCACACCCCCCGCCAGCGAAACCAACGCCCCCACCCGCTGCGCCAGCTCCAGCACCCGCACCGCCCGAGGCGGATACCCCGGCGCCAGAACCTCCCGCCCCCGCGAGGCCGACGCCCGCGCCCGGTACGCGTCGATCGCCGCCTCCGCCACCGGCCCCGACCCGGCCACATCCAGCCGCGTCAGCACCTCGGTCGCGTCCCGCAACGCCTCCGCCAGCTCCCGCTCCGCCTCTCCTAGCGAGGGCACATCGGCCGGCGGCGCCTCCCGCACCGGCAGACAGTGCCAGACGACCTCGACGTGCACATCACCGTCGGGCCCGGCCTCGTACACCTCCGGCACCAGGCCCAGCGCGGCCCCCGAGCAGACCACCGCCTCCTCCGCCTCCAGCGCCCGCGCGTTGAATTCCGGCGGCCCGCTCAGCCCCAGCGGATGCCCCGGCGCCGGCAGAGCCACCCGCAGCCCGCTCACCCCGAGCGCCCGCAGCCGTCCCAGCGCCAGCGTGAGCCCCACCGGAGCGGACTCACCCGGCAGCCCCGTCACCCGGTGCACCGCGTCCTCCCCGACGATGGCGAGCACGGCGTCATCCGGCGAGACGAGTCCGGCGAACAGGGCGTTTCCCCAAGCGGCAAGTCGCCCGGAGCGAGGTTCGGAAAGCATGCGTACACCCTAGACAGCCACCAAGAACCGGACCGGAGGAATGTCCGGGTCGACCGGTGGCGTAGATTTCATGATGGGCTGCGCCCACGGGTGCGGCGGACCGACCCACCAGGCGTACGCGACTGCCGAGACCGGCCACACTGCAAGGGGAGACAACGCGCTCATGAGCGATGTTCTGGAGCTTCAGGACGTATCCGTGGTCCGTGAGGGCCGGGCTCTGGTGGACCAGGTCTCCTGGTCGGTCAAGGAGGGCGAGCGCTGGGTCATCCTGGGACCGAACGGCGCCGGCAAGACCACCCTCCTCAACCTCGCGTCCAGCTACCTCTACCCCAGCAAGGGCACCGCCACCATCCTCGGCGAGACCCTCGGCAAGCCCGGCACCGACGTCTTCGAGCTGCGCCCCCGCATCGGCGTGGCCGGCATCGCCATGGCCGACAAGCTCCCCAAGAAGCAGACCGTCCTGCAGACCGTGCTCACCGCCGCCTACGGCATGACCGCCGGCTGGCAGGAAGAGTACGAGGAGATCGACGAGCAGCGCGCCCGCGCCTTCCTCGACCGCCTCGGCATGTCCGAATACCTGGACCGCAAGTTCGGCACCCTCTCCGAGGGCGAGCGCAAGCGCACCCTCATCGCCCGCGCCCTGATGACCGACCCCGAGCTGCTGCTCCTCGACGAGCCCGCCGCGGGCCTCGACCTCGGCGGCCGGGAGGACCTCGTACGCCGCCTCGGCCGGCTCGCCCGCGACCCGATCGCCCCCTCCATGATCATGGTGACGCACCACGTCGAGGAGATCGCCCCGGGCTTCACCCACGTCCTGATGGTCCGCCAGGGCAAGGTCCTCGCGGCCGGCCCGCTGGAGCTCGAACTCACCTCCCGCAACCTCTCCCTCTGCTTCGGCCTTCCGCTCGTCGTCGAACAGGTCGGCGACCGCTGGACCGCCCAGGGCCTCCCGATGGCCTGAACCCCACAGAGAATCAAGACCCGTAGCCGCACGGCGCGTTCAAACTGATCGGCGCCCTGTCGGCGACCGGGTGCGCGGTCCTACCATGTGCATGTGGACATCGACGCATGGCTGTGGTGGCTGATCGGCGCGACACTACTCGGCATCGGGCTCGTGATCACCGCGATGCCCGAACTCGGCATGCTCGCGGTCGGCGCCGTGGCCGCGGCGCTGGTCTCCGGCATCTTCGGCGGCGGAGCCGTCGCCCAGGTCGTGGTCTTCACCGTCGTCTCGACCGCGCTCATCGCTCTCGTACGCCCCATCGCACGCAGACAGCGCGCCCAGCGGCCCGAGTTCGCCAGCGGCGTGGACGCCCTGAAGGGCAAACGGGCCGTCGTCCTGGAGCGCGTCGACGGATCCGGCGGCCGGATCAAACTGGCCGGCGAGGTCTGGTCGGCACGCGCCCTCGAAGCGGGCCAGGCCTATGAAGCGGGCCAGGAAGTGGACGTGGTGGACATCGAGGGAGCCACGGCCGTCATCATGTGACCCCCGCGACACAACTGAGCCGAACAACCTCCCAGTTGCACCGATGGTCTGTCAGACTCGACCAGCAAGATCTTCGACCGCGAGATCTTCCACAGGCAACAAGACGCCGTAGGCGCCGAGGCTAAGAAGGGTTCGGGGAACCGACGATGGAACCGATCATCATCGTCCTGATCATCCTGGTGGTGTTGGTCTTCATCGCCCTGATCAAGACGATCCAAGTCATCCCACAGGCCAGCGCGGCCATCGTCGAGCGCTTCGGCCGCTACACACGGACACTCAACGCGGGCCTCAACATCGTCGTCCCGTTCATCGACACCATCCGCAACCGCATCGACCTGCGCGAACAGGTCGTCCCCTTCCCGCCCCAGCCGGTCATCACCCAGGACAACCTGGTCGTCAACATCGACACCGTCATCTACTACCAGGTGACCGACGCCCGGGCCGCCACCTACGAGGTCGCCAGCTACATCCAGGCCATCGAGCAGCTCACCGTCACCACCCTGCGCAACATCATCGGGGGCATGGACCTCGAGCGGACCCTCACCTCCCGCGAGGAGATCAACGCGGCGCTGCGCGGCGTCCTCGACGAGGCCACCGGCAAGTGGGGCATCCGCGTCAACCGCGTCGAGCTCAAGGCCATCGAACCGCCCACCTCCATCCAGGATTCGATGGAGAAGCAGATGCGCGCCGACCGTGACAAGCGCGCCGCCATCCTCCAGGCCGAAGGCGTCCGGCAGTCCGAGATCCTGCGCGCCGAGGGCGAGAAGCAGTCCCAGATCCTGCGCGCCGAAGGTGAGGCCAAGGCAGCGGCCCTGCGCGCGGAGGGAGAGGCCCAGGCCGTCCGTACGGTCTTCGAGGCCATCCACGCCGGCGACCCGGACCAGAAGCTGCTGTCCTACCAGTACCTCCAGATGCTCCCGAAGATCGCCGAGGGCGACGCCAACAAGCTCTGGATCGTCCCCAGCGAAATCGGCGACGCCCTCAAGGGCCTCTCCGGCGCGATGGGCAACTTCGGAGGGCTGGGCGGCAACGGTGCCCCGACCCCCAACGTCCCCGCCCAGGAACGCCGCGAAAAGCCGTCGATCGACTAGGGAAACCGTGGTGGCTCACGTTCCCCGCACCCTCAGGGGTGCGGGGCCGTGTCAGTCCACGCCTCCGTGGCCCAGCCGTCACGCGGCGTCGAGAGCCAACCACTCGGGCAACGCCTCGAACTCCGCGGCGCCCAGCGCCAACAGCATCGCATCGGCCGGTGTCGGCTCGAACGGCGCCCGCAGCAACGGCATACCCGCCTGCTCAGGCGTCCGATTCGCCTTCCGGTGGTTGTCCTGCGCACACGACGCCACCGTGTTCAGCCAGGTGTCCTGCCCACCGTGCGACCTCGGCACCACATGGTCCACCGTGGTGGCCCGCCGTCCGCAGTACGCGCACCGGTGCCGGTCCCGTACCAGAACGCCCCGCCTCGACCACGGCGCTTGTCTTCGGAACGGCACCCTCACGTAATGGCAGAGCCTGATCACCCGGGGCGCCGGTATGTCGACAGCGGCTCCACGCATCCGCAGTTCGGGGTGGGCCTGCTCGACGACGGCCTTGTCCTGAAGCACCAGAACGACGGCTCGGTTCAGCGTCACCGTCGACAACGGCTCGAAGCTCGCGTTCAGCACCAGCGTGTCCCGCATACCAGCCCACCTCCTGTGTGCACCGGCCCACCCCTCGGCGGGCTGGGATCAACTCTGGCCGGGCACGCCGAGATGGACAACGCAATATCCATCGCTCCTGCGGGAGGTGACCCCCGCGACCTCCGGCAACAAAAATGCCCGCCCCTGATCAATTCCAAGACCAGGGACGGGCAAACGTTCGATGAACGCCCGGGGCCGCTCGGACCCCTCAGGACGACGCGGGCACCTCGTACTCACCGACCAGATGAGCGCGGGCGATCGTGTGGAAGCGCAGGTTGAAGCCCACGGCGGCGGGAGAGGCATCCGAGTCCGGGCCCAGCTTCTCCGTATCCACGGCGTACACCGTGAACACATACCGGTGCGGCCCGTCCCCGGGCGGCGGCGCGGCCCCGCCGAAGTCCTTGCTGCCGTAGTCGTTGCGCGCGTGGACGGCACCCTCCGGCAGACCTTCGAACGAGCCGCTGCCCGCACCGGCCGGCAGTTCGGTCACCGAGGCCGGGATGTCGAACACCACCCAGTGCCAGAACCCGCTGCCCGTCGGGGCGTCCGGGTCGTAGCAGGTCACGGCGAAGCTCTTGGCCTCCGGCGGGAAACCCTCCCAGCGCAGCTGCGGCGAGGTGTTGCCGGCCGCGTGGACCTGAGCATCCTTGAGCGGTGCTCCCTGCGTCACATCGTCGCTCGTCACCGTGAACGACGGCACGGGCGGATGGAAGTCGTGGGGGAGCGGCCGCCGCTTGAGCTCGGTCACCTCGGTACCTCCTGATCGTCTGCGTTCGGTCGGAACCGAGCCTAGAACCAGTTGCGCTTGCTGCCGACCTCCGACAGCCACTGGTTGAGGTACGCCGCCCAGTCGGTCCCCTGGTAGTCGTTCAGCCCCACCTTGAAGGAACGGAAGGTGTCACTGCCCTCGCTGAAAAGACCCGGCCTCTTGTCCATCTCCAGCACGACATCCATGGCCTGCTCGTCGGCCACGAAGCTCAGCTCGACCTGGTTCAGCCCCCGGTACTGCTGCGGCGGGAAGAATTCGATCTCCTGGTAGAACGGCAGCCTCTGCCGGGTGCCGCGGATCTGACCACGTTCCATGTCGGCACTCTTGAAGCGGAAGCCCAGCTGGATGAACGCGTCCAGGATCGCCTTCTGCGCCGGCAGCGGGTGCACGTTGATCGGGTCCAGGTCACCGGAGTCAATGGCTCGCGCGATGGCCAGCTCGGTGGTCACACCGATGTTCATCCCGCGCAGCGGCTGCCCGTCGATCATCGTGATCGGCGTTTCCCAGGGGATCTCCAGCCCGAACGGCACCGCGTGCACGGCACCCGCCTGCAGCTCGAAGGCCCCGCCCAGCGACGACTTCGTGAACTCGATGTTCTGCTTGTACTCCTCGTCGCCGCTCTCCACCTCGACCTTGGCCTGCAGACCGACCGACAGACCCTCGATCTGCTGGTTCACGGACCCGCCCTGGATCCGCACCTCGCCCTGGACGACCCCGCCCGGGACGACGTTGACCTCGTGCAGCTCCGTCTCGACCGAGGCCCCGCCGGCTCCCAGACTCGCCAGCAGCTTCTTGAACGCCATGTCTCTCCCCTTTGTCGTCCTGCCATTGCTTCTGTGCAAGGACCGCTGATCCCTAACAACGCGATCCGGCCGTGGCCGGTTCCGTCGACCCTCACCCTGACAAGTACGACGTCCCGTGACCACCCCGGGGCACCGGCCGTCTGCAGTACCCTCGGACGCCATGATCGCGACCCCCGACCGTACGCCCCTGCCCAGGAACTTCGTCGACCGCCCCGCCCTGGTCCGGAGCACTCCGGACGGTCCGATCCACCTCCGCCTGACCGAGGCGGAGACATACGACGGTCCGAACGCCCCGGGCTCCCACGCTCACCGCGGCCGCACGGCCCGGCGGCCGGCATGAACATCGACTTCCTTGCCCACCCCGCTGAAGAGGTCGCCCCCAAGCTGCTCGGGAGCGTCCTCACCTGCAAGACCCCCGAGGGGACCGTGCGCATCGCCATCACGGAGACCGAGGCGTACTCCGGTACCGCTGACCCGGCTTCCCATGCCTACCGAGGCCGGACACCCCGCAACGCCGTCATGTTCGGACCCGCGGGACACCTGTACGTCTACCGGTCCCACGGCCTCCACTGGTGCGCCAACATCGTCACCGGGACGGACGGCATCGCCTCGGCCGTCCTCATCCGGGCCGGCAGGGTCATCGAGGGGGAAGACCTGGCACGCAAGCGACGAGGGGAGAGGGTCGAGAACCCACGGCTTGCCCGAGGTCCGGGGAACTTCTGCCAGGCACTCGGCATCACGGCGGAGCACAACGGCGCAGACCTCCTGACAGGTACCTCGGTCATGTTGTCCGAGGGCGAGTCGGTACCCGCCGCGCTCATCCAGGTCGGTCCTCGGGTAGGAGTGAGCAAGGCCCACGACTGGCAACACCGGTTCTACCTCGCCGGTGATCCAACGGTCTCGGCCTACCGACTGAGTCCGAGAGCCAAACCGCCCGCCGGAGCCTGAGCCGCTGTGCGCCGTGCTCCTGCTTGTTGTTGGCCTCTCCGGCGAGGGAGCTCTGCACACCTGGCGCCACAGGGTCGACAACGACCCGAGGGTGAGTCCGTACCGCGCTCATGTGCCACGGCGCCGCCGAAGTTGACTCGTCCTCGGAAGGTGCGTAATGTAGCCCGAGCCGCTTGACCCGGGTACGGCGATCGCCTGCAGCCGGAAGCGGCCAACCCACTACCTACGATCACCCCTCAGCGGGGTCGAATTCGTCATGTCAGCATGCCTGAATTCGATAACCGCAGCGCACGATTATGAATCGAGCGAGGGAATCGGCTAACGTAGTGAACGTCGAAAGGCCGACAGGTGAAAGTCATCGGCTCAACGGCAAAACCCGCCGACTGGGAATCAGGCCCGAAAGGATCTGATAGAGTCGGAAACGCAAGACCGAAGGGAAGCCCGGAGGAAAGCCCGAGAGGGTGAGTACAAAGGAAGCGTCCGTTCCTTGAGAACTCAACA